>NZ_CACYJE010000008.1 GCF_902774605.1 uncultured Methanobrevibacter sp.
TTTTTCCTTTCTCCATCCACATTTGGTTAATATATTGTGTGTAAGTTAAACACAACTTAATAACCAACACATTTTTGGAAGTGAAAAACATGAAAACAGCACCTAAAGACGAAAAAATGGATTTGATATTCATATTGGACCGCAGCGGATCAATGATGGGATCCCAAAAAGACACAATCGGAGGATTCAACTCATTCATCCAAAAGGAGATTAAAAAAGAACTGGACACCAGAGTCACAACAATACTCTTCGATGACCAATACGAAGTCCTCTACAAAAGAAAACCAATTCACGAAGTAGGGGAATTGACCGAAAAGGAATACTGGGTAAGGGGAACAACAGCACTATTGGACGCAATAGGAAAAACAATAAACACTCTCGACAAGGAAATAGACAACAAGACACTGGTCGTAATAATGACCGACGGATATGAGAACGCATCCCATGAATACACAAAGCAGCAAATCAAAAACCTGATATCAAACCACAGCTGGGAATTCATATACATCGGAGCCGACATAGACTCCTACGGGGAAGCCACAAAATTCGGATTTAAAAGGTCACGCATCGCAAACTACATGAAGTCAAAAGAAGGAGTGGAAGATGCATATGTGTCAATAAACTGTGCAATGGATTCAATGAGAGAAGACATGGATTTGGATGACGCGAACTGGAAGAAAAGTCTGGAAAAATATGATTAAATCATATTCCAACTTTTTCAAAAGCCCTTTTGCGTCTCACACAGCTTTCACAAACGCCACAGGGTTCATCCTCTCCCTTATAACAGGAATAGCTTAACCTCATTGGAGCACCAACCTTAACGCCCAACTCAACCAGTTCCTCCTTATTCAAGTTGATGCATGGTGCTTCAATCCTAATTTTATCCGGCGAGCCGACACTCACCAATTCATTGAACTCATCGAGAAACTCACGGGAATTGTCTGGAAATGTCGCACCCTCCTCATTATTCCAGCCAACAATGATTGCTTCAGCCCCCATGCTTTCGGCATAGGCCAGGCCTATTGATGTGAAGACTGTGTTTCTTGCAGGAACCCAAACGTTGCCGGCACTCTCGCTGGCTTTATCCAAATCATCCAGATCATCAATGGAAATCTCAGGAATGTCATCATCAGTATTCAGGCTTGAATTGCTGATGTCTGCAAGCCAGGGAAGGTCAATCACCTCATGGCTCCAACCCATCTTCTCACAGATTCTCCTTGAGGCCTTCAATTCCTGCCTGAATGCCTTTTGCCCATAATTGAAAGTAATTGCATGAATCTCATACTCATCGTCAAAGACGCTGGTGGCTACGGTACAGTCAAGCCCGCCTGAAAAGATGCTTATCGCCTTTTTCATCCAACCAACTCCTTAACGTCCTTTAAAGCCAAACCGGTATCCTTAGCTATTTTTTTCAAATCCTCAAACTCGGGACGCCTTGAAATGACCTTGCCGTTGACGTATCCAATCTTGAAGGTCACATCATAATCCTTGCCCTCAACATTAACTGTCACGGTTTCAAATTCCCTTTTGGCAATTCCTCGATGCATGTTCGGTGCAATCCTAATGCCTAAACTGCCAGTCTCCTTGAATATTGTGTCAATAATCCTTTCACGATTGTCCCTTCGGGAAATGACCTTAAGAAGGCTTCCCTGACGATTCTTCTTCATGATGATTGGTGTGACAGAAACGTCACTGGCTCCGGCATCCAAGAGCACGTCAAACAGATAACCGATTTCTTCGCCGGTCAGATGGTCAAGGTTGGTTTCAATGACATCGATTCTGTCGCTTTCGCTCATGTCAAGGGTTTCAATGATTCTTAAAACATTCGGATGGTCAAAGTCCTTGCGACCCGCACCGTAACCCACATTTGCCGGTTTGACTGAAGGAATGAATTCCTTGATTTCGTCGCACAATTCCATATATATGGCTGAGCCTGTTGGCGTTGCAAGCTCACTGTCCACCGGACCTCCAAGCATCAGTGCACCCTTTAAAATCTCAACAACTGCAGGTGCGGGAACGGGTATTGTTCCATGAGCTGTCTTCACCCTGCCTCCGCCGACGGCTATAGGAAGCCCTATTATCTTCTGTGAATCATATCCTAAACTGTAGTATGCGTAAACAGAACCTATCACGTCGGCGACAGCATCGCTGGCACCAACCTCATGGAAATGAACCTCTTCAAGGCTTTTGCCGTGAACCCGGCTTTCAGCCACAGCTATCCTTTCAAATATTTTACAGGCTGTGTCGATGACCTTTTCATCCAAATCCAATTCCCTGATTTTTGAAATGAAATCCTTAAAGTGAACCGAATGCTTGTGCTCCAGCATTTCAACATGGCAGAATGTGGAGTCGATGCCATGCTTTGACACTTTGGTGAATGTCACCTCAACTTCCCCGAAATCATGTGCTGATTTTTCCATGACTTCCTTCAGTTCGCTGGCATCTGCTCCCAAATCAACAAATGCTCCTATTAACATGTTTCCGGCTATTCCGCTGGATTGCGGGTCGATAATGATTGTCATAATGATAAGTCCTATTGTATTATAATATAAGTTTAAATTAAATAATTAATATATATTATCACATGAAATTAAATATCATCGAGAAGGATTATGGCATTTGCATCAATAATGCGAATCATTTCCTGGCGTTCAGCGATTTCACCGTAAGCGATGGAATCGACATTGTTGAAAACGTCAATGTCATAAACGCCAAGGATGAATTCAACGCAACCGCTAAAAGGGCCGAGACATTCAACCAGTCTCAAGGCTCATACATTGCACAGGCAACCTCGAGCCTTGATTATTTCGCCAATGCATATGATGATTTGACAATTTTCACATTCATGAACAATGACGTTGTTCTCGAGCAGTTCACAGACAAGCTCCTTGTTGCAAACTCCCCTAAGGGATTTGTTGACGCCAGAATCAGCATAAGTCATGTGGTCTGCATCGACAAGGCAATCTCGCCAGGGGATTTGCTTAAAATATTCAAGCTGATATCATCCACAAAAGCAAATGCAATCGCCGACATGCGCCTGCCTCTGCATATCCGGAATATCCTTAACACTAATGATTTTCTGGCAGTACTGGCCAATATTCCTGAAAGCGATGATGAATCATTGGACATTAACAATTCGGAGTTTGATGATATTGATTTTGAAGAGCTGAAAACAAGAATCGGCGAAGCGATTGAGATAAGCATTGAAGACGCATTCGACAAGATGAATCTGACATTCGGCATTCTTGATTACCTGGTGGCTGAAGGAATCCTTATAGGTGACCTTGTCGAGGCGGGATTGGACATTCTTGCTGATGTTGACGTGACACAAAAGCTGAAGGACAGCATGGAAGCTGAAATACTCAACGCTTTGGCAGACGTCAATGTGGCGTCACTCATCATGTCGGCATTAAGGATGGGTGAGGACATGGCCTGCAATGCCGTTCGTGAATTCAATGGGGATGGCTCAACCCAGTTCACAAGTGCCAAGGCTTTGGGGATGGCAGTTGCAAATCAGATAGCCGGAACTAAGGCGATATTCAATTTCAACAAGTATGATGAATTAAAACCTGGAATAATATTTGGCCTGCCGCCAATGCTCAGCGAAGCGTTCGCAGGCTTGATTGCAGGTTGCGTATCAAAAATATTAGAGGAATAGACAATGGAAGATGACAGTTACTTTGAAGATGAGGAATTCTCACCTACACGTTCGCTTTTAGGGCTTTTGACATTCTCGACAATACTGCCGATCAATGTATTCACATCAATCGAGTACATGACCAAGCTTACATGGGCATGGCCGTTCCTGCACATATTCATCGGTATTTTGGCGGCCGTCTGCGGTTATGTGTCACTTGAATTCCTGCACTTGAACTCATTTTTCACAGCAGCAATCGTTTACGCGTTTCTAATGATAATAACTGGATACAATCACCTTGACGGCGTGATGGACATGGCTGACGGTGTCATGGTTCACGGAGAACCTGAACGCAAGATTATGGTGATGAAGGATTCAAGCGTGGGCGCCGGAGGAATGGCAACATTGTTCCTTGTGGCAAGCCTCACAATAGCCGGAATATATAACATACTTGATTATCACTTCATAGTTGGAATAATAATCTGTGAAATGACTGCAAAAACCTCCCTTGTAACAACAGCATTGCTGTCAAAACCATTGACACCGGGAATAGGCAGCTATTTCATAAACGAGATGAAAATACCTAATTATTTCGCATCAACAGTGGTTGTTGGCATCATCGCATACCTTCTTGGAGGATTCGTTGGAATCTGCGGAGTTCTTGGTGCAATAGTTTCAGGAATCATAATAGCCCATATCGCCAAGCGCAATTTCGTCCTTGCCAACGGGGATGTTCTTGGAATGAGCAATGAGGTTGGACGATTGCTGTCATTGCTGTTCATGGCTGTAGCGCTATACTTCATTTAATCATTTTAATAAGTCAAAAGCAATATTGCAGTCGCCTGATGCATTGTTTTAAATACTATTAGCGTTAAACATGGTGTTGTGAGAGAAAACCGCCATGCATGCATTTATATATTTGATTTACCATGAATGATGGTATCACCTCCTTCAATTTCCGGTGGTTTTTTCTCATCAAATTTAAATATTCCAAGATTTAATAGTAAAATGATAATATGAAAGTAAATGTTTTAAGACTAGACCACAGATTGAAAAGGGACACCCGTATCACCACCCATGTATGCCTGACCGCAAGAGCATTCGGAGCAAGCAAAATATACCTTGCCGGCGAACGCGATAACGGATTGATGGATAATGTGCGCGACACATCGTCAAGATTCGGAGGCAATTTCGAGATAGAGTACACTGAAAGCGCAATGGGCGTAATCAACAAGTGGAAGGCAGATGGCGGAAAAGTGGTTCACCTGACCATGTACGGGTCACAGGCACATGAAATCGCACCTGAAGTGCGCGAGGACGGTTCAGACATTCTAATAATCGTCGGAGGATCCAAGGTTCCGGGCAAAATCTACAAGGCAGCCGACTGGAACGTGTCAGTGACAACACAGCCTCACTCAGAAGTGTCCTCATTGGCGGTATTCCAGCACCTGCTGATGGACGGCAAGGAATTCGAGTTGGAATTCGAAAACCCCGTGCTTGAAGTGATACCGACCGCTCATGGAAAAACCGTCAACATCCATGATGAGAACCGTTAGGATATGAAGTCATCAAGTCTTTTAATGGCTTTTAACTTATCATCTTTTTTTATTCGAGCCATTTCCAAAGCGTCGCGAATGGTTTCAATCGAATTGTCATAAACCTCACGGTCAACAGGATAAGGAAAACCGTCCTTGCCACCGTGGGTGAAACTGTACTTGACAGGGTCCTTCCAGCTTGCAGGTTCACCGTAAACCAGATCGGATATCAATGCCAATGCCCTTATTTTCTTGGGGCCGATGCCCTGAAGGAGAATCAGCTCCTCATAGTTTTCAGGCTGTATCTCATAGGCCTTTGTCAGGACTTCAAACTCCTTGTCGCTGATGTCCATATCTAGTACTGGATGGTGGGGCGGCAAAGTGAAGTCATCCAGCAGCAGCTGATTGTCCTTTCTTTTGAAGTATTGTCTTAAATGGGTGGGATTGTCATTAATCAAATCCACGCTGATTTTCTGCGCTTCCTTGCTTTCCTCAGATGGCATGTTCAGGGTATTGGGGGTCGTCATGTCGCAGGATATTCCGCTGTGGGGGTCGTTTAGAAGGTCATCCACTTCAGACCCCAGCCAATGGTATCTTCTTGCGTACTTGTTTTCAGTGTTGAGGCCCTGCTGCACAACCGCCCAGTCTCCTTTTTCGGTTATGAAGAAGTTGTGCTGGTATAATGTGTAGCCGTCCTGAATGCAGGAATTGTCGATTTTAGCGGACAGTCTACTTGTCTCAATCAGCTTCTCAGTGGTTTTTGTCTTTAGATTGAACACTTCACCTGCATGCTCAATTCCCATTGGGGTTTTGCGTGACTTGGCACCCTTGCCCCCGGTCAGGTATATTCCATGCTCTTCGGGCGATAGTGATGCCTTGAGGGCTCCCAGTGTGGTGGTGGTTGTTCCGGAGGAGTGCCAGTCAAAGCCCAGTACACAGGAGAATGCCTGGAACCAGTATGGATTGGAGATTCGGTTCAGAAATTCGTTTAGACTGTACTCTTCAATGATTACTGATGCCAATGCTCCGGATAATTTGACCATTCTTGAAAACAGCCAGCTTGGAGGTTGGCCCCCATGCAGTGGCAGGTTGACGGCTCCTCTTCTTTTCATGAATACTATTTATATGATTAATGGATATTAGCCTTTTTACCAAGAGCGTGTGATGACTATTATTATTAAGAATTTAATTTTTTTTAATATCAAATATTTTCGACATGAAAGTCCCCATAAACAAAACTTTAATAAGTAATGGTTACTAAAACTTTATATGTTATATTTATTAACAAATTATTTAATCAAAATTATTAAGGAGCGTAATTTTTATGGCTATAGATAACGGAGATTTTGTAAGAGTAAACTTTACTGGTAAAATAAAAGAAACTGATGACGTATTTGACACCACTTACGATGAAGTTGCACAAGAAGCAGGCATCTACGAAGAAAACAAAACCTACAAACCAATCCCAATCGTTGTAGGAGGAAACCACTTATTACCAGCTATCGAAGAAGAAATCATAGGATTAGAAGCTGGAGATAAAAAAACCATCGAAGTGGATTCCGAAAAAGGTTTCGGTCAAAGAGACCCTTCATTAATCCAATTAGTGCCAATGAAAGAATTCAAAAAACAAGGAATGACTCCATACCCAGGTATGAAAATCCAATCCGAAGGCGCAACCGGTAAAATCTTAACCGTAAACGGCGGAAGAGTAAAAGTTGATTTCAACCATGAATTAGCAGGAAAAGACTTAATCTACGATGTTGAAGTATGTGAAGTAATCGAAGACGAAGAAGAAAAAATCAAAAGCATGATCGAATTGCACTACTCCAACCCTAACGTTGACATCGACAAGACCGAAATCACAATCGAAGACGGTGTAGCAAACATCAAATTAGATGATATGGCTAAATTCGACCAACAATCCTACATGGACATTACCTTCGCAAGATTCAGAATAGCTAAAGACATTTGGGACAACATTGACGAAATCACCAAAGTCAACTTTGTAGACGCATTCGAGAAAAACGAAGAAGCTGAAGACGAAGAAGAAGCTGAAGAATAAGTAAAATCAAGGAGTTATAATAAAATAACTCTTTTCAACTCTTTTTTTTATTAATTAAACATCATTTTATATACTATTTTTAACATAATTCTACCCATGATGGAATTAGATGAACTTTTAAAAATATTCAATGAAGGCAAGGAGCTGGTGATGGATGAGGATGCTGCACTGGCCTGCAATTATTATTCTCAAGAGGCTCAAAGGATCACCTGCGAGATAAACTACAGTTATCATGATTTCGATGAGATGCGCGAACTCTTCTCAAAATTAATCGGTGAAGATGTCAGTGATGATTTCAGGCTTTTCCCGCCGTTCACAACAGACTTCGGAAAAAACATTCACCTTGGACGAAACGTGTTCATAAACTCAGGATGCCGGTTCCAGGACCAGGGTGGAATATACATTGGCGATAACGTGCTGATCGGCCATAATGTCGTTCTTGCAACATTGAACCATAATGAGGATCCGGAAAAAAGAGGAAATTTAATACCTGCGCCAATCAGAATAGGCAATGACGTTTGGATAGGATCCAATGTTACAGTGACTCCAGGCGTTACAATCGGGGACAATGCCATTGTCGGAGCAGGTGCAGTGGTTACTAAAGATGTGAAGGAAAACACTATTGTTGCGGGCGTTCCTGCAAGATACATCAGGGATATCAAGCTTTAAATCCTTTCACCATCTTTTATTGCAACAATTCCGGGGATTTCATGAACTTTCAGTTCAAACATTGCTTCCATTCCCTCATTTTCAAAAAGGACACATTTTCTCTCTTGAACCTTGCTGGTCAATAATGCCGCCACAGGTGGGGTTATCACAAATATGGAGTTGCTCTCATTCAAATCATCAACCGTTTCATCGCTGAGCATCCCTTTGCCGATGTGTATTTTAACCCCTTTTTCGCTTAACGGCTTGATGGAGGATTCAATCTCGACTTTGCTGCTTGTTGTCGGAGCAATTCCTGCCTCGCTGAATGCGGTGTGCATTATAACAGTGCCCTTTAACTCAAAAGGCACTCTGTCTTCTTCAAGGAGTTTAACCAGCTGTGGTAGTGCAGCGTCACGGCCGGTGTAGATGGTTCCTGAAATTGTAATCTTGTCGCCGACCTTAAGCATGGAGATGTCCTCGTCGCTTATTGGTGTAGTCAAGTTTAACATGATTATTATTTTATTTTTAATTTTTAATAAATTTTTAATTTTTTCACGATTTCGCATAAGATATTTAAATGTTTATTAACATAAATATAATACATTCTAGATTTATTTATCATAGAATTTATGAGGAGATTTTAAATTGATTATTATTGACGAAGAACTATGTAAAGGATGTCATCTTTGCTTATTCATGTGTTATAAAAACGTATATGCAATATCTCCTGATGTAAACAAGAAAGGAGTGCAATTACCATATGTCAACTTTGAAGACAGATGCACAAAATGCGGTACCTGTGAAATTGCATGCCCAGACCAGGCAATCACAGTGGACCTGCCTGAAAACTGGTGGATGAGCGATGACAATGAGATGAATTTCAATCCTAATTTCACAAAGGGGAAAAAGTAGGTGTATAACATGGCTGAAGAATTTTTTATTCAAGGAAACGAAGCATGCGCTAAAGGAGCAATAACTGCAGGATGCAGATTCTTTGCAGGCTATCCTATCACTCCATCAACTGAAGTGGCGGAAACCTTGGCTCGTGACTTGCCAAAAGTCGGAGGGTCATTTATCCAGATGGAAGATGAAATCGCATCCGCAGGAGCAATCATTGGAGGATCATGGGGAGGAGCCAAATCAATGACTGCAACATCCGGACCGGGTATTTCACTGATGCAGGAAAACATAGGCTATGCATTCATGACAGAAACTCCAATCGTTATAGTTGATGTTCAAAGAGGCTCACCATCCACAGCACAACCGACAATGGTCGCACAGGGGGACATGATGCAGGCACGCTGGGGATCACACGGTGACTACGAGCCAATCGCATTGTCACCATCAAGCGTTCAGGAATTCTTTGATTTCACAATCAGGGCATTCAACCTCGCAGAGGAATACAGGTGCCCGGTATTCGTCATGGCCGATGAGGTCATAGGCCACATGAGGGAAAAGATAGTGGTGGATGACGATATTGAAATCGTTCCAAGAAAAAGACCTGAAAAAACAGATGACTACCTGCCGTTTGAGAATGTTGAAAACGGAACAACCCCGATGCCGGCATTCGGCGACGGATTCAACATACACGTGACCGGACTCACTCACGATGAAAGGGGATACCCTGACACCAATAATCCTGAAACTCATGATAAGCTCATACAAAGAATCTGTGATAAAGTATTAAATAATAAGGATAAAATCTGCTCAGTGAGAAGTGAAGAATGTGAAGACGCAGACATTATCATAGTTTCATACGGTGCCCCTGTAAGGTCAGCCACAGAAGCTGTCAGAAAGGCAAGGGCGAACGGTCAAAAGGTTGGTTACGTTAAAATCGACACTCCATGGCCATTCCCAGATGAGCAATTGAAGGAAATAACCAAAAACGCAAGCGACATACTCGTGGTTGAAATGAACCTCGGTCAAATGTACTATGAGGTCGACCGTGTCCTTAGAAGGCAGGCCAACGTTCACTTGATGGGAGTTATTGGAGGATTGCTGCCGACTCCTGATGAGATATTGGATGCAATTGCAAGAATAGGAGGTAAATAGAATGTCAGAACATAAACAAAACAGGTTTCTCCCATACTTGAGGGAAGACAGATTGCCTCATATCTTCTGTCCGGGATGTGGAAACGGAGCAATCATCAATGCATTTCTGGCCGCAATGGAAAAGGCTGAAATGGACTTTGACAATATTGCGATGGTTTCAGGAATCGGATGTTCTTCAAGGATTCCAGGATACCTGAAATGCGATTCCCTGCACACCACACACGGAAGGGCTTTGAGTTTCGCAACCGGATTGAAAACCGCCAACAAGGACTTGGACGTTGTGGTGTTCACAGGAGACGGTGATGCGGCATCCATCGGAGGTAACCATTTGATTCATGCGGCAAGAAGAAACATCAACCTTACTGTAATCTGTATCAACAACAACATTTACGGAATGACCGGCGGCCAGATCAGTCCGACATCCCCTAAGGGCAGTTTCGGAACAACCGCACCATACGGAAATCAGGACGCGCCGTTCAAGTTGGCCGAGCTCGTTGCAGCTGCAGGCGCAACATACTCCGCAAGATGGACTACAGTGCAGATTGAAAACCTGGTAACCTCCATAAAGGACGGATTAAAAAACCCTGGTTTCTCATTCATCGAAGTTGCAACCCAATGCCCAACATACTTCGGCCGTAAAAACAGGCTCAAAACCCCGACCGCAATGGCTGCAGTCATGAAGGCGAATACAGTGTTCAAATCCGCAGCAGACAATATGCGCGCAAGGGACTTGGAAGGCAAGATTGTAGTGGGCGAGTTTGCAAACTACACTAAGGACGAATTTACTGACAATATAGACAAGATCAGTGTGGAAAAATCAGGTAAGAAAACTCTTATCAATTCTGCATATGAAACAGAATTTTAGGTGGATAATATGAGAACTGAAATTAGAATATGTGGGTTCGGCGGTCAAGGTGTGATTCTTGCAGGAATCATCTTAGGCAAGTCTGCAAGTCTTTTCGACAATAAGGAAGCTGTCCAGACCCAATCCTATGGTCCTGAAGCTCGTGGAGGAGCTTCCAAATGTGAAGTTGTTATAAGCGACACTGAAGTCGATTATCCTAAGGTTCAAAATCCTGATATTTTAGTGGCAATGTCAAATGAAGCATTAATCAAATACATAGTGGATTTGAAGGATAATGGTACTTTAATCGTTGATCCTGACACAACCGATGTTGAAGATGTTCGCGAGTTCATCGACGAGCATAACATTAAAGTTTACAAGGCTGCTGCAACCAAAACAGCCACCGATGAGATTGGACTTAAGATAGTGGCCAATATTGTCATGGTTGGAGCAATTACAAAAATAACCGGAGTCATATCCAAGGAAGCTGCAATGAAAGCTATTGAAGCAAGTGTTCCGGCAGGAACCGAAAAGAAAAACATTAGCGCTTTTGAAGCGGGATATGCTTTGGTTGAATAGAAGGGTGTTATAATGAGATTTTTCGAAAATGTAGCAAAACAAATTTTTAATGATGAGGGAATTCCAATTCTCGAAGGTCACGTTGCATACTCTCCGGAAGAGGCAATGACAATCTCTTCAGAAATGGATGTTCCAGTAGTTATCAAGGCACAAGTGCTGACCGGTGGAAGAGGTAAGGCTGGTGGTGTTAAATTCGCCAACAACCCTGGTGAAGCCTTAAAAGTATCTGAAGAAATTCTTGGAATGGAGATTAAGGGTGAAAAGGTAAAGCATCTTTTAATCGAGAAGAAAGCTGAAATCCTAAACGAGTTTTTCGTAACCGTATCCGTTGACAGGGGAGCTAGAAGGCCTGTTATCCTTGCAAGTAAGGAAGGAGGTATAGAAATCGAAAACCTCGCAAAGACCAATCCTGAAAAAATCATCAAGTACTATCCAAACCCATTGATTGAATTCCTGCCATATGAGGCACGTGAAATCGCACGCAAGATGGGCGTTCCATCCGAATTGATCTCACCTATGGGTGACATAATCTGGAAACTGTACAAGGTGTTCACCAAGTATGACGCAGACACCGCTGAAATCAACCCATTGGTATTGACCCCTAACGGTCTGATTGCGGCTGACGCAAAGATGGTCGTTGAAAATGATTCACTATACAGGCATCAGGAGCTTGTTGAAAGAATGCACTATAAGAAAAAGGCCGTTGACTTCGTTCAGTTGGATGGTGACATTGCCGTTATCGGTAACGGTGCAGGATTGACCCTGACCGCTATGGACATGATTAAGTTGAACGGCGGCGAGCCGGCAACTTTCCTGGATATCGGTGGTGGAGCATCAGAGCAAATCATCAATCAGGCCTTGAACATTGTTTTAAACTATGATCCTGTTAAAGTGGTGTTCCTGAACGTTTTGGGAGGTATCACTAAGGCTGATGATGTTGCCCGTGGAGTAATCAAGGCATTGCAGCAGGCTGAACGCAAGGTCCATATTGTCATCAGATTGACCGGTACCAATGAGGAGGAAGGCCAAAGGCTTCTTGAGGAAGCGGGCATTCCGTTCGAGACCTCCATGGAAAAGGCCGCTAAAAAGGCTGTCGAACTTTGTGAAGAATTAAAAGCCGAAGGCAAATAAACCTATTTGCTAATTTAGATGAATCTCTTGAAGGAATCAATAAATCTAATCTTTAACGGGATTAGATTATCCTACATTCCTTTTGAGGGTTAACTATTTTTTAAAAAAAGTATTATTCG
The DNA here is from genome assembly GCF_902774605.1 of uncultured Methanobrevibacter sp. Classification (GTDB taxonomy): domain Archaea; phylum Methanobacteriota; class Methanobacteria; order Methanobacteriales; family Methanobacteriaceae; genus Methanocatella. Next base: position 12,608 of record NZ_CACYJE010000008.1, read on the forward strand.
AGCAGGACAACTCGACTTATTTCGGATTCGTTTACTATTTCTTTTCCGCATGCATCCCCGATTTGCTGTGCGAAATCCTTGACCTCATTGAATGTTGGCATGTTGTCAAGTGTCAGGCGTTCGCGTGATGAGCCTACGCACATGTATGCCTTGACCTCGACATAGTCAGGGTCCGCCTTTTTGATTAGCTTGGCGTATCCCTCAGGGTTTTCCATGTTTTTCCCCTTGACGCATGTGTTTCGTATGCATGTGCGTGAGTTGAAACTGGATAATGTTTCAAGTGATTCGTTTAAATTGCTCCAAGCATCATTTATTCTTGGTCTGCAGACGGCATCGAATATTTTCTTTGAAGGTGCATCCAAGGAGAGGTACAGTTGGTAGGGATCGTTTTCCAGATTTCTCAACCTGTCGACGCACTGGCCGTTGCTCACGACAAATGTGGTGAAGTCACGACGGTTGAACTCGCCGATGAGCTCATCGATTTTCGGGTATAGCGTAGGCTCCCCGGCAAGGGATATTGCCGCATTGGTCGGCCGGCTCATCTCCTCAAGTTTTTTCCTGTTTGCCTTGTCATTTCCATAATAACCGCATAATAGGTTGTTCTGCGCCTTTATCGCTTCGTCGACAATGGTTTTTGGGTCATCATATTCCTCATCCTCCCAGCTGGTTTGGGTGTATGTCAGGTCCCTCCAGCAGAACTCGCATTCCTGCTGGCAGTTCGGCACCGCTGGAGACATCTGCAGGCACCTGTGTGACTGGATGCCGTAGAATTTTTCCTTATAGCAGACTCCCTTGTCCACGATGCTATGACGGGTCCAGTGGCAGGTTTTCACTGCTGCATGGCCGTGTGTTCCGACGAATCTGTATCCACTTTTCTCTAGTTTTTCTATTTGGTTTTTATTGAATGACATGAAATCAAAGTTATTTTTAGTTTTTGTACTATATAATTTTTACACACCAAAAGCAATATTGCTTTTTGTTGAACAAATTGTTATAATAAATTCTAAAATATATTTATATGTTTAATAATAATAGTATTTAGTATGAGATTATGGAGCAAAAAACAGGAAAAATTATTCTTTGACAAATCAAGAAATTTCGCAACACACCAGCAGCTCTTCTACCGCACCGATGACGGAAGGTATGTCGCCTACTGGCCGAAAGGATACGACGGGGCCAAAACCACGCTGCAGGCAAGAAACTCACTCATAGGAAACTACACGGAAAAATGGGTCAACGACCTTCTCAAGCACATTCTCGAGGATACGGGACTTCATGTAATACAGCAGGCGCAAATCCCGGCAATCGGAATAACCCACAAGTCTCCGGCCGACATAGCCATCGCCACCAGGGGAAAGAAGGTCCTCATGCCCGAAGAGGTGAAGCTCATATTTGAGGTTAAAATGTCTCTTGTATGGAACTGGCAATACGATGAGTCAACAGGACACATCCGGGAAATCGGAGACTACCGTACACACCAGGGAAGGCCAAGCTTCACACGCTCCGATTCTGTCCTAAAGGCAATAGGAAAATGCATAGACATCAGGGTGTCAAGCTTCAAGTCCTCAAGAATACCATTGATAATCCTTGGAAACGCGCCATTGTCCAACGGATTCTGCAAAAAGGCCGATTACCTAAAGCAAGCCGGAATAATCCAGGGCTTCTGGTCACTGAACCCCTTCCCATTGAATCACGGCAACACCCGAAAGAGAAGCCACCAGGACGGCTTCATCAGATTCGACAATATAAGGGAATTAAATATTACTTTGAACCAATTATTTAAACAGGAACTGAATTTTTTCTCAAGCATGGAAACACCAGAAACACTAGGACAAATGATAGAAATCGCCAACAGGGAAAACACATATGAGGAAAAAGGATTGAAATTCATAAAACTCATAAAGAGGTAATGCAATTGGCAAGAAAAACCCAGACAACAAACTTTGGCTCAATAGTGAGGGAATCCCACAGTTCAAAAAAATTCTACAGCTCAAAACTGTTCAGGGACTTTCAGATACCCGAAAACATCCAGTATAGGCACACAGACATTGACGAGAAAGACCTCAATAGGCTATACTGCAAGTCCAGCGAATCCATGGACGAGATTCCGGACAACAGCGTTCACCTGATGATAACCTCCCCGCCCTACAATGTGGGAAAGGAATACGACAGCGACCTGACGCTGGACGAATACCTTGACCTCCTGACAAGGGTGTTCGGCCAAACCTACCGCAAGCTCGTCACAGGAGGCAGGGCATGCATAAACATCGCAAACATCGGCAGAAAACCCTACATTCCACTGCATGCAATGGTAATTGAGATAATGCTTGACTTGGGATACCTGATGAGGGGGGAGGTAATATGGGACAAGTCGGCAAGCGCCGGAGGCTCATGCGCATGGGGAAGCTGGATGTCCGCCTCAAACCCTGTGCTGAGGGACTTCCACGAGTACATACTGATATTTTCAAAGGAATCATACTCCAAGGACAAGAAACAGGAAAAGCGCGACACAATCGAGCATGACGAGTTCATACAATGGACAAAAAGCATATGGACATTCCCAGCTGTCAACGCCAAAAAGATTGGCCACCCGGCACCCTTTCCAGTGGAGCTGCCTCACAGGCTCATCAAGCTCTACAGCTATGAGGGGGATGTTGTTTTGGACCCTTTTGTTGGCAGCGGAACCACATGCCTGGCGGCAATCCAGAACAACCGAAAATACATAGGATATGACATAAAAAAGGAATACATTGAACTTGCCGAAAAAAGGATTTCCAATCAAAAATTTATTTAATAGTGTTAAATAAATATTAATATTAAAAGGTTATTGTGGGATTAATTATGGACAGTCCAATAGTAATATTAAATTATAAAACTTATTTAGAATCAAGTGGTGCAAACGCTTTGAAGCTTGCACATGACTTAGAAAGCGCCGCCAGCGAATCTGGAATCACAATGGTTGCAGCTCCACAGGCAGCGGACATTTACAGGATAAGCCAAGAGGCTTCCCTGCCTATTTTTGCACAGCACATCGACCCAATCACTCCGGGAGGCCACACAGGCTCAAACCTGATTGACACCCTGATCGAGGCGGGAGTGAGCGGATCACTCATCAACCACTCAGAGCAAAGGATGAAGCTCGCAGATATCGATGAGGTCGTGAAGATGTGCAAGGCCAATGACATTGAATCATGCGTATGCACCAACAACATAGAAACTTCAAAGGCAGTGGCTACACTTGCCCCAACCGCAGTGGCAGTCGAACCGCCTGAACTCATAGGAACAGGAATACCAGTATCACAGGCACAACCTGAAGTCGTAGAGGACACAGTCAGTGAAGTTAAGGCAATAAACAGTGACATCAAGGTTTTATGCGGTGCAGGAATAACCACAGGCGACGACATGAAGGCAGCTATGGACCTCGGGGCAGATGGAGTGTTGCTCGCATCAGGCATAATCAAGGCCGAAAGTCCAAAAGATGCCTTGCTTGATTTAGTAAGTAAATTATAGAGTGAGAAAATGGCTAAGGAATTTAACACTATTGATGATTTTGACATTGAAGATAAGACAGTTCTTGTAAGAATCGACGTTAACTCACCAGTTGACCCCGGGTCTGGAATAATCCTGGACGATACAAGGCTGAAGCTGCATGCCCAAACAATAAAGGAATTGTCAAACAAGGGCGCCAAGGTAGTGCTTCTGGCACACCAATCCCGTCCCGGCAAAAAGGATTTCACAACATTGGAACAGCACGCCGAAGCATTGTCCGATATTCTCAACCTAAGGGTGAAATACATTGACTCATTATTCTCAGCTTCCGCAAAAGAAGCTATCAAATCATTAAAGCCTCATGAGATACTCCTTCTTGAAAACGTAAGGTTCTTCTCAGAGGAGACACTATCAAGAACTCCATTGGAGCAATCAAAGACAATCCTTGTAAGGGAATTGTCCCCATTAATCGATTACTATATAAACGATGCTTTCGCAGCGGCCCACCGTTCACAGGCGTCACTGGTCGGATTCACCGTCAACACTCCTTCCGCAGCGGGAAGGGTGATGGAAAAGGAACTGACCGTTATCCAGAATGCGCTTGACAATGTGGAACACCCATGCGTATTCCTCCTAGGTGGAATGAAGCCTGACGATTCAATCGATGTTATGGAAAACGTTTTAAGCAACGGCACAGCTGATTCAATCTTGACAACAGGTATTGTAGGAAACATTGTGCTGTGGGCATCCGGCGCAGACATCGGAGAAGTCAACAGGAACTTCATAGCAAGCAGGGGCTACGAGTCCATGGTGGATAAGGCAAAAGACCTGATTGAAAGGTTTGGGGATAAGGTGAAATACCCGATTGACGTTGCTTGTGAAATCGACGGTGAACGTGTGGACATTGATTACACTGAAATTCCGAATGAGGCAATCTTTGACATTGGAGTTAAAACAATCAACTACTATGCTAAAGAAATCAGGGATGCAAAGGCAATATTTGCAAACGGCCCTGCAGGAGTGTTCGAAGACCCTAAATTCGCAATGGGCACAGAGGATTTGATCAATGCTATAGCCAAGTCCGAAGGATTTTCACTCATAGGCGGAGGCCACATTGCAGCGGCTACTGCAGGTCTTGGTCTTGAAGATCAAATGAGCCATTTAAGCAGTGGCGGAGGCGCATGTATCAGCATGCTTGCAAGCAAAGACTTGGCTGCTGTTGAGGCTTTAAAAAATAGTAAAAATTAGCTATTAAATATTTTTAATAGCTTTTTTGAAGATTCTTTTGGATTATCTGAGCTCATGATTGCGCTGACAACAGATAATCCTGCGATTCCAGTATTGGTCAACTCGCTTGCATTGTCCAAGGTAATTCCCCCAATAGCTACGACTGGTATGTCAATGGAATCCACAACTTCTTTTAATTCTTTTTTTGTAATGCTTGGAGCATCATCCTTAGTGGAGGTTGGGAAAACCGCTCCGGTACCTATGTAGTCGGCACCGTCCCTTTCAGCTTTTTGAGCTTCCTCAATGGTTGCTGCTGAAACTCCCACGATTTTATCGTCTCCGACCAGTTTTCTTGTAACGTCGCATGGCATGTCGGATTGGCCAACATGGACTCCGTCCGCATCTATTGCCAAAGCCACATCGACACGGTCGTTGATTATTAATGGGACATTGTACCTGGTTGTTATCTCCTTCACTTTTAGTGCGAGATTATAGAAGTCTAATGTGTCTGCGGTCTTTTCACGTATCTGAACTACGCTAACTCCGCCTTGTATGGCTTCCTCAATGGTTTTCAGGAATTTCTCCACATCATCGCTTTTATCTGTAACGAGATATAATGATAGGTCTAGTTTATTCATATTATCTTGATGTTTGATTCGTTGATTAAAGTTTCGCTGTCTGTCTTGTAGAGGTAATCGATAAGGTATCCTCTGAATGAACCGGTTCCCTCATCCCTTTCATCCACTTTTGCCCTTGCCCTTTCTCCTGCAATGTTCATTGCAAGAATTGCAACAAGTGTTCCGTCAAAGGGATTTGATCCTCCAATGCAGCTTCCAACGATGGATGACAGCATGCATCCGCTTCCGGTTATTAGTGGCATCATGTCGTCACCGTTGTCTATTGCAACGGTTGTTTTTCCATCGGTCAGTATGTCTATTGGGCCGCTTGCAAGGATTACTGTATCCAGTTTGCGTGCCAGTGTGCTGATCAGTTCGCCGTTTGCCTGCAGGTTTTCCTCGGTTATTATGTCATCGGCATTAACGTCAACGCCTTTTGCGGTGTTGCTTTCATCTAGAACTCCGAAAAGTTTTGCAATTGCCTTGATTTCACTGATGTTTCCTCTGATTGCTGTGATATTGTAGTTTTCAATGAGGTCCATTGTTGTTTTGTTTCTAAGTTCGGTAACTCCAACTCCCACGGGGTCAAGGATTATTGGGGTGTTGGTTTCGTTTGCTGTTTTTGAGCTGATGTGCATTGATTCAATTTGGTTTTTGCTTAATTTTCCGATATTGATTACTAAAACATCTGCTATTGTCACTACTTCTTCTAGTTCTTCTGCGTCTTCTGCCATGAATGGTGATCCTCCGATTGCCAGGACTGCATTTGCACAGTCGTTTATTGTCACGGAATTGGTTATGCAGTGGGTTAATGCATTTTTTTCTCGAATATCATTTAAGGTTTCGTCGATGCGATTTAGTAAATCGGTTTCTTTATCTGTCATGATTGTTAATATAATTTTATTATTATTTAAATTTTAATAATATCAAGTGATTTATAGTAAAGTATATAAATAAGTTTTAATATACTTATTATTGTTCTATAAATTTAACATTGTGCCTCGGTGGCTCAGTCTGGTAGAGCGCGAGACTTGTAATCTCGTGGTCGCGGGTTCAATTCCCGTCCGGGGCTTTTAATTTATAGTGTTGCTATAAATTTTTGCATATTATGTTAAGATTATAGAAACATTTATATACTTGTAAATGTATATTATTATTAGTATGTTATCTGCATACATTATTGTGTGTGGGTCCGTAGGGTAGCTTGGTCGATCCTTTGGGCTTTGGGAGCCTGAGACTCCGGTTCAAATCCGGGCGGACCCATTGTCCCGCCTTAGCTCAATTTGGCAGAGCGTTGGACTGTAGATCCAAATGTTGCTGGTTCAAGTCCGGCAGGCGGGATTTCAACTTAATTGTTTGAAATCATATGTAAATTTGTGAAATTAGTATGAATTTCCATAACCTTTATATATGATAAAAATTATATTAATTAAATAGTGTATTACTTACTGTTTAGGTCGTAAGCCCTGGTGGTGTAGGGGCTATCATGTGGGCCTGTCGAGCCCGCGACTCGGGTTCAAATCCCGGCCAGGGCGCTCATTACTTAAATGGTATATAATTCATGTAGGCCTGTAGCTCAGTCTGGCAGAGCGCCTGGCTTTTAACCAGGCGGCCGCGGGTTCAATTCCCGTCAGGCCTGTTTCTAATTTTATATTTTAACTTTTCTATCTGGAGGAAAAAATTTGAAAATTGATATTCAAGACCATATGCTCGTACCAAAGCATGAAATCATGACTGAAGAAGAGATTTCTGATGAATTTAGTGAAGTTGATTATGACATTAAAGACCTTCCTAAAATAAAATCTACTGATCCAGTCGTCAAAACTATAGGTGCAGAACCTGGAAACGTTTTAAGAATAACTCGTGAAAGTCAAACTGCTGGGGTATTTGTGACTTATAGGATTGTGGAAGATTAATCGTTTTTAATATAATTTTAGATGTGTGAAATTTATAATAGTATAATTTCTGTATTTTTTTGTTTTTTAAGAAATTCATATAATAAATTGAACTTAGTTTGAGAGGAATTATCTTAATGGAGATAGTTATGAGTAAATTAAGAATAATGATTAAATGAATTGGTAATTGTTAGGCTTAGCCCTAGCTATGTTTTATTTTTATTTAGTTAATTATTTTTATTGCGTTACGTAATGCTGGAGGATATCCATGACAGTGAATAATTGGAAATTAGTTGATGCATTTTTTGACAAATATGATTTAGTGGATCACCATATCAAATCATACAATGATTTCGTGAACAATAGGATTCAAAATATCATTGATATTACAGAACCTATCACCTTGGATGATGGTAAATACACTTTAAAAACTGGTAAAGTACGTATTGAAAAACCTTCAAATAAGGAAGCAGACGGTTCACGTAGTGAAATCGATCCTACTGAAGCAAGACTTAGAAATTTAAATTATTCTGCAGACATGTACCTTGAAATGGCCTTAAATGAAGAAGGAGAAGATAATGAATTGGAAGAAGTCTACATCGGTGAGCTGCCGGTTATGCTCAAATCCGACATCTGCCATCTCAACGGTTTAAGCGCTGAAGAATTGATTGAAAAGCATGAGGACCCTCAAGACTTAGGAGGATACTTCATTGTAAACGGTTCTGAAAGGGCTGTTGTGACAATGGAAGAGATTGCTCCAAACAAAATCATCCTTGAACGTTTAGGAGAACCTGAAGAAAGACATGCAAAAGCAGTCGTAACTTCAATCAAAAGTGGTTTCAGGGCAAGGATCACCTTGGAATATAAGAAGCCACGTAAAAACGGTGTGTTCTTAAGGATTTCATTCCCATACCTTCCTGGGGAAATACCATTAGTTATCCTGTTAAGGGCTCTTGGATTGTCTACAGACCAAGACATCATTACTGCCATTTCTGATGATAATAATTTCCAGATGATGGTTGCAGACGACCTGCAGGTTTCAGCTGAATCATTGAAATTGGATCAAAGCGAAATGGATGGAATGACTTTGGATGAAAGGAGAGTGTACTTGCAGGAAGCTGCTATAAAATACATCGGTAATCGTGTAGCTAAGAACATGCCTAACGAATATCGTTTCAAACGTGCTAAGGATGTCGTAAATCGTTACCTATTGCCTCATATGGGTACTGATGAAGACAGATGTTATGATAAAGCGATTTATTTAGCAGAAATGACTGAAATGTTACTTGAAGTCATTGAACAGAAAAGAGAACCTCACGACAAGGACCACTACACTAACAAAAGACTCAGAGTATCTGGAGACTTAATGGAAGACTTGTTCAGAGTGGCTTTCACAAACCTGACAAGGGATATGAGCTATCAGCTTGAAAGAAGCTTGTCCCGTGGTAAGGAATTATCCATTAAGCAGGCAGTTCGTAGTGATGTTTTAACCGAAAACATCAAGCACGCAATTGCGACAGGTAACTGGGTTGGTGGAAGAGCAGGTGTAAGCCAATTGCTGGACCGTACCAGTTACATGGGTACACTTTCTCACTTAAGACGTGTCGTATCTCCATTAACAAGAAGTCAACCTCACTTTGAAGCAAGAGATTTGCACCCAACCCAATTCGGTAAAATATGTCCTAACGAAACTCCGGAAGGACCAAACTGTGGATTGGTAAAGAACCTAGCTTTATTGTGTAATATTTCAGAAGGTTCAGACGAACAGGAAATTATTGACGTTATTGAAAACATGGATGTTGAGTTGATTTAAGGAGGTGAGATGTTGGCTAAGAAAATTAATGCAAAATTGAAAAGAGCTTATTACTATTTTGGTTTTAATGAAGTAGTTTCCTATGATGAAGTAATGGAACACGCGAATTTATTGAAAAGCTTGCCTAATGATGAATCTTTAGCAGCTAAAATAAACGGTTATGCTGATGACATTGAAGCATTCTTCAAGAATGATGATGAGAAAAAGGCCGATTCTGAATTCTCAGCTGATTTCGCTAAGGATGAACCAAGAAAAAGTTGGGAACATTACACAGAAAATTTCCCTGAAGACATCTTTGAAGGCGGTCTAGAGCCGGTTGATGATGAACTGGAAGAAGCAACCGAAATTGAACCTGTTGTAGATGATGATGAATTGGATGATGCTTCCGAAATTGCATCTGTTGAAGAGGATGACCTTGAAGATGTAGGTGAAATTGAAGCTATTGATGAGGAAGATATAGGTGAGATTGAAGCCGTTGATGATGAGGACGGTGAGATTGAAATAGTGGAAATCGAAGAGGAAGAACCAGTTGTTCCTGCTCCGCCAATCCAACCGAAACCAAACAAAACCAAAATCTATCTCAACGGTGAACTTAAGGGATACTGCGACGACCCTGTTAATTTCACAAGGGAAATGAGGGAAAAAAGAAGAAGCGGCGGAATCTCACATGAAATGAATATCACATACTATGAGGATAATGATGAGATATACATATTCAATGATCCTGGAAGAGCAAGAAGACCATTAATCATTGTTGAAAATGGTGCTCCTCTCTTAAAAGATGAACATTTAAATAAAATCGCTAACGGCAAATTGAAATGGGATGATTTAATCGACGGCGGACTTATCGAATATTTGGATGCTGAAGAAGAGGAAAACTCCTATATTGCAATGAATCTGGCTGATTTGAATGAAGACCACACTCACCTGGAAATCGACCCTGCTACAATGCTCGGTATCTGTGCAGGTATTATTCCATTCTCCGATCACAACTCATCTCCAAGGAACACCATGGAAGCGGGTATGACAAAGCAGGCATTAGGATTATATGTATCTAACTATGCATTACGTACCGATACAAGGGCTCACCTATTGCATCACCCTCAAACTCCTATTGTTAAAACACGTATCATCGATTCAACCAATTATGACTTAAGGCCATCCGGTCAGAACTTCGTTGTGGCATTGATGTCCTATGAAGGGTACAACATGGAAGACGCAATGGTAATCAACAAGGGTTCCCTTGAAAGGGGATTAGCTAGGTCTTCATTCTTCAGGGCATACGACACCTCCGAGAAAAGATACGCCGGTGGTCAAGTGGACAAGTTCGAGGTCCCTGACAAGAACATTAAGGGATACCGCTCAGAAGAGGCATACAGAAACCTTGATGAGGACGGTGTAGTCAACCCTGAATCCTATGTGGAATCAGGTGATGTGCTCATCGGTAAGACTTCACCTCCAAGATTCCTTGAAGAGACAGGTTTCGGCACTGTTGCAGATAAGAGAAGGGAAACTTCCGTTACTGTAAGGCACGGTGAAAAAGGTATTGTCGATGCGGTATTGTTATCCGAAACAGTTGAAGGTTCAAGACTTGCTAAAATCAGGGTAAGGGACACCAGGCAACCCGAATTTGGTGACAAGTTCGCATCAAGACACGGTCAGAAAGGGGTTGTCGGTTTAATATTGTCCCCTGAAGACGTACCGTTCACAGAATTCGGTGTTGTGCCTGATTTGATAGTTAACCCTCACGCGATTCCATCCAGGATGTCCATCGGACAGGTATTGGAGATGGTTGCTGGTAAGGCAGGTTGTCTTGAAGGTGAACGTGTTGACGCAACCCCGTTCAACCAGACTCTTGAAGATGAAATCAAGCAGCAGCTCATCAACAACGGATTTGAATCTGCAGGATGTGAATCCCTATACAGCGGTGTAACCGGTGAAAGAATCGACGCCGAGATTTTCGTAGGTGTTGCATATTACCAGAAATTACATCACATGACCACTGATAAGGTTTACGCTCGTTCAAGAGGTCCAGTGCAAGTGCTTACACGTCAGCCTACAGAAGGTAGGGCTCGTGAAGGTGGTTTAAGGTTTGGAGAAATGGAAAGGGATTGTCTCATTGCACACGGTGCAGCATTGACCTTAAAAGAAAGACTTCTTGATGAATCAGATAAGTATCAAGCGATTGTTTGTGATAACTGTGGTATGTTGGCGGTATTCGATAAGAACAAGAACAAGAAATACTGTCCGATATGTGGAGACGTTGAAACTTACCCAGTGGAAATTTCATACGCATTTAAATTATTATTAGACGAACTTAAGAGTTTATGTATTTTCCCTAAATTAGAATTAGGAGACAAAGCATAATTACAGTTATTAAAGGAGCCAATACATTGAAAGGATTTATTAAAAAAATTGAAAAAATTAACTTTGGACTAATGTCTCCTGATGATATTCGTGCCATGTCTGTTGTGACTGTTGAAACTCCGGACACCTACGAGGATGATGGTTTCCCTATTGATAAAGGTTTGATGGATCTTCGTTTAGGTGTTATTGACCCAAGTCTTATCTGCAGAACCTGCGGATTTAGAGGCGGAGAGTGCCAAGGGCATTTCGGTAGCATTGAACTTGCAAGGCCTGTTATTCACATCGGTTTTGGTGATGTCATCCATAAGATCTTACGCGCAACCTGTAACGAGTGCGGTCGCATTCTTTTGGACCAGGAAAAAATTGAGGAATACAGGGAAAAGATCACTGAAGCCAAGCAAAACAAGGAAAACATTTCAGATATCCTTAAAAAGTTCATGGACGACATTAAAGGAATTGGCATGAAAGAGGATAAGCAGGAAGATATCGTCAAGAAGGTCATGTCCGAATATTTCCTTAAGGATATTGATGACATGGAGTATGATGAAATCAGAGCCAGCTTAATGGCGATTTCAAGAGAACTTTTCACTGAAGCTTATGTTGCTGAAGGTGAAGGTGTTGAAAGAAAATACCTTGACGCCAAATATCTCTGTCCTCACTGTAAAAAGAATTCCACCATGGAAGACATCGACAGGACTTTTGACAACATTGAGTCCAAAATCGCTGAAAAGGACATTGAGGACATCTTCGACTTCAGGCATTTCGTCACTGCAAGGAATATCGAGTTGAACAAGGAACTCGACAAGATTGTTAGAAGGCTTAAAAAATTATGCACTTTGGAGTCCCCTCTCGCAGATTCTGAAGAGGAATCCGAAGCTGAAAATGAAGAGGATTATTTAAGTTCATTTAACACTTTCAAGAATGACAATATTTCCGGTTACAAATCTCAAATCAGTGACTGCAAGGACCTTAACGATTCCCTTGAAATTTACAGGAAAGCTGTGGCAGAGTTCAATGACAATCTTCTCAAGAAGCTGAACATCTCTAAAAATGACAATAACGAAGCCGAATTTGAGAAATACAATGACTCAATAATCAACGCTAATGTTCTCGGCGATGGAATATTGGACAGTTTAGAGGAGGACAAGGCTAGACAAGTCAACAATGAGACTGTAAATTATGTTAGAACCTATCTCAGGAAACTTGTTCAGGAAGTAATCAGCCTAGACAAACCTGTTACAATCCGTCAAGGCGATTACAAGTTGACCGCTTCAGAAGTGCGTGAAAGACTTGAAAGAATCAGTGATGAGGATTCATACGTACTTGGAATCAACCCTGAAGTGGCAAGGCCTGAATGGCTGGTTTTAACCGTATTGCCTGTACCTCCGGTAACCGTAAGACCTTCCATTACATTGGATACTGGGGAAAGGTCAGAAGACGACTTAACCCACAAATTAGTGGATATCCTGCGTATCAATCAGCGTCTGCTTGAAAACATGGAAGCCGGTGCCCCACAACTGATCGTTGAGGACTTATGGGAATTATTACAATATCACGTTACCACTTACTTTGACAATGAGGCAAGTGGAGTGCCACCTGCAAGACACAGGTCCGGCAGACCGCTTAAAACCTTGACCCAAAGGTTGAAAGGTAAAGAAGGACGTTTCCGTTCCAACCTATCCGGTAAGCGTGTAAACTTCTCCGCACGTACAGTAATCTCACCTGACCCAAACATCTCAATCAACGAGGTCGGTGTGCCTGAAATGATTGCAAAGGAAGTTACCGTGCCGGTTTATGTTAACGAATGGAACATGGATGAAATGATCAAATACATTGAAAACGGTCCTGACATTCACCCTGGCGCAAACTACGTAATCAGAAAAGACGGAAGAAAAATCAGGGTGCGCAATGAGGAAACCAAGGAACTGATCCTTGAACAGCTCGAACCGGGCTTCATCATCGAAAGGCACTTGAAAGATGGTGACATGGTACTGTTCAACCGTCAGCCATCCCTTCACAGAATGAGTATGATGGCACACGAGGTAAGGGTATTGCCTTACAAGACCTTCAGGTTGAACCTTTGCGTATGTCCTCCATACAATGCAGACTTCGATGGGGACGAAATGAACATGCACGTGTTCCAGACCGACGAGTCCCGTGCAGAAGCTAAATCATTGATGCGTGTGCAGGAACACATCCTATCCCCAAGGTTCGGGGGACCAATTATCGGTGCTATTCACGACCACATTAGTGGAGCATACCTTTTAACCCGTGACGGCGTCGAATTCACTGAAGAGCAAGCTTTACAAATCATAAGGAAATCCCACTTGAAACTCCCAACCCTTAAGGGAGGACAATGGGTGCTTAAAGAGGATCCGGATTACCCAGAATCATCCTACATATTCAAGGATGAGGGGGCAATGTGGACCGGTAAGGAACTGTTCTCATTATTATTACCTAATGACTTAAACTTATCATACAGTGCTGAGATTTCCAAATGTCCTGTGGTATACCCTGCAGAAGACGCTACCGTTGTAATCAAGGACGGTATTCTCGTTCAAGGGGTAATTGATGAGTCCGCTTACGGATCATTTTCAGGTAAGATTTTGGATAAGATCGTTAAGGAGTATGGTCCTGGAAGAGCTAAAGAATTCTTAGACCGTTCCACTGACCTTGCAATCTGTGGAATCATGAAGACAGGAATCACCACATCCCTGAACGATGAGGAAATTCCTGAAGAGGCTCAGGACCGTATTAACGAGCACTTGGATAAAAAGATGGCTGAAGTAGATAAACTTGTAGAATCCTACGAGGAAGGATACCTCCAGGCTTTACCGGGCAGAAGTCTCGAAGAGACTTTAGAGATGAAGATCATGCAAGTTCTCGGGGAAGCTAGGGACATGTCCGGTAGCATCGCTGAAAACTACCTTACCATGGGTAAGCAATCAGATGACGACCCATATGACCATGTGATGGCTGTTGAAAACCACTCTGTAGTAATGGCACGTACAGGTGCTAGGGCATCCATGTTGAACCTTACTCAGATTACCGCTTGTGTAGGACAACAGGCGGTTAGGGGTGGACGTATCGAAAGGGGATACCTCAACCGTACATTGCCTCACTTCAAGAAAGGTGAGTTAGGGGCTAAAGCGAAAGGATTTGTGCACTCCAGTTACAAGTCCGGTCTTGACCCAATCGAGTTCTTCTTCCACGCAATGGGAGGAAGGGAAGGTCTTGTAGATACAGCGATCCGTACCGCACAATCCGGTTACATGCAGAGAAGACTCGTAAACGCGCTGCAAGATTTACAAGTTAAACCTTCAGGACTGGTTACTGACAACCAAGGTAATGTTATCCAAACTATGTTTGGTGAAGATGGAGTAGATCCTGCGAAATCCGACTTTGGTAAACCAGCAGATTTAAATAAACTTATCGACGAGATAAGAATGGAAAGTATGGCAGGTAAGTAGGTGTAACTATGGATGATATTGAAATGAAGGTAATGGAAACTATTACTCAACTCAATGAGGAAGAAAACCTCGACATTGATTTTCCAGAAAGTTATATTGATGATTTATCAAAAGCTTATGTCGGCAAAGACTTGAGCGATGATGAATTGAAGGAACTTATCAGGAAACTCAAGCAGGCCTATGACCGAGCTCACGTTGAAGCTGGCGAGGCTGTTGGAACAGTAGCTGCACAATCTGTAGGTGAACCTGGTACACAGATGACCATGCGTACTTTTCACTATGCAGGGGTAACTGAGTTAAACGTAACATTAGGTCTTCCAAGGCTTATTGAAATCGTTGACGCAAGAAAAGACATTGCTACTCCAACAATGGATATTTATTTTGATGAGGAAAGACGTAACGATGAGGAATTTGTTAGAACCTTAGCTAACCAAATCGGTAAGAGTACCATTAACGATATCCTCAAGGACTTCAACTTGAACTATGGTACAATGGAAGTTGAAGCCGTCTTGGATTCTAAAAAGATTGAGGAGAAAAGGCTTGACAGGGAAGAAATCAACGCCGTCATTGAAAAGACTTTCAAGAAATCAATCATCAATGGCGATGAGCTTATCATCTCTTCAGCTAAATCCGATAAGTCAGAATCCAAGTTCGAGATTCGTGAACTTCGTTTGTTAGCGGACAAGGTTCGTGACTTACAGATCAGTGGTATAAAAGGAATAGGTAAAGTTATTATCCGTAAAGATGATAAGGAATGGATTATACACACTGAAGGATCAAACCTTAAGGAAATCCTTGACATGGACGGTATTGATCATGTAAGGACCACTACCAACAACATTCATGAAATCGGTGAAGTTTTAGGTATTGAGGCCGCTCGTCAATCAATCATTAACGAGGCTCAAAACACCCTTTCCGAACAGGGTCTTAGCGTAGACGTAAGACATATCATGTTGGTTGCAGATATCATGACTTCCGAGGGACATGTGAAATCCATCGGTAGACACGGTATCAGTGGTGAAAAATCAAGTGTATTAGCTCGTGCAGCTTTTGAAGAAACTGGTAAACATTTGCTTAACGCAAGTATTCGCGGAGAAGTGGATGATTTAACAGGTATCATCGAAAATATTATTATTGGACAACCAATACCTCTTGGTACCGGTTCAGTCGGTGTCAAAATGGATTATAAAAAAGAATAGGAGGCTAGATGATGGACGTAGATAGAGGAATCAGGGTTGCTGTTGACACTGGTGATGTGACATTAGGCTCTGAAAAATCAATTCAATCTTTAAAATTAGGAAAAGGACAACTTGCAGTTGTTGCTGAAAACGCTCCTAAAGACATTATTGAAGATGTTGAATATTATGCAAATCTTTCCGAAATTCCATTCATCGTATATGATGGAACTAGTGTAGATTTGGGTTCTGTTTGTGGTAAACCTTTCACTGTTGCTACATTAATCGTAAACGATCCAGGAGATTCTACAATATTAGACGATTTGAGGTAGATTTAAGTGTCTATTAAATTTAGTGCAAATGAAATTAGATACATAGCTCTTTTCGAAAATATGACTGGAGCAATGGTAAAAGATTGCATTATCGATGATGAACATGGTAAGGTTACTTTTGTTGTGAAAAACGGGGACATGGGACTCGCTATCGGTAAGGGCGGAAGTTCCGTTTCTAAAGTTCAAAGAGCCGTTGATAAAGGTGTTGAAATCATCGAATTGGATGATGATCCAATACAGTTTATTAAAAATTCTTTATCTCCTGCTAAATTACAATCAGTTAAAATCAGTCAAAAGCAATCTGGCGAGAAAATAGCTATTGTTACAGCAGATAATACCAACAAACGTATTGCTATCGGTAAAAACGGAATCAATATTGAAAGGGCTAAACTATTAGCAGATAGACAACATAATATTGACAATATAATTTTAAAATAGCTTTCGGGCTATTTTATAAATTTTATTTTTTTCATTTGTTTTTTGAAATTTTTCTTTTTTTATTATTTTTGACCCTGAAAATAAATACCTTTATAAAGGTGTATGTATATAAATTATCATAAGATATCTGTACTTTTTTATAACTTGACTATGTGTGCTTTTTGTCAATGTTTTTAATTTCATTTCAAGATATCTTCTTTTAGATAAAGCATTTTATCTAATTAATTATTATTACTGATTGTATCTCAGAATTTAGATTGTACTATTAGTTTATAGTATAAATCGCAGCGGTGGATTCTAAGATATATTTTTAACAAAAAATTCGAGGAATAAATTATGCCAGGACTTTTTGCTGCAAAAAAACTTAAAAAGAATAGACAAAATTTTAAGTGGAAAGATGTAGATTACAAAAGAAGAGCTTTAAGGTTAGACGTTAAGGCTGACCCTCTAGAAGGGGCTCCTCAAGCAAGAGGAATTGTAATCGAAAAAGTAGGGATAGAAGCAAAGCAACCTAACTCTGCTATTCGTAAATGTGTACGTGTTCAATTAATCAAGAACGGTAAACAATTAACTGCTTTCGCACCAGGTGACGGAGCTATCGGATTTATCGATGAACACGATGAAGTGATGATTGAAGGAATCGGAGGACCATCCGGAAGATCCATGGGTGACATTCCTGGGGTCCGTTGGAAAGTTTCCAAAGTTAACAACGTAGCTTTATCAGAAATGGTAAGTGGAAAAATAGAAAAACCTGTAAGATAAGGAGTTATATTTATGAGTAAATTATTCGATAAATGGGATCTCGATGAAGTAAAAGTTGAGGACTTAGGTTTAGTCAAATATATCTGCTTAGACGAGACTTTAGTTCCACATACTTCTGGAAGACACGTAAAAAGACAATTCGCAAAATCTAAAGTATCAATTGTTGAAAGGTTAATGAACAAGATCATGAGAACCCACCTCAACTCAGGTAAGAAAAACAAGGCTTACAATATCGTTAAGGATGCTTTAGAAATCATTAACAAAAGGACTAAAAAGAATCCTGTTCAAGTTTTAGTTACTGCAGTTGAAAACACTGCACCTCGTGAAGAAACCACCCGTATCAAATACGGTGGTATCGGTTACCAAGTGGCAGTTGACATTTCTCCACAAAGAAGGGTTGACTTATCCTTAGGTTTCCTGACCAGAGGTACTTTACAATCTTCATTCAAAAACAGGAAATCTGTTGCTGAATGTTTAGCTGACGAATTAATCCTTGCATCTGAAGAAGATTCAAGAAGTTTCGCTTTACAAAAAGCTGAAGAGAAAGAAAGAGTTGCTAAAGCAGCACACTAATCATATATAATATATTTGTTATTTAGGTGGTTATTTTGAGTAGAAGAGACAAAATGATTGCAAAAATCAAAGAATTGATGTACGAACCTGAACAAATCAGAAACATTGGTATCTGTGCTCACATCGATCACGGTAAAACCACTTTATCCGACAACCTCTTAGCAGGTGCGGGAATGATTTCCGAAGAACTTGCAGGTGACCAAAGATTCTTAGATTTCGACGAACAAGAACAAGCTCGTGGTATTACTATTGATGCAGCTAACGTATCCATGGTACACGATTACAAAGAAAAAGAATACCTGATCAACTTGATCGATACTCCAGGTCACGTTGACTTCGGTGGGGACGTAACTCGTGCAATGAGGGCTGTAGACGGTGCAGTAGTTGTAGTTTGTGCTGTAGAAGGTATCATGCCACAAACCGAAACCGTATTCAGACAAGCATTGAAGGAAAACGTAAAACCAGTTTTATTCATCAACAAGGTTGACAGATTAATCAACGAGTTAAAACTTGAACCAGAAGAGTTACAAAACAGATTCTTAAAAATCTTCATGGAAGCAAACAAGTTAATCAGGAACATGGCTCCTGAAGACAAAAAAGAAGAATGGAAACTCGACTTCACTGACGGTAGTGTAGCATTCGGTTCAGCATACCACAACTGGGCTATCAACGTTCCAACCATGCAAGAAACCGGTATCAACTTCAAAGATATTATTGATTACTGTAACGCTGACAATGAAAAAGAATTAGCACAAAAAGTACCTTTATCCGACGTATTATTAGGTATGGTAGTAGAACACTTGCCTTCCCCTAAAGAAGCTCAGGAATACAGGGTACCTAACATCTGGGACGGAGACATCGACTCCCCAGCAGGTGAATGTATGATCAACACCTCCCCTGACGGACCTTTAGCAGTGATGGTTACCAACGTATCCGTAGACAAGCACGCTGGTGAAATCGCTACCGGTAGGGTATATGGTGGAGCAATCGAAAAAGGTACAGAAGTATACCTCGTAGGATCCCACGGTAAATCCAGGGTACAGCAAGTAGGTGTATACTTCGGTCCTGAAAGGGTTAACACCGACAAGGTTCCTGCAGGTAACATCGTATACGTTGCAGGTGCAAAAGGAGCTATCGCTGGTGAAACCTTATGTGACCCTGAACACAAAATCAAGGAGTTCGAAGGATTAGAACACATTTCAGAACCAGTTGTTACCGTTGCTGTAGAAGCTAAAAATACCAAAGACTTACCAAAACTCATTGAAGTATTAAGACAAACCGGTAAGGAAGACCCTACCGTTAAAATCGATATTAACGAGGAAACCGGTGAACACTTAGTATCCGGTATGGGAGAACTTCACTTAGAAGTTATCGGTTACAGGATCAGTGAAAAAGGTGTGGACATCACCACATCCGAACCTATTGTTGTATACAGGGAAACCGTAAGGCAATTATCTCCACAAGTTGAAGGTAAATCCCCTAACAAACACAACAGATTCTACATCACTGTTGAACCTATCGAACCTTCCCTCTACGATGCAATCGCTGACGGTAAAATCAAAGAAGGCAGAGTCAAAGGTAAAGAAGCAGCTAACGACTTCATGGAAGCTGGACTTGAAAAAGAAGAAGCAAGAAGAGTATGGGCTGTACACAACAGAAGCATATTCCTCAACATGACCCGTGGTATTCAATACTTGGATGAAGTAAAAGAATTGTTACTCGAAGGATTTGAAAACACCCTGAAAAACGGTCCTTTAGGAGAAGAAATCGCCATGGGATTAAAATTCAAACTCCACGATGCAAAACTTCACGAAGACGCAGTTCACAGAGGACCTGCACAAGTATTACCTGCTATCAGGAACGCTATCTTAGGTTCCATGATGCTTGCAGAACCTGCATTACTCGAACCAATGCAAAAAGTAGTTATTGACACTCCAAACGATTACATGGGAGCATGTACCCGTGAAATCCAAAACAGAAGAGGTCAAATTGTCAACATGGGTCAAGAAGGAGACATGGCAAGGATCGAATCCAAAGTGCCTGTAGCTGAAATGTTTGGTTTCGCTGGAGACATCAGGTCCGCAGCTGAAGGTAGATGTTTATGGTCTACTGAAATCGCAGGATTTGAACCACTCCCAAGAGAAATGCAAAATCAAATTGTAAGGGAAATCAGACAAAGGAAAGGCTTATCCGCAGAACCATTCCCTGCAAGCCACTACTTAGGTGATTTATAAAATTAAAATTTAAATTTAAAATTTTTAATTTTTTATTTTTTATTAAAAATTCATGAGAAAAACATTAGCTTTTTATATGTTGAAAAATATATAATAAATTTAAGCTATCTTTAAGCTTATAAAATAATGTTTGTTAATATTACAAAAGAGGTTATATAATGGCAAAAGAAAAAGAACATCTTAACTTAGCATTTATTGGACACGTTGACCACGGAAAATCCACTTTAGTTGGACACTTATTATTAAAAGCTGGTGCAATCGCTGAACAACAATTAGACGAAGGTGAAGACAAATTCAGGTTTGTTATGGACAAATTAGGAGAAGAAAGAGAAAGAGGAGTAACCATCGACTTAGCTCACCAAAAATTCTCCACCAAAAAATACGACTACACTGTTGTAGACTGTCCTGGACACAGAGACTTCGTTAAAAACATGATCACCGGTGCATCCCAAGCTGACGCAGCTGTATTAGTAGTAGCTGCTAACGACGGTGTAATGCCTCAAACCAAAGAACACATGTTCTTATCCATGACTTTAGGTATTAAACAATTAATCATTGCAGTTAACAAAATGGATATGGAAAACTACAGTGAAGACAGATTCAACGAAGTAAAAGAAGAAGTTGGTACCTTACTCAAATCCATCGGTAGAAACCCTGCTGACGTACCATTCATCCCAATGTCTGCATTCGAAGGGGACAACATTAAAGAGAAAAGTGAAAACATGCCTTGGTACAAAGGTGACGCACTTATCACTGAATTAGACAAATTAACCCCACCTGAAAAACCTGTAGACTTACCATTAAGGATTCCTATCCAAGACGTTTACTCCATTACTGGTGTAGGAACTGTACCTGTTGGAAGAGTTGAAACCGGTATCATGAAAAAAGGTGAAAACGTTATCTTCGAACCTGCTGGAGCTTCCGGAGAAGTTAAATCCATCGAAATGCACCACGAAGTATTTGAAACCGCTGAACCTGGTGACAACATCGGATTCAACGTAAGAGGTGTAGGTAAAAACGATATCAGAAGAGGTGACGTAGCTGGACACGTTTCAGACGCTCCTACTGTTGCTAAAGAATTCACCGCACAAGTTGTTGTATTACAACACCCTGGTGTAATCACCGTTGGATACACTCCTGTATTCCACTGTCACACTTCCCAAACTGCATGTACTTTCTTAGAATTAACTTCTAAATTAGACCCTGCAACTGGTCAACCTCAAGAAGGAACCCCTGACTTCCTCAAAACTGGTGACGCAGCTATCGTACAAATCAAACCTACCAAACCAATGGTTATGGAAGAAGCTCAAAAGATTCCTCCTATGGGTAGATTCGCTATCAGGGATATGGGTCAAACCGTTGCTGCAGGATTATGTCTTAAAGTTACCTCAGCAAAATAAGTTTGTAAACAATAATTAGAAAGTAATATTTCTTACTTTCTTTCTTTTTGTTTTTGGAGGTTAATAAATGAATCAAGCAAGAATTAAACTTACTGGAACTGACCCAGAAAAATTAGCATACGTATGCGATCAACTCAAGAAAATCGCTGAAAGAACTGGTGTTGACTTATCTGGTCCTATTCCATTACCTACTAAAAAGTTAGTAGTGCCAACAAGAAAATCCCCAGATGGAGAAGGTAAAGCTTCTTGGGAAAAATGGGAACTTAGGATTCACAAACGTTTAATCGGCATTGGCGCTGACGAACGTGCAATGAGACAAGTCATGAAAGTTAATGTTCCTGATAATGTAAGTATTGAAATTGAACTTAAAGGATAAATATTTAGAATCCTTCTAAATATTCCTTTTCACATGCCGAGATAGTCTAGTCTGGTAAGGCGCAGGACTTGAAATCCTGTGAGGTTTCCCTCGCCTGGGTTCAAATCCCAGTCTCGGCGTTCAATATCTTTAAAAAAAGTTTTTCAGTTTAATATCTAATTCCTCAAGATTGGACACTATGTCGTTTTCATCCAATCCGTCTATTTTTGGCCTTTGAATCATCACGATTGCAACATTCTTCTCGTTTGCAGCCTGGATCTTTTCAATCACGCCTCCGACTTCTCCGCTTTCCTTGGTTATCATCACGCCTGCATCATATTTTTCTATCAGCTCAAGATTCTCTTCAAGGCTTGCGGCACCGGTCATGGGTATTATGTGTGACGGGTCGACTCCCAGCCTTTCGCATTTTTCTATGGAGCTTTCCACCTTAAGGATTCTAGGGTAGAACCTCTCCACCGCAACGTGGTTGAGGATGTCCTCCATGGTGTTCGCTCCTGCAAAGTGCAGGACATTTCCTTCACTGAAATCATCAGCAATCATTTTTCCCGCATCGTCAAATGAATCTGCATAGTGGATGTTTGATGTGTCGACGCCTTCAAGGTTTGTGCTGGGTCTTTCGAAGCGGATGTATGGTAAGTCCAGTTCCCTGGATATGCTTGAGCTGGTCTGTGTTATGTGTGACGCGAACGGGTGGGTTGCGTCAATCAGCAGGTCATAATTCTCATTGATGATTATTTCCTTTATCTCCTCTTTCGGAAGGGGTCTTGCTATTGTCTCGTCGCTTCCGCCTTCCTGTGCGAGCTTTGCACCGTACTCGGTGGTGGTGGTTGTCAGGATGTGGCAGTCGAGCGTTTCTTTTAGGTGCTGTATGATGTTTATGGAATCCTTGGTTCCCCCAAGCAATATTATCTTCATTTTATTGCCTTCCTCATTAGTTTTTCCGCTATGATTATGGTGAATGCAACGATTACAATAATCGCCCAGTCAACTAGATTGATCGGTGCTGTTCTGAATATGACCTGCAGCTGTGGAATGTATATGATCAGCAGCTGAAGCAGGAATGAAAGTGCAATTGCAATGTAGAGGTACTTGCTTGAGCTTTCAGAATCCGCCTTCCTGTTGTAAGCGTTGAATAGTTGATACATTACAAAGAGTGTGAATGCCACAGTCATTGCCTTTCTCTCGCCTGTGACGCCCAGCTCGTACCAGAACACGATTATTGTTCCGATGGCCATCACGATGCCTGTCAGGAGTATTTCAAGCAGTGTTTTTCTTGTAAGGATGTCTCCGGTTTCAGGCGGCCTTTCCATTACGTCCCTTTCGGCGCCCTCTATTCCCAGGGTCTGTGCAGGCGGACCGTCCATCACGATGTTCAGCCATAATAGCTGGACAGGGTTGAACGGCAGCGGCAGTGCCAGGAGTGATGTTCCGACTATTGTCAGTATGGCTCCCACGTTGGTTGATACCTGGAATTTGACGAATCTCTTGATGTTGTCATAGATTTTACGCCCTTCCCTCACTGCCTTGACGATTGTTGCAAAGTCATTGTTCTGCAGGATCATGTCGGCTGATTCCTTTGCAACGTCTGTTCCGTCGCCCATTGCAACGCCGATGGATGCCTTTTTAAGTGCCGGTGCATCATTGACTCCGTCACCGGTCATTGCAACGATGTTATTGGAGTTCTTCAATGCTTCAACAATCATCATTTTCTGTGTTGGCTTGACCCTTGCATAGACCTGGATTTCATCGGCGATTTCATAGTATTCCTCCAGGCTCATTTTTTCAAGCTCGTCGCCGGTGATTTCCCTTCCGGTTGTGAGTATTCCAAGTTGCCTTGCAATTGCGCAGGCCGTTTTCTCATGGTCTCCGGTTATCATCTTGACCTTGATGCCTGCCTTTATGCAGTCCTCCACTGCCTTTTTGGCATCCTTTTTAGGAGGGTCTATCAATCCGAGTAGTCCTGTGAATGTGAGGTTTTCCTCAGCTTCCTGTCCGTCCTCGAGCTTGTATGCAAATCCGATTACCCTCAATGCATTCCCGCTCATTTCGTCAATTTTTTTAATTATGATTTCCTTTGTTTCAGCGTTAAGGATTTCAATACTTCCATCATAATCTACATATTTGCACTTGTCTAGAATTATTTCTGGAGCACCTTTTGTCAAGATGAGATTCTTTTCACTGTTTAGGCTATGTATAGTAGTCATCATTTTACGATTGCTGTCAAGTGGAATTTCATCAACACGCTCAAGGTCGATATCAGCATCCTTGCAGTATTTAAGGATGGCTCCGTCGGTCTGATCACCGATAACCTCTCCGTCACGGATAACGGCATTGTTGCATAATTTTCCGATTTCCAATGTGGTTTTTTCATTGGTGAAGTAGCTGTCAACCACTGTCATCCTGTTTTCGGTCAGTGTACCTGTCTTGTCACTGCAGATAATTGTGCATGACCCGAGGGTTTCAACGGACAGTAATTTGCGCACGATGGCGTCGGATTTGGCCATCTGTGACATTCCAAGAGCCAGTGTCAATGTCAGCACGGCAGGCAATCCTTCAGGTATCGCCGCAACAGCCAGTGAAACGGCTGTCATGAATGTTTCAACAAGAGGGATTCCCTTCAGTATTTCCATGATGAAAATCGCTATACATACGATGATTGCAATGATTGACAGGGTCTTTCCGAGATTTCCCACTTTTGTCTTGAGGGGAGTGTCCTCATCATCCTCCTGGACAATCTGGGCGATTTGCCCTATTTCGGTTTTCATCCCAATGCTTTCAACGACTCCGACGGCGTTTCCGGAAAGTATGTTGGAATCCATGTACACAATGTCATCCGCCTCCTTTCTTATCGCTTCGGACTCTCCGGTAAGTGATGACTCGTCACAGCTCAAGTCATTGACGTCAATTAGCCTAACGTCTGCAGGCACCTTGCCTCCCTCGTCAAGAATGACAATGTCTCCAACCGTCAATTCCTCCGCGTTGATTTCCTGGACTTCCCCATCCCTTTTGACGATGGCTGTCTTCACTATGAGGTTTTTAAGACTGTCCATTGCCTTCTGGGAGCGGTACTCCTGAATGAATCCCATGATGACGTTGAGCAAAACCGCCAGGACAATGACTCCGGCATCGATAACGTCTCCAATGGCAAATGCGGCAACTGCTGCAATCAGTAGCAGTCCGATCAGGATGTCGACAAATTGCGAAAAGAATAACACGATCAATGGGGTTGGCTTTTTCTCATCCAGCTTGTTCAAGCCATATTTTCCTTGTCTTTCAATAACTTCCGATTTTGTTAATCCAGGATTGTTCATCATTATCACTTTAAAATATAGAAACTTGCTCGATTATGATTTTTTAATTTCATTTTGACCCTGCCGGTATTTAAATCTTCGTTGGTCAAGGGTTTGATGATTAGCTGGGCACCGATTTTCACGGCAAGGCGGACCAGGTGGGGCTGCAGTTCGCTTGGGGGCCTGATTGAATATATTATGTCGGTGCCCTCATACAATTTCATGTTTGGGTTGGTGATGTCGTCCCGAATCACTGTGGAGTCCTTCGGCAGGATGTCCGTCTTGATTAGTGTAATGTTTTTTCTGCATGATAGTTTTCGAGCAATCTGGTCAAATTTCCCGATGCCCACTTCGGCAATCTTGACCTTTTCATCTCCAGCGGTCTCCATAATGTAGTCTGCAAAGTCGTCCCACATAATATTTCTCCTCAAATTTATTATTGTAATTGGAATTATTAAATATTTAGTTTGATTTTTAGAATAGATTTAAATAATTTGTTTTTTAAACTTTATCTTAGTATGATTGTCAGGAAATTCAAACCCACAGATTTAAAAAGAGTTTTTGAAATCGAGAACATGTCCTTCAATCAATCCTATGGAATAAATATGTTCCAGAAGCTGTACGAGATGGGTGTTGGCTTTCTTGTGGCCGAAGAGGACGGATACGTTATCGGCTATGTCATCTTTTGGATCAAGTATGAAAATCAGGGCCACATTATATCAATCGCAGTTGACAAGAACCATCGCAGAAGCAAGGCAGGCACCGAGCTTCTCATAAGGGCCATCTCAATACTGTCAATGCTCAAGATCGATGCAATCTATCTGGAAGTCAACGAGAACAACACTGGGGCAATCGAGTTTTACAAGACATTCAACTTTAAGGTGGACCGCACGGTTCCGGGGTATTACGAGAATGGTGACGGGGCCAAGATAATGTATCTACCTTTGAAGAGAGGTAAGGTTGCCTGACATCATTTGCCTGTACTGTGTTAAGGCATCGGCAGGTATGTTTCCTGTCAGGAAGAGTATTGCTATCAGTATGATGTAAAATGCGAAAATCGCCAATTGGATGTGTCCATGCTTTCTTGCAACTGGATCCTTTCGTGTTGATAAATAGATTGCAATGATCAGTCCTATGATTCCGCCCAGAATGGAGAATACGTAACCGAATATGATCAGCCATCTGCTTGTTCTGTTGGCACGGTATTCCTGCGCCTCTTTGACGACTTCCTTTTTAATGACAATGGGGTTCAGGGCAGTGTGGTCTCCCTCGAACTGGCTTTTGAAAACCAGTGGTGTGCCGCATTTCACGCAATAATCCGCTTCATCGGGATTCGGGTACCCGCATAATGGGCATGCGTTTTCGCCTTCGGGAATTTTCGGAAACTCATGTCCGCACTTTATACAAAAACCATACATATCATCTGTTGCCGTACCGCATTGAGGACATCTTCTAATCATACTATCACTTACTTAATTAATTAAATGATGATTATTAATAAATGTTTGTTTTATATGTAATCATTTTTTTTCCTCGATAATTATATTACATAATTTGAACTAATGATAATATAATGATTGAAAAAATAGAAATCACTCAACGGTTCAATTTCAAGCGATTAAATCGCCATTATGAATGTTTCACAATCGATTTGGTTAACCGGAATGCATACTATAAAATCTCCGAGAGGGGAAGCGGAGATAAATATGTTAAGGAGAATCCTCTGTGCAATGATGCATGGGTGGATATACTGGTTGACCTTAGAAAAAAGATGACCAGCGAGATTCATCACCTGAACGATTCGCAAATCGACAGGTTCCGTCATGATTTCGAGCAATTGGAACTGTTCAGGGATTTTGAATCGGAGGAGTTTTCCTATTTTGAAAAAATTGAGCTTGTCTACTCATGCAACGTGATAATCTACTCCATGGACAACTATGAGGAGTACAGCTTCAAGAACAATTATCCCGATGGCTGGATCAGGTTCGGGGAGATTTTAATGGACCTGTTCAACTTCGATGTTCTCCACTTGAACTATCAAAGGCAGCTTGCAACCCCCTTGTACTATGACATTCGCGAAGACGGAGTCTACATGGGTGATAGGTTGGACATTAAAAGCATCGAGTTCGGCCATTACCAGACTTACCCCTATGAGCTTCCAAATCCACGTCTGATTGTTGACTTTGAGAAAAGCACCATCAACGGCTACATTGAAAAGGAGTTGACCATGCAGGACAGGGAGCTGATTCTGGGATTGTTGGAGAGGTACCATGTCTACAAGTGGATTTTCGACGAGTACCACAATAAGTCAAATGCCCGTGACCCTGATGACTTGGAGGGCTATGACTGGTATCTTGAGATTGTTTTTGAAAATGACGTCATATGGCACATCTTTGGCTACAATGACTATCCTGACACATATGTTCATCTGGCCCGTGAAATAATGGATGTCACTGGGATGGACCTGCTTGAGGTTAACACCATTGCCGATGGTGATGTTGAACTCTTCGAGAAGTACGGCGGATTGAAGCTAGCTGATTAGCTCGACATATTCGTCAATCAGGTTGAACAGTTCCTCTTTCGTATTCATTTTGAATAGTTTTGGTTTTATTTCAACGCTGCGGTACTGTCCCTTCAGATAGTAGGCGGCATGGGTTCTCATCTTATGCATCGCCACCTTTTCAGGCTTGACTTCGCTTAAAAGTTCAGCATGCCTTTTTATCATTTCCAGTTTCTCTTCAAGGCTGATTCTTTCAGGCTCGATGCCGTCATCCAAATACTCGATGCACTGCTTGATGAGCCATGGGTTTCCAAGGACTCCTCGGCCCACCATTATCGCGTCGCAGCCTGTCTCATCAATCATCCTCTTGCCGTCATGGCATGTGAAAATGTCCCCGTTTCCAATCACTGGTATGGATAATGTGTCCTTGACATCCTTGATTATTGACCAGTCCGCCTTGACGCCGTACCTGTCCTCCCGTGTGCGGGGATGGACTGTTATTGCAGATGCCCCGCAGTCTTCAACGATTTTCGCTATCTCCAATGCGTTGATGCAGCGATTGTCCCATCCGCTGCGGATCTTGACTGTGACCGGAAGGTCGACCGTGTCGACCACAGCACTTACAATGTCCCTTACCTTGTCGGGGTGTTTGAGAAGTGCGCTTCCTGCATTTGCCTTGACTGCAACCTTTGTCACCGGGCAGCCCATGTTGATGTCGATGATGTCGGGCTGCATGTTCTCTTCAATGTATTTTGAGGCTATCTTGAAGGATTCAACCCCTGAACCGAATATCTGCTGGGAAATTGGCCTTTCTTCAGGTGTCATGTAGAGCATCTCCTTTGTTTTCCAGTTGTCATACATCAATGCCTTGTCCGACACCATCTCGGTGGACAATAGTCCGCAGCCCATCTCCTTGGCAATTCTTCTGAATGCCGAATCGGTTATTCCGGCCATTGGCGCTAGGACCACCTGATTGTCTATCCTGACATTTCCAATTTTCCATTTCATAGTGTCACTTTAAATTATGCTGAATTTTCGTGTTTTTTTCATTACTTATTTATATTTGTAATTATATAATTATATCTATTATATTAATTTAATTATTATTGGGATAACATGGCTAGCGTATCATCAAAAGAATTATATGAATTTAAAAAGACATTAAAAGAATTGGCTAATAAGAGAGGCAGAGGTACCGAGCTTGTTTCCGTTTACATTCCACCAACCAAGCAATTGAGTGATGTTGGTAAGCACATGCGTGATGAAATGGGTCAGAGTGCTAACATCAAAAGTAAACAAACAAGGAAAAACGTGCAATCTGCTATTGCGGTTATTTTAGAAAGCATCAAGTTATACAGGCAGCCTCCTGAAAACGGTCTCGTGCTTTTTGTGGGCATGATTCCTAAAGGCGGTCCAGGCACAGAGAAGATGGAGAAATACATATTGGAGCCTCCGGAACCTGTTCAGACATACTGGTACAAGTGCAACAACGAGTTTTTCGTAGAGCCGTTGGAGTACATGATTGAGGAGCATGACGTTTACGGAGTTGCGGTCATCGACAGAAACGAGGCCACCTACGGTACCTTGAAAGGCAAGAGGGAAAACATTCTTGGCCACTTGACAAGCGGCGTTCCGGGCAAGCATAAGGCTGGGGGTCAGTCCCAGAGAAGGTTTGACCGTGTAATCGAGGACCTTGCTCACCAGTTCCTGAAGCGTATCGGGGATCACATGAACGAGGCTTACCTTCCTTTGAAGGATGACCTTAAGGGAATCATTCTGGGGGGACCTGGTTTCACCAAGAAGGATTTCTACGACGGCGACTATCTCCAGTATGAGCTGAAGGATAAGGTCATCTCCATTGTGGACACTTCATACACCGGTGAGGAGGGCATCCGTGAGGTCATCACCAAGTCCGCTGATGATTTGGAAAACCTTGACGTTATGCATGAGAAAAAGCTTGTCCAAAGGTTCATCAAGGAACTGATCAAGACCAAGGGGCTTGCTTCCTATGGTGAGGATGAGGTTAGGAGAAACTTGACCATGGGTGCGGTTGATGTGTTGCTTTTGTCTGAGGACTTGGGCAGCATGCGCAAGAAGTTCACATGTTCCGGTTGCGGCAATGAGGAGTTCATAACCGTCAAGTCACAGGCTGAGGCGGATAATCTTCACAAGAAATGTCCTAATTGTGGTGAGAACTTAAAAGAATCTGGATCTGTTGATTTGGATGATGAATTTGTTGAATTGGCTGAAGAGATGAACACTGATGTTGAGTTCATTTCCACTGAAACTGAAGAGGGCATGCAGATTTTCAGGGCGTTCGGTGGTATTGCAGCGATTCTCAGGTATTATGTTGATTACTAGTTGTAGCATTTTGGAGACTTGTCCAAGTGTGTTATGACTTTACTTTTTCTTTTCTCTTTTTTTGTATAGAACTTGCTTAATCCCTCTTCCTGTCTTATCTGGTTTATGAGGTTGAAGAATGTGTGTTTTGGAACTTCCTTTTCCTTGTTGAGCTCCACGTATAGTGAGTGCATGGACCTGTTTTTGTTTAGGTAGTTTTCCTTCAGGCTTTCGTATTGATTTTTGCTTATCATTTTTATCACTTTGTCTATTAAAATTTAATTTTTACTGTATTTTCAATATTATTTTATTGATTATAGTATATAAAGGAATATGCTTTTTAAAATTGTATATTATTTTGTTTAAAATTTTTTTTGTATTTGTTGTTTTTGTTCGGATTTTGATGGGGTAACCTTGTGATATTAGAACATTTTATTTTTGGTTGTCCTCGGAAACTTTTGGGTGGAAGATGCTTTCCGACATTTGTTTATGATTTGATAATTTTTATTGTTAATTGTAGACAAATTTTAAAAAACATTTAAAAATATGATAAATAGTTATGATTTTTTTTATAATATGTATAATATTTTTCTTAATTTTTATGAATAATATTGATTAATTTTTACTAAAAATTGAATAATATTTAAATATGAGAAGATGCAAATAATTAACTATATTGTTAAAAAATTTAATGATATAAAATTCAAATTTTCGATTTGGAGGAATAATTTTGTCATACGTAGATGAAGTAATTGAAACTATAATAGAACAAAACCCTTCAGAACCAGAATTCCACCAAGCAGTACGCGAAGTATTGGAATCCCTTAGGGTTGTAATTGAAGAAAACGAAGAAGAATACAGGAAAAACGCTCTTCTTGAAAGATTAGTAAACCCAGAAAGACAATTAAAATTCCGTGTTCCATGGGTAGATGACGAAGGTCAAGTGCAAGTGAACACAGGTTACAGAGTACAGTTCAACTCAGCAATTGGACCATATAAAGGCGGATTACGTTTCCACCCATCAGTAAACGTCGGAATCATCAAATTCTTAGGTTTCGAACAAATCTTCAAAAACTCCTTAACCGGCCTTCCAATCGGAGGAGGTAAAGGTGGATCTGACTTCGATCCAAAAGGAAAATCAGACAGAGAAATCATGGCATTCTGTCAAAGCTTCATGACCGAATTATGCAAATACATCGGTGCAGACACAGATGTTCCAGCAGGAGATATCGGTGTAGGTGGCCGAGAAATCGGATTCTTATTCGGACAATACAAAAGAATCAGAGGATTATACGAAGGAGTGTTAACTGGTAAAGGATTAAGTTTCGGAGGATCTCTTGCAAGAACCGAAGCAACCGGTTACGGATTATTATACTTCACAAACGCAATGCTTAAAGCAAATGACATTGATATTGCAGGAAAAACCATCCTCGTTTCAGGTGCAGGTAACGTGGCAATATATGCTATCGAAAAAGCACAACAATTAGGTGGTAAACCTGTAACATGTTCCGATTCCACCGGTTGGATCTACGACCCAGAAGGAATCGACGTAGAATTACTCAAAGAAGTAAAAGAAGTAAGACGTGAAAGATTAACCGCTTACGCAGAAGCAAGACCATCCGCTGAATACCACGAAGGAAAAGGCGTATGGACAGTTAAAGCTGACATTGCCCTACCATGCGCAACCCAAAACGAATTGCAATTAGAAGACGCTAAAAACTTAGTTGCAAACGGAATTGTTGCAGTAGCAGAAGGAGCAAACATGCCAACCACAATCGAAGCAACCGAATACCTACAAGAAAATGGAGTATTATTCGCACCAGGTAAAGCTTCCAACGCAGGTGGAGTGGCAACTTCAGCACTTGAAATGTCACAAAACTCAGAAAGATTATCATGGTCCTTCGAAGAAGTTGACGGCAAACTTCAAAACATCATGGAAACCATCTTCGCTAACGTTTCCGCAGCAGCTGCTGAATACGACATGGACAAAAACTATGTTGCAGGAGCAAACATTGCAGGATTCAAGAAAGTGGTTGACGCAATGAACGCACAAGGAATCGTATAGATTTCTTTGTTTATTTTTTCTTTTTTCATTGTCAAAACAAAATATTTAAATATGATTAAGTACAAATAACTATTTTTATATAATAATCAATGGGTCCGTAGCTCAGTCTGGCAGAGCGCTTGGCTCTTAACCTTGAGGTCGCGGGTTCAATTCCCGTCGGTCCCATTTTCTTACTATTTTTATAATCTCAAAGATGACTTATAATAACATGATATTTAATTTTATGGTTTCATTTTCTTGAAAACTCTTATTCAAAGAAAATAAGTTAAAAATAAGGTTGGATAATAATTTAAACAACCATATAGTAAAATTTAAAGATTTTTGCTTGTTGCACAAAAAGAAAATGGTTAATGCTCTTATCAAAACCTCATATTTTCAAGTTGAGGTTGTCTCATGTTTTTAGAACAATTACTGTTTAGATTTCATTGTTTATTCTTTTTTTTTACTCATTAACGAATTTCTCTAAAGAGTCGCCTTTAAAATGGAACAGTTCCCACTCCTTCATCTCGGCACCTATTTTCAGGTAAAAATCAATGCTCGGCTTGTTCCAGGACAGGCAGGTCCACTCCATTCTCCCGTAACCTCTTTCAATGACAATGTTTCCAAGTTCTTTTAAAAGCGCCTTTCCATAACCGTTTCCGCGATGCTCGGGTTCGATGAAGAGATCCTCCAGGTGCATGTTCACGTTCCCGATATAAGTTGAAAAGCTTAAAAAGTACAATGCAAAGCCAATGACTTCATCATTTAAATAGGTGAATATCACTTCAGCCTGTTTTTCATCAAAGACCCATTTTTCAATATCATTTTCAGTTGCAATGACCTCGTCAAGGCGATGTTCGTAATCGGCGAGTTTCTTGATGTATTCCAGGATTAACGGAGAGTCGGTTCTTTCAGCTATCTTGAATGTTAAGTCTTTCATGGGATTATTTATGC
This sequence comes from uncultured Methanobrevibacter sp., assembly GCF_902774605.1. Classification (GTDB taxonomy): domain Archaea; phylum Methanobacteriota; class Methanobacteria; order Methanobacteriales; family Methanobacteriaceae; genus Methanocatella. The sequence goes on from NZ_CACYJE010000008.1 coordinate 45,904, forward strand.
TTTTTGATTGTAATATGTTTAATTGTATTTTTCAGTAATTATTTAAATGAATGATTTTCTAATTTATTCTCAAAATTTTTTAAAACTTATTAACCATGATATTTAAACTATTAGTTAGGTGAAAAAATGGCTAACTTTGACGATATCGAAAGTGCAAGGGAATTTTTCTATAAGGATAAATTCGCAGTAAATACAGGAATAACATTGGATGAGATTACAGAAGACAGGGCAGTCTGCAGTCTGGAATTGACTGACGAGCATAAGAACGCTTACGGTGGAGTGATGGGTGGTGTGATATTCACATTGTCTGATTTTGCCTTTGCAGTATTGTCAAATCAAATACACCAGCTGACAGTGGCTCAGCAGGTAAGCATCAACTACCTCTCAGCTCCGAAAGGGGAAAAGCTCATAGCCGAGGCAACCTGCCGCAAGAGCGGGCGCACATCATCAATTGTCATTGTGAACGTGTCAGATGATGTTGGCCGTGATGTTGCGCAATTCGTAGGAACTGGCTTTAAACTCTAGTTCCCATACTCATTTTTTTTCAAGTCCCAGGACAGTATTGACTTTTTTCATGACATTGAGCATCCTATAGAATGATTTTTTCTTGGATATTCCGCCACTGTTTGGATTCAGCTCGAAGGCCCTGTTGAATGAGTTTATGGCTTTTGTGAGCTGTCCTGTTCGTATGAAGAGCTCTCCCTGTGCAAACCATATCTCGTCATGGTCTGGGTCGGTTTCTAATGCCTTTTTAAAGTGTTCCTCTGAGGATTCGAAGTCTTTCATGTCCCATGCTTCAACGGCTTCAAGCATGAGGTCATGGGCGGTGACTGTGCAATTGTCCCTTTTTTTGATCAGTTCGGATTTCAGGTTGATTGCAGCCTTGTTTTTTGTTTCTAGCTTGAAGACAAAATCATAGCAGTTTTCAGCCCTTTTATACTCTTCCATTTCAACCAGTATCCTGCCCTTTGACAGGAGTGCCGGAATGTTGGCGGAGTTCTGATTCAGGACTTGGTTTATGTATCTCAACGCTTCAGGGTAGTTCCCGTTCAATTCATGATACTGTGCCTTGTGGAACAGTCCCAAAACATTGTCGGGGTTTTCTTCAAGCAGTTCCGTTATAACCTCGTTTGCCTCATCATTCCTTTTAAGTGAAATGAGCGCATTTGACTTGAGAATCAGCAATTGTTCTGTTTTACCGTATTTCAGCTGCTTATCGCATTCCTTGAGAAGTATCTCATTGTAGCCGTTGGCCTTCCCGTAGTCGCCTATGATGCTGCATAGCTGGGCAAGGTTATTCAGGACTCCAATGTCGTCCGGCTCTAGGGATAGGCATTCAAGGTACTCGTCCTTTGCCTTTATGTATTCATGGTTTTTAAGGTATTCCTGTCCCTTGATGTAGTGCTTTTCGAATTCGTCTCTCTTAAACATGTTCCGCCTCATTGATGTGGTTTGCAATATTGATCAGGGCATCGATATTGTATGGGTTCAGGCTCAATAGCTCATTGGTGGTTTCCAGTGATTTGTATGTCTTTTTCAGATAGTTCAGTGAGTTGATTTTCAGCATGAGCATCATCTCGTTTTTAGGGTGCTTCTCGCATATTTCAATGATTCCCTTATGGTACCTTCTGGATTTTCCGTATTGTCCGGTGGCATTGTAGATGTCTGCTATCTCTTTCATACGAAGTATATTTTCAAGGTCATTATTGCTTTTACATTGCATGTTTTTTCACCTGTTCTATTTGGTGATTACTTCTTATTTCATTATTCCTTTTTAAATGTATGTACTAGGTAAATGCAATATTTATGTTAGCGTATAATTAATTTCAAGCCTAAATCAATATTGTTTTCAACTTGTAAAATGTGGCTATTTTGAAGTGGGCTTGGATTGTTTGATTTTTCTCGATTTGAGGTCTTTGTCCCATGCCGGCTTGAAGATTTTGATTAAGTCATTGCTTAAAAAATCGGGTCTTTCATGAATGTTTTGAGCATATTTTGATTGTTCGGGAAGTGTTATAATTTCATAAAGTCATTGTTTTGTTAATTTGCTTGCTTATAATTGATTAGAATTGTTTGTTTGTGATAATGTCTTTTTCTAGGGATTTTTGTATTTTTTCGGTTTTCGTTTAAACCATTTACTTTATAAATAATGAATTCAATAATTATTAAGTGACTAATTAACAAGTCGTGAAAAATCATGATTCGAAGTTGCACTGCCGCAGCTTCGAATTTTTTTTATAAGATCATGATTGTTGTGAATGTAAACATTTATATTTCATGAACTCCTATTTTTAAGCATGTCAGAAAATTTTGAAAAGGAAAATATTTTTGGAAAAGGCAATCCGAACGACGCATTTGCACAATACTTCATTGGAAACTCATTTTTAAACCCGTTGGTTGATTTTGAGGATAATTTGCTCTTCGTTGCAAATGTCACATTTGAGCCTGGCTGCAGAAACAATTGGCACATCCATCATGCGGAATCCGGCGGGGGCCAGATACTCTTGTGCATTGCCGGAAAGGGATGGTATCAGGAAGAGGGATGTGACCCGGTTGAGCTGAATCCTGGAATGGTTGTGGAAATCAAGCCCAATGTCAAGCATTGGCACGGGGCCCAGAAGGACTCCTGGTTCAGCCATATAGCAATCGAGGTTGACGGAACCAACACCTCAAACGAGTGGCTCGAAGAGGTGGGTGACGAGCATTACAATGAGCTCTAATCCCAACCTTTTTTTCAATCGATTATTTGATAAAACCATTCATTTAAATCAATAGTAATCACAAGAACTATTGATTTAATTCAACAATATTTCACATATTTCATAACAATCAATCAATGTAAAATATTTTCACGGCACAGTCTATATCACCACACTATTTTTTAAATATTTCCTGAAACATAATTATTATAAGTGATTAAAATGGAACTTTTAGACGTGATGCTTAAAAGAAGAAGCACAAGAAAATTCAATGACGAACCCGTAACCAAGGATGAGCTGGACAAGATATTGACATCAGCGCTCTTGGCTCCCACCAGCATGAACAGAAAGCCATGCAACTTCATGGTTGTCGAAAGAAAGGAAACTCTTGAGGAGCTGTCAAAATCCAAGGACCATGGTGCTGACCTGATCAGAGGCGCCGACAAGGCAATAGTTGTCGTGGCGGATACATTAGTTGCGGACACATGGATTGAGGACTCATCAATCGCGCTGACCTACATGCACTTGATGGCGAGTGAACTCGATATCGGAAGCTGCTGGGTTCAGATACACTTGAGAAGCAGAAATGGGGAGGATTCAGAGAAAATCGTAAGGGAAATCCTTAAAATCGATGACCATTATCGCATAGTGGGAATCCTTGCCCTCGGCCATTCCAATGACATTCCGGATGCACATGAGTTGGGCGACATTGACAAGAGCAAGATCCACTTTCTGGTTTAGTCACTTATTAACCCTTGAATAGTGACAAAATCTTTAAATATTTTCTTAATAAATTACTTATATATAAATGAATTGAGAGGGAATACAAATGCACGTAAAAGATTTATTGGACAGCTTGGACATTAGGGTGAAATTGCCTCAGCACTGGTATTCAACAGACATAAGCGATGACTTTGAAGATGCTGAAATCCTGCAGAATGATGAAATAATTAAAATAGAAACGGTTGGGGAGAAAAACACTAAATTGATTCTCATCGACGTGAATGATGGGATGAGCGTAGTGACAAAATTCCCTGATGGAAAAGTCATTGGGGTAAAGTACCTTGATAACAAGGACGACTTTGAATACATTGGAAAGCCGTCAGAATTATATTACTAAATATTTAAATATGCTTTCAAATATAATTTAAATTAACTAAAATTAGGAGGAATTACTATGGCTGATAAAAAAGCTCCTGCAGATGGCTGGCCTGTAATCAGTGGAGACTACATTGTAGGGGACCCGGAAAGTCCCGTGGCAGTAACCACTCTCGCTTCACACATCGAAGCGGAATTGTCCGGAGCAGCTATTGCAGGACCATGCAAGACAGAAAACCTTGGAATAGAAAAGGTGGTGGCAAACATCATATCCAACCCAAACATCAGATTCCTGATACTTGCGGGTGCGGAAGTGCAAGGCCACATCACCGGTCAAAGCTTCAAGGCATTGCACGAAAATGGTGCAGACCCTGACAAGAAGAAAATCATAGGAGCAACCGGAGCAATCCCATTCGTTGAAAACGTTCCTCTTGACGGTGTTGAAAGATTCCAGCAACAGCTTGAAATAGTTGACCTGATCGACACTGAAGACATAGGGGCAATACAATCAAAAATCAACGAATGCGTAGAGAAAGACCCTGGAGCTCTCGAAGCAGAACCGATTGTCATGGAAGTCGACGAGGAAAAAAAGAAATTAAGAATCGTCGATAAAAAAGAAGAAAAAGTTGAATCTGAGGCATAGATTATGCCTCAAATTATCTATTTTTAATATTTTACACTAGAATAATCCAGTTTCACCTAAACGCTCTTCAAAGTAATGTGAAGCGTCATCCGCCTTTTCCTTAATGATGATTGCAATGATGATTGTTGCAATTGCAATGGCCATAAGGATAACGGCCGCAGGAATGTAATTGTGCCATACCACACCAAGCAATGACTCCCTTATCATATTGATTGCATATGTCATCGGCATGTATGGATAAATCACCTGGAAGAGGTCTCCCATAATCTCAATAGGGTAGATTCCTCCGGTTCCGGAAATCTGAAGCACTAATAGGACCACTCCTATTCCTTTTCCAACCTGGCCCAGTGCGGAAATCAGGGAATACATGAAAACCATGAACGTCATGGACACGAGAAGCCCTGAGAATATGAACAATAAAGGTTCCACAATGTCTATTCCAAGTATGAACAATCCGGATATTGTAACTCCCGCCTGAAGCAAGCTCATTATGATGAACAACAGCAGCTTGCCGAAATACATTTCAAGAGGGGAGTATTTTGTGCCGGTACTTGTTCCCGGCTTGACCATGACGCATGTGATTACCGCTCCAACCCACATTGACAGGACGATATAGAATGCAGCAACGCTGGAGCCGTAATTGGATGCTGGATAAATCTCCTCACGGTCCAACTTGACTGGGGAGTAAATGTAATCTCCAATCACTGACTCGTTCACTCCAGTCACACTGGACAGTGAATTTGATGCGCCGGACAATGCTCCTGCAGCGGAGAATAATGCCTGTGCCGCTGAAGATGACAGGAGTTCTGAACCGGCTGCAAGGCTCAATGCACCCTTGGCCAATTGGCTGGAACCGTCAGCAACGTCGCTTGCACCATTGGCAACATCGCTGGCTCCACCTGCAACATCGCCTGCACCGTTGGCAAGCTTTGATGAACTGCTTGCAAGCTGAACTGAACCCTCAGCCAATTCGCTGGAACCGCTTGCCAATTGTGAACTGGAATTTGCAAGCTGAACTGATCCTTCAACCACTTCCTTGACCGGGCTTGGAAGCGCTGACGGGTTTGCCTGTGACTCCAAGTCACTGGCGCCCTTTTGAACCTGTTCGGAACCTGACTTGATTTGGTCGGCTGAACCTGACACCTTGCTTGCGCCGTCATCAACTGCCTTTGAACCTGACTTGACCTTGTCAGCACCCTTATTCACGTCGGATGCTCCTGTTTTCACCTTGTCTGCACCGCTTGTCACCTTGTCTGCACCTGAAGACACTTCGCCCGCTCCGGATGAAACCTGGCTTGCACCGCTTGACAGCTGTGTCGCTCCGGATGACAGTTGGCTTGACCCTGAAGCCAGGCTGCTTTGGAGCTCGCCAAGTTTGCCGTAGGCAGCAACGTTAATGAACTCCACGATTTTAGCGTTCATTGTCCTGTAGACTGAATTTGCGGCGCTGTCTGTTAACTTGCTTGCAACGGGGTTTGCCTTGATGTTGACGATATACTTGATTTCAGCTGATTTCGGATTGTCGGAGGTTATTGAGATGACGTCCTTACTCAGGTCCTCGGGTATGATCATCCCTGCATAGTACTTGCCCGAATCAACGCCCTTTTTCAGCTCGTCCTCACTCACGAATACCCAGTCGAACTTGTCATTGTCCTTGAGCTCCTTTGTGAGTTCATTTCCCACATTGAGGGTCATGTTCTCGTATTTTGCGCCCTTGTCAAGGTTGGCTATGGCAAATTGGACCTCATTTGTATTTTCATACGGGTCCCAACATGCCTGTATGTTTAAAATCGCGTAAAGGGAAGGTAGGATTATAAGGGCAACCAATACAACAACGACGATTGGGTTTTGAAAGGCTGCCTTGAAATCGTTTTTCATTATTTCCACAATGTTGTGGATGTCTCTTCCGCTCATTTGTTATCACTTTTTATTCCATTTAGGATAATGTCTAGGAAGTCTTCAGTATATTTTTCAATGCTGTATTTGGGTTTTTTTCCGTAAATTTTCCAAAGAATCATTGATTCAAAAAGGATACTGAACATATTTAAGGCTAATATGTCTGGATTGATGTCTCTGATTTCGTTTTGTCTGATTTTCAAAGAAAAAAATTCGCTTAACTTGTTGATTATGGTTTCGCTTATTCGAAGGAATACTTTCTTTTCGCTTGGAATGTCTCTTACCTCTTCGATTCCAACTTTCAGTATTGTCATCTCATTGTCGGTTAGGTTGACCGTTCTCTCGAAGCTTCGGGTCAGGTATTCCTCCACCTCCATTTCTGGAGTGTAGTCGAATATCTCATTTAGTTTTCCAATAAACCTTTCGCTGTAGTGTTCTTTTGCAATGTTTATTAGTTTTTCTTTGTTTTCGAATTTTCTGAATAGTGTTACTTCACTTACTCCAGCTTGATTAGCTATTTTTTTGGTTGTGGCTCCTGAAAAGCCTTCTTTTTCTAGAATATGAAATGATGCGTTGATGATTTTCTCTTCAACGCTTCCATTTTTAACTTCCATAATGTAAGTAAGTACTTACTTTCATATATACGTATGCTTTTGCACGCATATGCTTTTATGCCTTTTTCTAAAAAATGCAAAACCTTTATATATTAAGTCAAATATATAATTATTTGCAGTCGTGAAATATGTATTTTTCAAAAAAATATGGATTAAATAGTAAAGCTTATATACTATTAAATCTAAAATAAGATTGCAAAAGTGCATCATCTTTAAAAAAATGCATTAACTAAAATCCACACCATTGTTTTTTAAGGTGACAAAAAAATAAGTGAGGTAATAATATGAACCAAAAAATCAACTGGAGCGAAAAAGTAAAAGACCTAGACAAAACAATCAGAGAAGAAATTGGTATAGAAGAAGAAAACGAAGCAAAGCACATCTTGATCAAAGTCCAGACAAAGTCTGCCGAAGCAATCGAACCGGCATTCATTGTTGGAGAAGATGAACTTTTCCTCGATTTATTCGTCCTTTCACCACAAGGACCAGGAATCACATCAACCGCTGTTCTAAAAGACAACATCCAAAGCGTAGGCGTAATCGGAGGAGTGTCAGCCGAAAAGGTCGACCCATCAGAAATCCCCGACGAGACTCACCTGCTCGATGACGTCTCAGGACTATACCAATAGCTAGTTTTTGGCACACCACCAAAAACTAATGCTCATTCACCAACCATTGTCAAACATAACAATTGAACACCAAAAACTCATTTTAAAGTGATTAAAATGAAAAAAGTGAAACTCGAAGATATGGCAGAAATATTTTCAGGGCTCTCCTACAGGAGATACCTGGACGATGCCGGCGAAAGATTCCAGGTCATCGTTCAAAGATCAATCAAAAAGGACGGCGAACTATCAGACTTCGATGAGCTGGCACTCAAAAGCAACATCAAGGAAAGATACTTCACACGCCAAAACGACGTATTGATGAAAATGCCATATCCATATGATGTAGTATGTGTAAAAGAGGAAGGATTAGTCATAAGCGACCGAATAGCCATCATCAGACTCAAAAAAGACTATGACCCTGACTTTATCACACACCTACTCACCAATACCCATATAAAAAAGCAATTGCACGAACTGGGAAGCAGCGAAAAAATCCCACACACTTCCCTGAAAGAGATAAAACAGTTGGAACTGATCGTGCCTGACCTAGACACCCAAATCAAGTACGGCGAACTTCTAAACACAATCAATGACAAGATATATGCAGATCAGCGCCAACTTGAATATGACAGGAACCTGAAAGAGGCAATACTCAACGATTTATGGGGTGAAGACAATGAAGGCTAACTCCAGAAAATCAAACAACTACTCAATTTTAAGAAACCTCACATCCAAGGCAAGAAGCTTCAAGCTGCCCGATGAGATAGACTACATCGTGATATACACCTTTTTATACAAGTACTGCTCAGACAGCCTGAAGGACCATTTCCTCATGACCCTGGAGGACAAGGAGATGACCCTGGATGAGGCATACGATTCCAATTACTATCAGGAAGTCTTGAAGGAAGACTCAATGCACTTATACGGATTTCACATTGAAAAGCCCGATGCATTCATAGATGAAGTGATAAACAACAGCTACTCCGACAGGTTCTTCCTTTCAGAATTCTTCACTGTATTTCCACGAAACATCACATTTAGCAAGGATTCAAAGGAGAAGGAATACTTCGACTTCCTCTTTAAAACAATCTCACAGGAGATAAAAATCGACAAGTACGAATTTGAAAGCGAGGTCAAACTAGCCATCAAGGAAATAATCTATGCGATATCAAAACTTGACCTGTACGAGTCAGCATTCTCATTCGGCAAGGTCTTTGATGTGCTGTCATCATCAAGGATGATGCATATCCAGCTGACACCAGACTACATTTCACAATTGCTCTCAGCACTGATCAGCTGCGACAAGACCTCCATCAAAAAAGCATATGACCCCTTCCTGAAGGATGGAAACACCCTGATGAAGCTGTCAGACGAATGCGAAATGGGAGTTACATATTACGGCAAGGAACTAGACAGGCTGACCTACTGCTACGCAATCACAAGATTCCTGATCAATCACTTCAACCTGGATTATGTGGAATTCAGAAACGAGGATGCAACAGAATCCATAGACATTGACGGAGCATCATTTGATGTTATAATGTCAAAAATCCCAGTGAAAATAAGGAATTACCACTCCTCCAAGCAAAACAGGAACAACTTTGAAATAATCCGGAGAAACAAGAGAACCGAACTCGAAAAGGTCCTGCTCAGCGAGTTCAACATGAACAGCGACTCATTCGCAAAGGACTCTGAACTGAACAGTGCACTGGAAAACCTGCTTGAAAAGATAGATGTTGAAGCGGCTTCAGATGTGGAATTCTCCGGCGAGTACGAATCCTTAAAGGACAGTGAATTTCTGTTTTTAATTAATCTGATAGAATCGCTTAAGGACGATGGGGTCATGGCAATAAGCATTTCGCAAAACTTCCTGTTTAAGAATTCCCTAAACACCCTTAGGAAATACTTGACCCTGGAGAAGAATTACATTGACACGATAATAAGCGTTCCAGAGGAAATCGGAAGAAGAAGGCCTGAAGTCATCATTGTATTCAAGAAGAACAGAAGCACTCAGGGAATACTCTTCATTGACATTTCAAAAGAGTATGAAACACAAAAAAACAGGATATTGTTCCCGGGCCTCTTTAGGAGAAACCTGATTTTCGCCGATGAAACAATTGCTAAAATCAAGGATGTTTATTCCAAAAAGCTCACAATAAACAAGTTTTCAAATCTCATCTCCGTCAGAGACATTATCAAGAACGATTTCAACCTCTCAGTGTCCCGCTATGTCGACACTTTTGAAGGCAAGTTCATAAGATTGGAGGATTTGAAACAGGAAAAAGCAGAAATAGAATCTAATGTCAAGGAATTGAACTTGAAAATAGAAAAAATGATGGATGAGTTAAATATCCGTTTCTAGAGGGATGTTCCCAATGATTTCATCATTGATTTTTTCCTCATCCTTTTTGAAATATGACAGATGGACAATATTGTCCTTGAAAAGATACACCGTTCCAAGGCCGGCATCGTTTTCAAAAGTGAAGGAGTCTTCAATTCCGGTAGTGTCCTTTTTTTCAAAGGAGGAGTCAAAGGCATTGTTCATGACCTCTTTTGCAGCCTCAATGTTTACTGTGAAAACAGTATTCTTTATTTTTGAATCGATCAGGTAGCTTTTCAATATTTTCTCATGGAAATCCCTGTATATTCCACTGTTCAGGAACAGCTCAAAGCCACGGATTTCACCGTCAACCATTACCATAACGCCGGTTTGCCCGTCAAGGATCTTGAACTTCTTAAGTATTTCCTTATGGTTGGACTTGATGTTCTCGTAACTTTCCTCCATTGCACTGGTGGGGGAGGCGTAATCGTTTTCCGATTCGAGAGTGTCAATGGATGACCAAATCACATCCTGGTATGATGTGGAAACCCTTGAGGCATACTCCTTGGCTTTTCGGGTATTGTAATTGGCCATGTACTCTGATTGCTTGAATTCGCTTTTATAGGCCCAGCGGTTTTTCTCGCTGCAGCTTACAGGAATCTTCATCTTGCTTTTGGCATCAATCAGGATGGTTGCGTTGACGATTCGGTTCTGGTCTCCTCCAACGACCTCTTCACCGTCGATTAGGATTAAGGGGGTCACGGCATGGTTTTCAACGATGAGCGTATTGACCTGGGAACTCTCGCATTCCTTGACTTCAACAAGGCCCAGTTCCAAACCCTTTTTAAGTGTCAACAGGTCAATGTAGTTCCTTTCACTTCTCAAGGGTATGACCGCAATGTTCTCATGCACTTGGGCGGGCAGCAATTCAACATGGGGGTTTAAGTTAACGTCCGGTTCAATGCTCATCATTTCAATCATCCGCCGGATAATTCTTTTGAATGTAGGCTATGTCGATTTCAGTTGGGTTTTCACACATGTAATTGACGTCGCTTTCAGGATCTTCAACTTCCTTGACGAATTCATCGGCAGTCAACACTTTGGCTATTGTGATGTTGTTGTGTATGAATTTGATTTTGGCGAAGTACTCATCAGTGATCTTGTCAAAAATCCTGCCTGAACTCATGCATCCCTTGACAACTGTATTTGTGCTGTTTGCAACGTAACCGAACTTTCCGAAATACCTCATCTCGCAGGCTATCGCTTCGGTGTCGTACTTGTTGTCCGGTTCCTTTACAAGCTTCACCAGTCCGTTCAGCTTCAACGGCTTTTCACCGTGCATGTTTTGAAATGCGATTATTGTAATGTACAAAATTATCACCTTGTGTATATATTGTGTTTTGAAGTATTTAAATGGAATCGAAGAACCTGTTGATGTTCTCCCTATGTCCGATAAACAGTATCAGGTCATCCTCCAGGAATTTGAAATCGGATTTGACGTCAGTGAAAGTGTCCTCTCCACGAACGACACCGGTGACCTTCAAGTTATTCTCTTCAAAGGGGAAATCGTCAATGTGGGTGTTTTCACTGACCCTGAGGGAATCGATTTCCAAATCGGTGTACTTGTAGTTAAGGTAAGTGGAGATGTCCTCGGATGTGACTGTCCTGAACGCATCATAATTGTTTGACCTCAAGTCATTCACGGCGTCGGTGATCTCATCAACATCCTTATTGTAATAGTCCATGATTCTGGTAAACATCATTATGCTTGTTTCAAACTCTTTAGGAATGATCTCATCTGCGCCGGCTTCAATGACATCGTCAATGCTTTTCAGATACCTTGTGCGCACTATGATGTGAATGTCCGGGTTCAGGCGCCTGGCGGCATCGATTGTTTTCATTGTCTCCTCATAGGTTGAAGCGGATATCACGATGCATTGGGCTGAAGTGATGTTCAGTTCCTTCAGGACGCTTTCATTTGACGCCCTTCCATATATTATCGGCAATCCCAGTGCCTGCTGGTTCTCAACGATGGTGGGGTTCATGTCTACGATTCGTATTGGAATGTGGAATTGTCTGCAGGCCTTGGCAATGTGCTTGCCGTTGCGGCCCAAACCGACAAGGATGACATGGTCCTCGACATCGCCTTTCTCTTCCAGTTCCTCAGGCAATGCTTTAAGCTCATCGTCAACCTGGAAATATGGGAATCTGGCGAATACTTTCACTATTTGAGGGGTTGCCTTTTCCAAAAACGGCGTCAGTGACATTGTAAGAATGCTCACGCCCAGAAATACGCTGAAGAACTGGCTTGTCATCAAACCGTAAGCCATTCCCTCTTTTGCAAGGACAAATGAGAACTCCCCAATTTGACTTAAAAGAATGGCTATGCTGACGGATACTTTTGTAGGCAGTTTCAAGGCCATTCCTGTGACGAATGTTGCTGAAAAGTTAATTATCACAATTATGACTGTCAGCATGACTATGATTCCGATGTTTGCAAGAAAGAGGTGCAGGTTAACCATCAAACCGATACTTATAAAAAACAGGCTCATGAACACGTCCTGGAAAGGCTGTATGTATCCCAGGGTCTGGTGGGAATACTCTGTCCTTGAAATAAGCAGTCCCGCAATGAACGCCCCTAATTCGGGGCCTATGCCTATGAGGCTTGTTGCAAAGGTTGTTCCCATACAGATGAAAAGTGTCAAAAGTAAAAA
>NZ_CACYJE010000009.1 GCF_902774605.1 uncultured Methanobrevibacter sp.
CCATAATAAGTATACTGAAAAAAAATAATCAACAAAAATATAATAAAAAATCCCTTAAACTATAAATAAACAGTTAAAAATAAGTATTTTTACTAGTACTCCCAAAACTGCGATTCATCCTCGACTTCAGAAGTCGAGGTATTCTCGCATTCTTAAGATAAAGAAGATAATGGGCATGTCGCATATATTATTCATTAACTTTTACATTTAAGGGGGATTTTGTTTAGTGGAGTTGTAATTTTGGTTTGTGTAAAACTCTCTTTAATTTGTTCTTTGATTAGGGATAGGAATATTTCAAATTATTATCTGTTTAAGACTTTCCAAAGTTAAGTCAATCATTTAGTTTCATCGCAATTAAACAAATAAACAATTTAAAGGAATTTAATTTTATTATTGTAAAATGTTTAATGATTTTCATAAGAAAATTATTTTTAATTCAATAAACTATTATATTTAATGAATGAAAGATATATATTTCATTTGAATTGTTGAAAATCATATAGATTAACTTTATATATTATGTACAACTTATATATAACTGGTTAATCTAAGACTTTGATTTTTAGATTAAATCATAAAAATGAGGTTGCGTAAAATATGAAGAAATCGTATATATCAATATTGTTGCTATTTTTAGTAATGATATTAGCAGTTTCTGCTGTCAGTGCAGCAGAAGATATTGATACTTCAGACTCAGACCTACAGGCTGTAGATGAGGCACCTGTTGAAGAGGTGGCTTCTGAGGACGTTGAACCGCTTGCGGCAACGGACGATGCAGATGTAGTGGCTGATCCTGGAGATGGTAATAATTTCACCTCACTTCAAACCATAGTTGATACAAAGTATTCCCATACTCTTCAAAAGGATTACACTAGGGTTGAAGGAGACAGCGATATATCAATAAGTGGTAAAACCTTTACTTTGATAGGTAACAACTACAAAATTGATGCTAATAACTTGGGTGGAATTTTTAAAGTTGATTCTGATGCTACTTTAATTTTAGTCGGTGTGACTTTGGTTAACGGTAACTCAGATTATGGTGGAGCAATTTATAACGAAGGACTACTTACTATTTCTGAATGTAAATTAACTAACAACACTGCTAGTGCTAATGGTGGTGCAATTTACAACGTTGGTACAATAGAAAGCTTTTCTTCCTCCACTTTTGAAAACAATAAAGCAAGTAATGGTGCTGCACTTTATACAACAACTGATACAGAAGTGCGAAGTTCCACTTTTGATGGAAACATTGCAGTAAATAAAGGTGGTGCTATTTATGCAGATGAAAATGTTGCACTAACAGTTGAAAACAGTATTTTCATGAACAATGAAATTACTAAAAACAGCTATTCCAATGGTGGTGCAGCAATATTTAATCTTGGAAACAATTTAAATGTTCGTGGATCCCGATTTGTTAACAACCTAGCTCCTTGGATAGGCAGTACAGGTGCCATATCCTCCTGGAGTACAGGTACTGTATACATTAAAGACTCATACTTCGAACGCAACGTTGCACGTTTCGGTGCAGCAATCGAACTTGAAGAATTAGATCAAAAAGAGGTTGCAGTTGAAAACTGTACATTCTACAATAATACAGGTTATGTTGGTGTTGGTATTAATGCAAATGATAATGTAAAATATTTAAACGTAACCAAATGTACATTTGACTCAAACAACTTCCATGGTCCTCAAGGCGCTCCTACTACTGGTGCTATGGGTGCAGGTATCTGTGTTGGTACTAATACTGTTCCTGTAACATTAGAAATATCTTACAGTGTCTTTAAAAACAATTATGGAGATGATAAAAACGGATCTACTGGTGCAGCTATCCGTTTAGCAAATTGTGCATCCGGTATCATTGACAACTGTACCTTTGAAAACAACTATGGTACTCGTAGCGCTGCAATCAGCAGTGGTACTTTTAAGGATGATGGTGATGTAACTTTAGTTATCAAAGATTCTACATTCATAAATAACCAAGCCACAGACAATATCACTGTGTCTATAGATGAAGAATTCAATGCAAAAATTGAAAATTGTGATATTCAGGATTCAAACAAGTATTCAGTTTATAATTCAGGTACTCTTGAGTTAAGTGAGAATAATATTCCTAACGGTGTTTACAGTAAAGGTACCATTATATCACAAATCAATGCAACTATTTTAAACAATGAGACTGTTACCACTAATGATGGTACATACCTGATTAATGCTACAGTTACTGATGACAATGGTAACCTAATGACAATCGTTAATGGTTTAACCTTTGTGACTGACGGTGCTGAAGTTGAAGCAGTCTACAATGCTACTACTGGAGTATATGAAGGACTCATGACATTACCTGCTCCTGGTATATACACTGTTAACATTACTTATATAGATGAGGATAAGTTGAATGTGAAAACAGCTACTATTAATAACTACAAAGGTACCTTCCAGGACTTGCAGAATAAAATAGATAATGCTATAAGTGGTACTTTAGACTTAGCATATGACTTTGCATTCACTCCTGAACTTGGCGACAGTGAGGTTAATGGTATAATTATTGATGAAGATTTAACTATTAATGGTAATGGTCATACTATCAGTGGTAGTAATGCTGCTAGAATCTTTAATATTACTGCAGGTACTTTAACCTTAACTAATGTCACTGTTTGTAATGGTGCTGCTAGTGAAGGTGCTGGTGTATATGTTGCTAATGGTGCTACTTTAGCTGCTAATGATGCTGTATTTAGTAATAATATTGCACAGGAATATGATGGTGGTGCTATTTATACTAATGGTGGTAGTATTAATCTTACTAGTTGTGTTTTAGATAGTAATGATGTAACTAAATTAGAAGCTAGGGCTTCTGAAAATCATGGTGGTGCTGCAATATATGCTAATAATGCAATGGTTACTTTAACTAATACTAATGTTATTAATAATGGTAAAAATCTCAACCGTACTGAAGGCGATTTAGTTAATGGTGTTTTAAACTTACTCAATTCCCAAACCACTATTGAAAATTGTTTATTTGAAAACAACAATGGTGTTTATGGTGGAGCAATTTATGCTGAAGATGGGACTATAACTATTTCTAAATCTAGTTTCCTTGCTAATAATGCATATTGCGGTGGAGCTATTCAATTAGAAGGAAATTTAAACTTTGAAATTAAAGATACTATATTCACTGAAAATAACAAAGCAGTAGGTATTGGTAGTCCTGGTTATACTGCTGGTGGAGGTGCCATATTTATTAAAAACGCTGGTGGTTCTATTGATAATATTACTGTGAAAGATTCTTATTCAGCCCAAGGTGGTGCTGTTGATATAGAAAGTACCAAAAAAACTAATATTACTGGCAGTACTTTTGAAAACAATCACGCTGATAATTTGGCAGGTGCACTTTACTTATATGCTCCTTCTATAACTGTTGACAATTGTACTTTTAAAAACAATAGTGCTGATAAAGGTGGGGCTATTTTTATTTATGATAATAGAGGAGGATCTGCAGCTACCATTAATAATGTAATATTTGATTCAAATAATGCTACTAATGCTGGTGCTCTCTGGGCATGGGATAATGTTGCTATTTCTGATTCTAGATTCATCGATAACACCGCTACTGAAACAGGTGGTGCTATAGTTTTCACTAATTACTGCACTGATTCTTCCTTAACTAACTCTAACTTCACTGGAAACACTGCTGAGGATGGTAATGCAATATATAATAATCAAGGTGTTATCACATTATCTAAAAACAATGTGTCCAGCGAAAAAGCTGATATTGTAAGTACAGGAATAATCAAATCAACAATCTACATTGAAATCTTGAACAATGGTACTACATACCACTGTGGCGATATTACTCTTCAAGCTACTGTTACAGATGATATTGGTAACTTAATGGATATTACTGGTCTCAAATTCAAAGTCAATGATACTGCAAACTCTTTAGTTGATGCAAAATATAATCCTGATAATAGATTATATGAAGGAATTTACACTCCTAAAGATGCTGGTATATTCAACATTGATGCTAATTGCACTACTTCAGCCAATTTAGTAATAATTACAACTGCTAACATTACTATTGTCAAATCATTAATCGACATCCAAAACATGATTGATGCAGCTGACGCTGGTGACATTATTGAGTTAACCGGTGATTACGCATATGTTGAAGAATTTGATTCAAGCATTAAAAATGGTATTGTAGTTAATAAGACTGTAACTATTGACGGTAAAGGATACACTATTTCAGGTTCCGATGCCGCCAGAATATTTAATGTTGGTAATAATGCTGTTTTAAATTTATCTAATGTTACTTTAACCAAAGGTAAAGCTTTAAATGGTGGTGCTGTTTATGTTAATGCTGGTGCTGAATTGAATGCTGATTATGTAAACTTCGATGAAAACACTGCTGCTGAACGTGGTGGAGCTATCTGGTCTGCAGGTACTGTAACCATTGATAATTCAGGATTTGACAGCAATAATATTACAGAAAGGAAAAACAATGTTGACAATGGTGGAGCAGCTATCTACAATTACGGTACTTTAAATGTTGATCACTCATCATTCACTAATGACCTTAAAAACTATGTTGTCAGAACTGGAGATAATAATAATCCTCAATTTATTGAGGCTGTTGTTTTCAATTCAGGCAAAGCTGTAATAAATAATTCCTACTTTGAAAATAACAGTGGTACCTATGGAGGTGCTATAGCTTCATATCCTATACTCGGTGCTACCAAAGCTAGTTTAACTGTTGAAAATTCTGATTTTGTCAATAACTTAGCATATTGCGGTGCAGCTATCTATATCGCTGCAGATAAAGGTGAAGAATCTTATTTCTCCATTGATAATTGTACATTTATAGGAAATAATGCTACCGGTATTGGCAGTTATGGTTACACTTCTGCTGGTGGTGCAATCGTTATAGTAGATATTGCTGAAGGTACTATTAAAAATTCCAAGTTCTATAATAACACAGCTACCGTAGGTGGTGCTGTTGATATTAGTAGCAATAATAATGCTAATAATGTTATTGATGTAGAAATTGATAATTGTGACTTTGAAAACAACACTGCTGTCGGTTCTCCTAAAAGAGAAGCTGTTGGTGGTGCTATACGTACCAATACCAAGTATGCAACTGGTGACATATTGAATTTAACTGTTAATAATTCCAACTTCACCAACAATAAAGCTGCTGCTGGAGGTTCAGCAATTTACAGCAACGGTACTTTAACATTATCCGGAAACAATGTAACTTCAGGAAATGCCGAAATCGAAGTTGGTGCAAAAGGATTTATAACTTCAACCATTAAAGTAACAATCCTTGACGGTGAAGTTAAAACCATTGAAACTCTGGAAGCTGAATTATCCGCTAAAGTGACTGATGATGAGGATAACCTGATTAAAGACGCCCAATTCAAATTCACAATAAATGATGAGGAAGTTGCTGCAGTTTATAATGCTGCTAATAAATTATATGAAGCTACTTACACTCTTCCATCTGCTGGTATCTATCCGGTAAACATTACCTATGCCAGTGATGATGAATTGGAAGTTGAAAACGCTACTGTTAAATCCATTTATGGTACTTTCACACAATTACAACAATTAATTGATAATGCAACTGATACTTTAGTTTTACCATACAACTTCACATATAATGCTGAAATTGATGGTGACGCATTGAAAGCTGGTGTGGTAATAAACAAAGCATTGACTGTAGACGGTAACGGTTCCACTATCAGTGGTGCTGATGCCGCTAGAATCTTCCAACTCAATGCAAATAACATTAACATTACAAACACTACTTTCACTAATGGTCATGCTAACACTTCAAGTCAACAATTTGCTGACTGGGGTGGAGCAATCTACTCTAACGGTGCTTATAACAGTCATGTAATATCTGATTGTAAGTTCTACAACAACACCGCTTACAATGGTGGTGCGATTTACTTAAGTAGTGACGGTAGTGACATCATCGGTTGTGAATTTGAAGACAACAATGCTACCGCATCCGGTGGTGCAGTATTCCTATATGGTTTGAATGATGCCATTTCTGATTCCACATTCAAGTTCAACATGGCAGATGAATTAGGTGGAGCTGTTGCATGCTACAGCGGTCAACAAGCTGCTGAGATTACAAATTCTGTTTTCATTGGCAATGCTGCTCTTAAAAACGGTGGTGCAGTATCCATGCAAAAAGCTGCAGGTAAGATAACTGATTCCAATTTCACAGGAAACACTGCTTATAATGGTGGTGCTGTCTACTGGGGTGCAAATGGAGGTTCCATCACTGGTGGTGAATTCATTGAAAACAAGGCATTTGGTGATTTAGGTGGAGCAATCTTTGCTGAAGGTACTGGTTTAACCCTTACATCCACATTCACTGAAAACTATGCTGATAACGGTGGAGCCATTGCTGTATTTAAAGATGCAACAATCACTGAAAGCACATTCACCAACAACACTGCTAAAAATTATGGTGGTGCAATATACGTGAACAGCAGTGCAAAACTGGACATTACAAAATCTGCAATGAAAAACAACTCTGCTACTGTCGGTAGTTCAATTTATTCCAACGGTACAATCGGATCCACTATTGTCAACGCTACAATCTTAGATAATAAGACCTTGAATGACACTGGTTTAGGTGATCTTTACGTACTCAATGCTACATTGACTGATGATATGGGCAATAGCATTTACGACCCTAACTTCAGATTCACTGTAAATGGTGTTGAAATTGAAGATGCTCCATTATATCATGATGGAACCGGTTTATACACTCTTGGCTATGCTGTGGAAAAAGCTGGTTTAAATGTCATTTCAACCAGTTACAGTGCTGCTGGCTTGCAAGTGTTCACTGGTGCTTTAGATATTCCATTAGCTAATGTTACCGAGTTCACTGTTAAGGTTGAAAGCATTGTTGAAGGCGAAAACGCTACAGTATTCGTAACCCTGATTGGTGTGAATGACGCTGGTTTAAATGCTATTGTTACTGTAATCGTTAACAATGAAGATCATGCTGTAAATGTTGTGAATGGTACTGGTAACATTACAATTGATGGTTTAGCTCATGGTCAATACCCGGTTGTTGCAATGTTTGAAGATCCTAATTACGAACCTGCAATCAACTCAACAGTATTCTACGTCAAAGGAGCTACAAAATTAACCGTTGAGTCAGTTGAAGCTAACTACAGTGACATTATCACAATAACCGTCAACTTGACTGACAGTGAAGGAAACCCATTAACCGGCATTGTTAATGTCATGGGTGAAGACGTATTCGTAGAAAACGGTGTTGGAACATTTACCATTGACACTCAACCTGATGTTGGCACCTACAATTGGACTGCAGTCTATGAAGGTAACAACGCCTACATGAACTCCAGTGCTGATTTCACAGTGACTGTTAACGTCAAGGAATTGACTGAGGATGACTTGTACATAGAAATCTCTGGTGATGCCCCTGACAATGTGACCGTTTACATTGAAGGTCCTGTCGGTGAATACAATGTTACTGTTGACGGTCAGACCGTAACTGTGCCTGTTGTATATGATGAAGAGGATGGATTTGCATGGGGCGAAGCTAACATCACAGGATTGACTCCTGGTGTGAAAGTCGCCACTATCTCACTCGATGATCCTCAATACAAATTGGCCGAAGACGTATCCACCAAGGAATTTGAATACCTAGGATACCCTGAATACACTGTGAATATTACTGGAACCTATCCTAATGCTGTAATCAACATTGAAGGTCCTGACGGAAACTATACCGTATCTATCGATGAAGACCATCAATATGAGATTACCGTAAAAGATGGTGTTGGCAGTCAAAATGTTTCAGGCTTATTCGCCGGTGACTATGAAGCATATGTTGAATTTGAAGAACAAGATGGATATCATGGTGTTGATAGCTGGGTTGATTTCACTATTGCTAAAGCTCCTTTAGATATTGCTGAGCCTGAAGTAATCGGCGATATGGTAATCGGCAGTCAAATCAACATTACTTTCACATTACCTACAGACGTTGACCCTTCCAATGTATCCGCATTCATGGATGGTGAACCTGTTGATGTATTCATCATCAATGAAACCACTGGAGTCTACACTTTAGTATTATACGGTTTCACTGCTGCTGAAGGTCATTATTTCGTTGTTCAAGTAAACGACCCTAACTATGAGGATGCTATTGCTGAGGTATATTTCTCAATTGAAAAAATCACTCCAGCTTTAGAGGTTAATGATACCGTTGGTGAATGGAACGAATCTGTTGACATTCCAATCAAATTGACCGGTGCTGACGGCACTCCTATCACTGGAGATGTTATTGTCACTGTATCATGGGGTGTTGATGGCAAAACTCAAGTGGTAACACTTAATGAAACTGGTGAAGGTGTTGCAACCTTTGCAATCACTGAATCTTTAGGCAATTTGACCGTAACTGCGAAATACTATGGTGACGATACCTACTATGCAGTTGAAAAAACAGCTACATTAACCATTACAGACTCTATGGAAGCTAAATTGGTTGTTGTTGCTGACAGTCAAGTTCCATACAATGATACTGTATATGTGAATGTAACCTTAACCAATGCTCGTGATGCTGTAATCGGTAACGCTACAATCACTTACACTGTTGACGGTGGAGAAGTTCAAACAGCAAAGGTTAATGAAGATGGATTTGTAAGCATTCCAGTCACTGGTTTAGCTGGAGGCAAACACACTATTGAAGTCAAATTCAATAATGAATCATACAGTCCTGTTAGTGAATCCGTAACTGTTACTGTAACTCCTATAGCACCTGTTGTAACATCCAATGTTACTGAAAATGCTAAAGTCGGTGAAAACGTGACTATTACCATAATCGCTCCTGGTTTAACCGGTAATTTCACTGTGACTGTTGACAGCGATCCTGTTACCTTTGATTTACCTGTAATTGATGGTGTTGCAATCATCAACGTTACCGGTTTGGCTGCTGGTCACCACTCATATGAGGTTATCTACAACGGTGATGAAAACTACACAACCGGCACTGATGCTAACTCATTCGATGTTGCTCAAGTTCCAACAGAAACCGCTTTAGACATTACAGTTCCTGAAAACTCAACTGCTCCTGTAATCAGTGTTGAATTGCCTGAAGACGCTACAGGTTACTTGCTGGTTGATATTGACGGTGATAAAAAATACTATGCTCCTCTTGTAAACGGATCTGCAACTATCCAAACCGATTCATTGGATGCTGGAAACCACACTGTAAATGTCACATACACAGGTGATGATAAATACGCTAAAGCAAGTGTTAGCAAAGAGATTACTATTAACACTATTCCGGTTAATTTAACTGCTAGTGCTGCTAACATTGAAGTTGGTCAAAACGCTACAATCATTGTCAAATTGCCTGAAGGCGTTGATGGTGTCGCATTAGTTGAATTGGATGGTGTATACTATCCTGTGACTGACGGTAAGGCTGTTATCGAAAACTTAACTGAAGGCACATACACTGCAACTGTAACCTTTATGGGTAACGGCTTATATGAGGACAATGAAACCACTGTCACATTCAATGTGACTAAAGTTAAGGTCTCACCTGAACAGGCATTCAACATTACCGCTCCTGAAAACAGCACTTCACAAGTCATTTCAGTCAACTTGCCTGAAGATGCTACTGGATACCTATTGTTAGACATCAATGGAACACAAACACACGTCCCATTGGTCAACGGTAAAGCAAATGTGACTGTCCCTACTCTTGCTGAAGGTACTTACAACGCTACTATCACATACACTGGTGACGACAAGTACGGTCCAATCACAACAACCAAGGAAATCAACGTGACATCCAACGTTCCTGAAAACGCACTCAACATTCCTGACAGTGCAAAATCAGATGAGCCAACCACTTACTCCATTAGCTTGCCAAGCAATGCTACCGGATACCTTGAAGTGGATGTTGACGGAACCAAGTATGTTGCTGCTTTAAACAATGGATCTGCCAGTGTAACTATACCAGCATTGCCTGCAGGCAATCATAACGTGACCGTTACATACACCGGTGATGCTAATTACTCACCTGTGAGCAAGGCAACCACTTTAAGTGTAGCTGCTCCTGTATTCAACCTATCTAACAACAAGAACGTGAATGTTGTATACTCAGCTAAAGCCAACTACAAAGTTCTCGTGACTCGTGACGGCAAGGCTGTTGGTGCAGGTCAGACCGTTACTTTCAAGTTCAACGGCAAAACATACACTGCCAAGACTGACAGTAAAGGTTACGCAACCTTGAATCTCAATACTAAAGTGAAAGTCAAAAAATACACTATCACAGCAACCTACAATGGCGTAACAGTCAAAAACACAGTCAATGTGAAACACTTGATTAAGGCTTCTAACAAGAAGATTAAGAAATCCAAGAAAGTCAACAAGATTAAAGTTAAAACCAATAAGGTCAATGGTAAATACCTTAAAGGTAAGAAGTTAACTTTAAAAATCAAGGGCAAAAAGGTTAAAGCTAAAATCAACAAGAAAGGTGTAGCTACTTTCAAACTCAAGAAGAGCATTACTAAAAAGCTCAAAGCGGGTAAGAAATACAAATACACCGTAACCTACGGTAAGGACAAAGTAACCAAGAAAGTTAAAGTTAGAAGATAGGGATTAAATTTAATCTCTATTACTTTTTTTATTTTTTCATATAGATTTCAAAATCAACAAACGCTTATTTTTCAAACAACTGTCATTTAAACACAATACCAATTAAGAATCAACCCACTTTTTCATAAAACAATTGTTTTAATCACACTCACAATTCATTTAACGAAACATAATCCCCGGTCCGGAAACCCTCATGTTTTCACTTCACTAAATTTTTATATAATATTAAAAATAGAAATTAAATCATTAATATATTGGTGATTAAATGAGAATACTTCTTATTCATTCTGATTATTTAAACTACAATGTGAAAAAAGAGACACCTGTAGCCGAGAAAATCGAAGAAGCCAAAAAACAAGGCCAATTCGATGATTCCCTGGTAGTGTTTACAGCTGTCGAGAAAGACGATGAAAATAATCCAGAAGGTATCGTTAAAAACTTAGTTAAAGAAGTTTTAAAAACTAATGATCAAGTTAAAGCAGAAAATATAGTGTTATATCCATATGCCCACTTATCTTCATCATTAAGTTCCCCAAAAGTCGCTGTTCAAATCCTGAAAGATGCTGAAGAGGCACTTTTGGCTGAAAACTTAACAGTTCAAAGAGTACCTTTCGGATGGTACAAGGCATTCGAGATATCCTGCAAAGGACACCCGTTAAGCGAGCTTTCAAGAACCATAACTGCCGAAGAGGAAGAGGCAAAGGTTGAAAGGAAACCGTCAAAATGGCAAATCCTCGAAGGGGACAAGATCACTCAAATCGATGAGTTCAACTTCGAAAACCATGCCTTCAAGCAGCTCGTCGACTATGAGCTTGGACGCGGAGCATCAGATGAAGGAGAACCTCCACATGTTAAAATCATGCGTGAAAAGGAAATCTGCGACTACGAGCCTGCATCAGATGTCGGAAACCTCAGATGGTACCCTAAAGGAAAACTCATAAGGGACCTTCTTGCAGACTACGTCTATGACCTCACAGTCGACCGTGGAGCGATGCCTGTTGAAACCCCAATCTTTTATGACCTGGACAATCAGGCAATCTACGAGCACGCATACAAGTTCGGTGAAAGGCAATACCGTACCGACACCAAAAAGAATTTAATGCTGAGGTTTGCTGCATGCTTCGGAGCATTCAGACTGATGAGCGATTCATACCTCACATGGAAAAACTTCCCTGCAAAGATATTCGAATTGACCAGGTACAGTTTCCGTTACGAGAAAAAAGGAGAAGTCGTCGGTCTTAAAAGATTAAGGGCATTCACAATGCCGGACTGCCACTCATTCTGTACAGACGTGCATGCATCCCTTCAGGAATTCTCCGAGCAAACCGACATGTGCATGCAGACCGGCGTGGACCTCAACCTTGACTTCGAGGTTATCTTCAGGGCAACCCAGGACTTCTTCGAGGAAAACGAGGAATGGATGTACGATATCGCAAGGAAATTCAACAAACCTATCCTTTTAGAGATCTTGCCTGAAAGACACCACTACTGGGTGTGCAAAATAGACCTTGCCAATATCGATGCACTAGGACGCCCAATCGAAAACCCAACCGTGCAGATTGACGTTGAAAGCGGTAAAAGGTTCGACATCACCTACCTCGGTGAAGACGGCAAGCAGCACAACCCGACAATCATTCACACTTCCCCAACCGGAAGTATCGAAAGGGTCTTATGCGCAATGCTTGAAAAGACCGCAATCGAGCTTGATGAAAGAGCGCCAATGCTTCCAACCTGGCTGAGCCCAATACAGGCAAGAATACTCACAATCAGCGAGGCACACAAGGAATTCGCAGAGGAACTCTACACAAAAATCAACGCCGCCAACATCCGTGTCGACATTGACGACAGGGATGAAAGCGTAGGTAAAAAGATAAGAAACGCATCCAAGGAATGGATACCATACATTTTCGTAGTCGGAGACAAGGAAATGGAATCCGGCAAGTTCCAGGTTACAGTGCGTGAAACCGGCGAGAAAGTCGACATGAGAGTTGACGAATTGATCAGTGAAATTAATGCTAAATGCGAAGGAAAACCATTCAGAAGATTGCCTTTACCAAAGGACATCTCAAGAAGGATTAACTTCCAATAGTTTATTAAAAATAAAAATTATATTATAATATGGAGGAAATTTAATGGACCCAATGTATAGAATAGGAGAAGCCCTTATTGGAGACGGCCCAGAATTAGCACACGTTGATTTATTAATCGGTGATAAGCAAGGACCAGTAGGCCAAGCATTCGCTAACGGTTTATCAAACCTTTCAGTAGGCCACACTCCACTAACAAGTGTAATCAGACCTAACTTAATGACCAAACCGGCTACTTTAATAATTCCTAAAGTAACAGTCGGAGACCTGGATGATGCAAGCAAAATCTTCGGACCTGCACAGACCGCAGTTGCAAGAGCCGTTGCAGATGCAGTGGAAGACGGATACATCCCAAAAGACATAGTTGAAGATATCGTGATTAACGTAAGTGTATTCATCGACCCATCCGCTGAAGACTACAGGAAAATCTACCAATACAATTACGGTGCAACCAAACTGGCAATCAGAAGAGCAATGGAAGGATACCCATCCATCGAAAAAGTGCTTGCGGAAAAAGACCGTGGAACTCACCCAATCATGGGATTCAAAGTCAAAAAACTCTGGAGCCCACCATACCTGCAAGTTGCACTTGACCTTGACAATGAAGCTGCAATGGAAAGAATCATCAACGATTTACCAGACAACGACAGGATCCTGCTCGAAGCGGGCACTCCTCTTGTCAAAAAATTCGGTGTTGGAATCATCGGCAAAATCAGGGCATTACGTCCGGATGCATTCATCATTGCTGACTTAAAGACTTTGGATGTAGGTCGTGTTGAAGTTAAGATGGCAGCAGACGAAACAGCTGACGCAGTTGCAATTTCCGGTCTCGGTACCGTTGAATCAATCGCAAAGGCAATTCATGAAACCCAAAAACAAGGAATCTATTCCATCTTGGACATGATGAACGTTGCTGAGTTCGAGAAAAAACTCGCAAAACTGCCTGAAGACTTAAAACCTGACATCGTATTGTTACACAGAAATGTTGATATGGAAACCTACAGGGCAGAGCACGGTGAAGACACCAGCGACATGACCGAATGGGGTAACATCAAGGACATCAAATCAGCACTCGGTCCTAAAGGACTCGTTGCTGTTGCAGGCGGTATCAAGCCTAACAATGTTGAGGAAGCAATCACCAAAGGCGCTAACATCATCATTGCAGGAAGATACATCATCGGTTCAAGAGATGTGAGAAGAGCTGCACAAGACTTCTTAGAACACTTTGACCCAGATCCAGACAACATGAGACTTGCAATGGATGAAGACGAAAACATTGAAGTGAAAGACGACTAAGTAAATTAGATTAAATCTAATTTACCTTTACTATTTTTTTTAAAACAAGGTGGATACTATGGGATTTTGTAATTCATGCGGACAGCCAATAGTAAAAGAGGATTACGGTACAAACAAGGACGGCAGCCTAAACCCGGACTACTGCAAGGACTGCTATCAGAACGGCGAGTTCACAGAACCCGACATAACTCTCGAGGAAATGATAGTTAGAAAAACAAAAGAGATGATGGATAAAAATCCTAGACTGGCAGAAACCCAGGCAACAGGCATCACTGCAATGTTCATTCCGGGATTGAAAAGATGGAATCCAGAGTTTCAAGATGATGACCTTATCTTTTAACTCCTATTCAACATAAATTCTTTAACTCTATTTGCGATGAACTCATCCTGTGTCTGATGAGTTTTAATATTATATAATTCTTCCTGCAAATCATTGAACCTGTCAACCAAGTCATTGTATTCGATGATAAGGGAATCATATTCTTTTTCCAAGCCTTCAGTTTTATCATATATTTCAGCATAGCTTGTTTTTGTGTTTAAATTTTCCTGCTTTAGGTGATCATACTTTGATGACACTTGATTGTAGCTTTCCTTAAGTGAATGATGCTCTTCCTTGAGATTTGAGCATTTGTTTTTAAGGTTCTTGTTCTCTTCCTTGATGCTTGAGTATTTTGTTTTCAGGTTTTCGTTTTCTGTTTTTATGTTGACGAATTTGTTTTTAAGGTTCTCGTTTTCAACAATAAGCTTGGAATGCTTGTCCCTGATTGTCTCGTTTTCTTGTTTCAGGGATTCTAGATTTTCATGGTGCAGGGTCTGGTACTTGTTTTCTATTTCATTCAGGGCATTGTCCTGTTCGGTTATTTTTGCCTTCAGCTCTTCAATCTCCCTTTCATATTCCAAAGTAGATGGGACGTTTGTGTTGTTTTCAATTTCTTTTTCCAATTTATTCACTTCCTCGACGTATAAATAATTAGCCACTTTCAATGCTTCTAGTTCTTCCTCTCTACTTTTAAATTCCTCAATTTCGGAGTTTGGGATAATTAGGACTTCCTCCTTGTTTTCGTAGATGTCCTCGTTTTTCGGCACGGTTATTTGTATCTGTTCGGTGGTGTATTTTTTCCTCTCACCGTTTTTCAGTGTCCGGTTGTATTCCCTTGAATATTTCTTTACAATACCATTCCCAAATTTCATGATTATCCCCTAGATATTAATGTTTTAAGTTTTGTTTTTTTGATTAAATAAATATTTTGTAGTTTAATTTTTTAGTAATACTTTTTATATTTATTTGACTATGTTAGTAATACTTTAATAATATTTATTAATAATGATTTTAAATATATAAATTATTTATAAGTTAATGGGATAAAAATGTTTAGAAATAAGAGAGGTTTTTTAGTAATATTCGCAATTTTTATCATAATTATTTCTACTCAAGTTGTTTTTGCTATAGAAAATGGCACTGATTTGAGTATTGAAAACAATCAAGCGATTGATAGTGGCAATGATTTAATTGTAGAAGAGATTGTTGGTGAAGATTGCGCAGAAAGCGGAAGTGAGCTGAATTCAGATAGGTTAAATTCACATGACATGCTTGAACCTGAAGACACTTCCTCTTCTCAAGATAATTATACTCTGTTTTTTATTAGTGATAATCCTGGCACTAATATTCTAGATGCGGCTAGTCGGGAACTTTTCAATGAGCATGATTTCAAGAATGTCAATATAATTGTCAGAAGCGGTGAACAGGTTAAGACAATGAGTGAAATGGAATTAGTGAATTTAATATATGAATCCGATGCATTCGTTGGAGAGTGGATTAGTACTGATGTTGATGCCGTTTTGACAAGTGCTATTGAAAAATATCCTGACCTTGTAGAAAAGCAAGTGTTTTTGACATTGGAACCTCCTTCAGGGAATTTGAATTCTGGATCTTCTTCCATTAATTTAATCAAACAGAATACAATTAATTATAATAGGATTTTATCATCATTTTCAACAGATGATATCATTACATATTTTTCAAATACTCAGAGGGGAACTGCTTACGAAGACATTGAAAGATATATAAGGGGTGATGGTGCTGCATTCAATAAAGTGTTAAACGATTTGGTGTTGTATAAGGATATCAATGACAAGAACAACATGAAAAATCAAATTCTATACATTTTGAATCATTTGGGTTTAGATGTTGATTATGATGAACCAAATTTCACAGGGTCTTATCTATATGGGATATACAGGGAAAGGTGGTTTTCTTTAGATGAGTATATTGCAACTTATTTTGACTCTTCAAGAACTCGTACTGTAGGTATATTGGAAAGTACGATGTATGTTTCATCCCAGCAACTGCATCCAACATATGCAATAATAGAATCATTGGAATCTAAAGGATATAATGTCATTCCAGTATTTGCTGCTGGAGGTACAGCTGAACAGTTAAGGGTTATGGTCGAATCTTTCACAAGTGCTGGCAGTGACATTTCAGGATTTTTAGCGAACTCATCAAATTATGAAATGTATGTAGATGCCATAATATCAATGGTTGCATATGGGGTAGGCGGAGAAAATTTTACTAAAACAATAGACTTTTTTGAAGAGCTCGGAGTTCCAGTTTTCAGGGCTGTCCATTCCGATTATGTTTCAAATGAACAGTGGGAGCTTGGAAGTACAGGTTTGACCACAGAAAAAAGTGATAAATGGTGGCATGTTGCTATTGCAGAGGCACAAGGTATTATTGATGCTACATTCATTGGAGGTGTTTCATCATACATCTCAGAATTGACCGGTGCAAGAATCGTCACATATATTTCTCATGTAAGAAACATTGATTTGTTGACTGACAGGGTAGACTCATGGGTAGACTTGAAATATGCTGAAAATGGTGAAAAGGTACTCTCCATAATCTATTATAACTATCCTCCAGGAAAACAGAATATAGGATCAAGTTATTTGGATACAATTACCAGCATTTATAATATGCTATACACTTTAAAGGCCGCAGGATATAAGGTTGAAGATTTGCCTAACAATGTTTCAGAACTTGAAGACATGATTTTAAGGTGTGGAATCAATGTAGCTAATTGGGCTCCTGGTGAACTTGAAAAATTGGCTAATCAATCCGGTGTAACATTGTTTCCGGTAAGCGAATACACTGAATGGTTCAATTCATTAGATGACATTATTAAGTTGCAGGTTCGTGAAGGTCCAGTCGCATACATTGGAGAGTTGGCAAGAAGGGCGGTTGAGTTAAACTACACCGTGACTATTGGGGATACAATTGATGATTGGTTAAATCAGGTAACTTCATTGCTTCCTGATGATAAGGCTGCTGATGCCAAAGTCGTTTTAAATAAGATTGTAGGTGCATTGAAAAACTATACCAAGACCCAGGATATTAAATACTTCAATTTGTTCCAACAGTATTTTGCCGAATTCAAGCAGCTGAATGTTTCAGGATTAAACGGATGGGGTGACTCACCGGGTACAGTAATGGTTGTCAATAGGAATGGAATCGATTACTTTGTGATTCCGGGTTTGACATTTGGAAATATTTTCATTGCTCCAGAACCTCAGAGGGGTTGGGAGGCGGACATTTCAAATCTATACCATTGTACTGCCGTTGCTCCAACACACCAGTATTTGGCAGCATATTACTATATGCAAAAATATTATTCAAACGCAATGGTCTTTGTTGGAAGGCATGCAACTCATGAATGGTTGCCTGGAAAAGAGATTTTATTGTCAGCAACTGATTACGGATCTGTTGTTGTTGGAGATGTGCCTCAATTGTATTTCTATATTTCTGATGGTTTGGGAGAAGCTATTCAAGCAAAAAGAAGGGGATTTGCAGTATTGATTTCGCATTTGACTTCTCCAATGTCTTATACTCATTTATATGGAAATTTAACAATTTCGGTTAATTTGATTAATTATTATTATAATACTGAAAATGTAGAATTGAAATCAGAGTTTGCACAGCAAATACGCCAATTCATTATTGAACAGGATTATTCAATGAATTTGGGATTAAGTGTTGAGGAAGTGGCAAATTTAGCTGATGATATTCTTGTTGATAAGTTGGACACATTTTTAAAATCGCTTCAGGATGTTCTCTATCCTTTAGGTCTTCATGCTTTAGGACAATATTGGACAGAACAAGACCTTGCAAGCACGGTTTCGGTAATGCTGTCATTCGATTTTGAAAGCGAACAAGGTGAAACCAACCTATTCGATGAACTTTCATACATATATTACTCTAAGGATTATGACAGTTTATCATCTTTTGAAAGAGAATTTATCCTCAACAAATCATATGATATCTGCAAAGCCCTGATTTATTGGGATGTGGATGATATTTACAGAACATTGGTTGCAGGAAATAATTTATATGATAATGCAAAAGTTCTTGCCTGTTTGCAATTGGCTAAAAAATACATAGGTTTGATTAATGAAAGTGTAACCAATGAAATGAATTCAATGCTCAATGGGTTAAACGGCAGATATATCCCTATTAGTGCTGGGGGAGAAGTAATATTAAACCCAATTGTTCTTCCAACAGGAAGGAATATGTATCAGGACCAATCCCAGGAACTACCAACTCAGGATGCATGGAATTATGCAAAGACATTGGCGCTCTTGACCCTATCCGGCTTGAATGATACAACTGATAAAGTCATAATGGGAATTTGGTGTGTTGAAACTGCAAGGGATGACGGGGCTTTGGTTGCATCCGTTTTATATCTTCTTGGAATGAAGCCAGTATGGTCAGATTCACCAAGTGCAGGATATTTCATAGATGATGAGGATGATCCTGACCATGACCATGGGGAAATAGGTCAAAAAACCAAATCAATGCCGGAATATATTCTTTTGGAAGACTTAACTCGTCCTGAAGGTTGGGATAAGAAAAGAATTGATGTAACTGTGATTACCAGTGGTCTGTTTAGGGATTTATACTCTTCTCAATCCATTTTGTTAGATAATGCGTTTAGGGTTGCACTTGCAAGATCTTACAATACCATTGTTCGAAACAGTACTCTTATGAGAAGTCAATACGGTAAGCAAATAAAAGAGGCCATTAATTTTGTCATGGGAGGCATAGGATATTATGGTATTAGTTCAGAATCACTTGAGGATAATTACGTTGCAAAGCACTGGGTTGAAGATTGCATATACTATTTAAGTCAAGGTTATAATGCCACTTATGCAGGTGAATGTGCCATTACACGCATTTTTGCACCACCGAACGGCGATTATGGTGCAGGAATATCAAAATTGGTATCAATGTCATGGACCTGGAACGATACAAGCGAGCTAGCCGACTTTTACCTTGGAAGGATGGGAAACATGTATTCCAAAAATTATTGGGGAGATACAAATCCATTGGTATTCCTTAGGGCACTATCCAATTCAGATACAATCGTAACTAGCCGTAACACTAATCAATATGGTGTTCTCGACAACGATGACTTCTTTGATTATTGGGGTGGATTGTCCATGACAGTCGAGAAGATATCTGGAAAAACCCCTAACATGAACGTATTGATGTACGCCAATAAGGATAAGGCATATATTGCATCCTTGGAGGAAGTGATGTATCAGGAAATTGCTTCAAGATATGACAATCCCGAATGGATTAAGGGAATGATGGCCGAAGGATACAGCGGTGCAAGATACATGTCAAATAAATTTGTAACTAATCTATATGGTTGGCAGGTTACCAGACCTTCTGCCGTCAGTGATGCTTTATGGAACAGAGTTTATAATACTTACTACAATGACAGATACAATATTGGTGTTACCGATTGGCTGAAAACTGGAAATAATGCATATTCCCTTATTTCAATGAGTGGAACAATGTTGACTGCCATTCAGGAAGGCTATTGGAATGCAAATGAGGGAACAATAAGAAACATTGCAAACACATGGGCTCAGGCAACAGTTCAAAATGGTGTTGCCTGCTGTGACTGCAGCTGCGGAAATATCGCAATGATGCAATGGGCAGTTCAATATGTCAATCCTGATATTTTGGCACAGTTGCTTCCTAAATTATATGAGGCAACCAAAAATCCGGTATTTGCAAACAATACTCAATCAACTGTTCCTCCAGAAACTCAGGACAATGTCCAAAATCAGAATGAGGCGTCAACAAACAATCCAGTTGAGGGTTCAACTTCATCAGCCACTATTGCAACAAATTCAAGTTCAACAACCAATCAAGCTACCGCACAAAACGGTGAAAATGCACAGGGTGAAGCATTTTCAAATGTCGGTGCAGGCAGTGAGTCAGTACAGGCGGGAAGTTCTTCTGTTGAAGGTGCTGACGTTAAAAAATCAGTTGAAATCAATCCAATCACTTCACAGTCAGCAAGTGAAGTTGGATTGTCTCTTATAGCGGTTATAGCTATATTGTGTTTGATTATGGTTATAGCATTCGGATACTTTAGAGACAGTGACGATAAGGATAAAAAACATGATTTGGATAAGCTTTTCAGAGAAAAATTTTAGGTGATTAAAATGGATGCGATTAATATTTTATGGCAAGTGGGTATTTTATCTGCTGTTTTGATTTTTGGAATTAAATTGGGTCTGGCAACAGGTCTGGCCAATATGTCAAAGAAATATTTGGCATTGGTTTCCATTGGATATGGTGGAGGTGTGTTGATATTGACAGAAATCTCTTCCCATTTCACACAGCAGATTACAGACTTGATTTATACTTATAATTTTGAATTTTTCCTGATAATGGCAATAATCATGATTTTGGCAGGATTGTTCACAATAAGGGAATATAAGGTGTTTGAAAAGAACACAACCGCCGCAACTTGCATGGCTGTTGTGGCACCTTGTCCGTGCTGTTTTGGATCTATTATAGTGAGCATCATGCTTGTTGCACCTACAGTTGGTTTGGGATTGATGGATTTGAGTCTTGTCGTTGCAGGTGCATTGGTTCTGACAATTGTTCTAACCTATTTTGCATCCAACCACCTTGTTAGGTTTATTGATAAGCCATATCCGATTGTTTTAGGTAATTTCATGTTCTTTTTGGGAATATATTTCCTCCTCTCAGCATTGTTTTTACCAAACATCACAGCAATGATTCAAAATCCGATGGATGCAATATCAATATCTTCTCCTTATTCATTGATTGGAGCATTGATACTGATATTGGTGATTATTGGAATAGGCGGAATAATTTCAAGGAGAAACAGCAATTTTAATTAGGTGATTTTATGGTAGCAACAATTCCCGGCAGCGAAATATTGACTTCAACATTAAACATGATTTCTCAAAGTCTGCAGATTCCCGTAATTATCTTTTTAGTGATATTTGCGGTTTTCGCAGTCTTGGCTATTGGAGGGCTGGTTTCTGAGTACACTTCAAGAAAAAAAGTCACTCCTGACCTCATCGAGCAGCTAATATATTCAATTTCAAATGCGGGCTCTTTAGAGGAAATAAAGGACATAATTAAGAACGCAAAAATCTATGAATCCCAGAAGGTTGTCCTGATTAAAATTTTAAGATCAAGTTCCCTTACAGTCGATTCAAGGCATGCCCTTGCAAAGAAACTGATAGAGTTTGAGGAAAACAAATTCACAAAGACAATAGAGAAAACTGATGTGGTAACTCGTATAGGGCCGACTTTAGGTTTAATGGGTACTTTAATCCCAATGGGTCCAGGTCTTGCCGCATTGGGTGCTGGTGATGTAAATACTCTTGCCAACGCGATTATTGTAGCATTTGATACCACTGTTGTTGGTATTGGTGCAGGTGCTGTGGCCTACTTCGTATCAAAAGTAAGACGCAGATGGTATGAGGAATACCTGTCCAACTTGGATGCGCTTGCCGATGCGCTTCTGGATAAATTAAATCAATGAGGTTTTCACATGGTTCTAGACAAGTCTAAGAAAAGATTTTCAGAAGGTGAAGAGGATCCGATGGCAGGAACCTCAAATCTTGTTGATGCAATGCTTGTTATTGCAGTTGGATTGCTGATATTTGTTGTAATAAGTTGGAATATGCAGAGTGTTGTATTTCAGGATTCGCAAGACCAACAAAAGGCCATTGAGGAATCATCACCTGATGTGACTGAAGTGGCTGAAGGACAGGTTTTAAATGAGACTCCAGATACCTCCGACAGCTCCGGTCAGGGATACATGGAAATGGGTAAGGTCTATAAGGATCCTTCAACGGGAAAATTGATAATGGTTGAAGGTTAATTTTTTTAAGGGATTTTGTTAAAAATCTCGGTATTCTTTTTTTACTTTTTATTTTAACTATTATTAACTTAAACTTGATTTAAGTATTACTTTTTTTATTATTTTCCTATTTTAGTAATAAATTGATTAGTTTTAAATATTAAATATTATATAGTAATAATTAAGGGTATAATTTTATTATTACCTTTAATAAATTTTTAAAAATTCGTATTAAATATTTGGAGGAAATTATTTTGCAAAGTAAAAGAAGAAATTCGATATTATTGATTGCATTGCTTTTCATATTATTGATGTCTATCTCTTTTGTTAGTGCACAAGAATTAGATGATTCAAATAATGATGATTTGGCTGTTGATAATAGCGAATCTGTAATTGAAAGTCAAAATGATGGACTGGATGATATATCTAGTCAAGATAATGAAGATGAATTGAAAGATTCAAGTCAGGTTGTCGAAACAATTCCTCAAGCCGATACAGGGGTTGTTTCAGGAGGAGTTGACTTAACTACTTATAATGGTAGGACTACAACAGGTAATGTGGTGTATACAGTTCCAGTTAATCAAACCAATCTTAAATCTGCAATAGTTGTTGTAAATGTTTATTCAGGTAGTGGAGCTGAGACATATGGTCTTTATTCCAATGTTACATTAAATACAAACAATGGACTGGAAGTTTTGGGATATGAAACATTAACATTTGATACTAATCTCGCAAACGATCCAACTGTTTATTATGTAAATGACCACACTACCAAACAATATTCAGACTACCAAATGGTTTACGATATTACAAACAAGGTCAAAAACTTAAATCCTGGAGATACCATCACTGTAGGTGTTGAAAACACAAAGATTCCAGACAAACTATTTGATGGTAATATTAAATTAATTGGCCTATTCTATGCTTATGATGATGGGGATGAAGATAAGTATACTTATTGGTTACATTTAGGTCAGTTATGGAGATCTGCAACCACCGGTAATTTTAATTTTGCAACTCAGAATTATAATGGTAAAACTGATGATATTTCATTAAGGACAATCGCATTATCCAGTTCACTTGCAGATTCTTATAAAATTAACAATAATGAAATTACTCCAACTAGCGTAACCCCAGGGGACTATTATTCTAATGATATTAAATGGGACAATATTGCGTATGCATTTAGTTCTGGAAGTGAAACCAATTTCTCCTTTGAAAAAAGTTCCGGTTCCTATAAAACTAATGTCGCTTTGTTGGTGGTTAGAGAACAATATGAAACCGCACCTATAACTGAAGTTTATGTTAATTATGCTACAGGTTCCGATGATTATGCGGGAACAAGTTCAGAAAACTCATTTAAAACAATTGAACATGCATTAAGTGTAATTGAACCAAATGGAATCATTCATTTAAGTGGTGTAAACTACTTGGATAATGTTGGCGTTGATGGTATTTCCATTGATAAAAATGTTTCCATTATTGGTATGGGTGATGATGCTGTAATCGATGCTAACAATAATGGTAGGATTTTCAGTATTGGTGCTTATACAGTCAATTTATCTAATTTGGCATTTGTCAATGCTAATGTTGCTGGTGCCAGCGATAAACGTGGAGGAGCATTATGGGTCAATGGGGCTACTTTAACAGTTGATAATTGTAAATTCATCAATAACACTGCAGGTACAAGTTCATCCTACGGTGGAGCCATCAACTTAAAATCTGCTACAGCAACCATTAGAGATTCCTATTTCGAAAACAACTCTGCATGGTATGCTGCTGGTGCAATTAATGCTGAAAATAGTAATGTGCTTTTAAACATTACAGGCTCAACATTTACTAACAATGTTATTTTAAACAATGGATGGTCCGCAGGAGCTGCAATATGTGCCTATAATACTGTAATAATTGACAGATCAATGTTTTATGGTAACAGATTAACTGACACTACCCGTAATGGTAAATCCATCAACGAATACAGTACTGGCAGTTTAACAATCACCAATTCTGTTTTATTGGATGGTGAAAAAGGAGTATGGATTGCAACCGGCCCAACTGTTTTAGAAAATAACTGGTGGGGAAACAATGACACTACCAAAGATACCAATCCAAAAGACTTAGGATACACAAATGCTGATGTAACTTCCTATTTATATCTTAATATGGTAATGTATGCAACTGGTATGGATATAGATGATGTGGCAACTGTAAATATTAACTTGGTTTCAAGTGATGACAGTGAATTTGATATGCCAAATCTTCCTGCAACCATTGCTGCTGTAAATGGAGATGTTAATCCTGAAACTACCACTCTCGTCAATGGTATTGCATCTGTTGCATATACAATCACTGAAGTTGGAAACAATGCTGTAACTGTTGATGTTTTAGGAATTAAAGATACTGTAACTTTATCTTCTGAAGATGTAGTTTCAACCGCTATAGTTTATGTAAACTCAACTGGCGGTTCTGATTCAAACTCTGGAAATAGCTGGGAAAATGCATTTAAAACAATTGAAAAGGCTGTAAGTGCTGTAGAAGAGGATGGAACAATTTATGTTGCTGATGGTTTCTATCAATTAGGTGATTCTGTTCCTGCAGCAGGTATTTCTATAACTAAAAACATCGCTATCATCGGTCAAAGTACAAATGCTGTAATTTCAGGTGGTAATGCAAAAAGAATATTTACTATTGGTGTAGATTGTACTTTAAACATTACTAAATTAACTTTAACTGAAGGTAAAGGTACTTATGGTGGTGCTATTCAGATTGAAGATGGTGGAAATACAAACCCTGTCCGTCAAGGTTATTTAATAATTTCCGATTCAATTATTTCAAATTCTCAAGCAACTACTATCGGAGGAGCTATTGGAACAAATAGGGGAACTATCAGCAATATTAACAATGTCACATTCGTAGGCAATAGTGCACCTATCGGTGGGGCGGTAGGTTCATCTCAAAAAGGAACTGTTAATATTGGAGAAAATTGTAAATTTATTGAAAATAGTGCTTCTGGTCGTGGATCCGTGATTTATGCTCAAGCAGAAGTAACCACAGGTAAAAACAACCTATTTTATGGAAATATTGCAACTGGCAACTATGGTTATGGTGCTATATTTGGTTATGGATTTGATATAGGTCCCGCTAATGTATTTATTAATAACAAAGCAGCAGCAGGTGGATCATTATATCTTGGTGGAAACAGATATTCTGGAACCGGTAGCTATTGTATATTCATTAATAATACAGATAATGATGGTTACACTATTGCAAAACAAAGTAAAAACCGCCCAGTAACCCTTAATAATTGTTATTGGGGAACAAATACTCCTGATTTCAGTGCTTTATGTAATGGGGCTATAACTTATACCAATTATTTGGTATTGAATATATCTTCAGATAGTGATGAAATCCATGTTGGTGAAAATGTGGTCATCACTGTCGATTTGACTAAAAATCAGAATGGTGGAACTGTAGATATTAATTCACTTCCAGGCAGTCTACCTTTAGTATTCGCAGTTGTTAACGGTAATGTAAATCCAATTACAACAGAGCTTGTAAATGGTGTTGGAACAACTACTTATTCACCTTCTGTAATGGGTGAAGGTTCTGTGACAGCTAATATTTATGCAGTTGCTGAAACTTACACCTTAAATGTATTGCCTGAAGCTGGAACAGTATTTGTTAATAGTACTGGTGGCTTAGATACTAATGCAGGTGACAGTTGGACAAATGCTGTTAAAACTATTAAACATGCTTTGGAAATTGTTGGTGAAAATAGAACAATTTATGTTGCTGATGGTATTTATTATTTAGAAGATGTTTCCGTTGATGGATTAACCATTGATAAAAATGTTTCCATTATTGGTATGGGAGATAATATTGTCATCGATGCTAATAATAATGGTAGAATATTCAATATTGATGGTTCAACAGTTACTTTGAATAATTTAATTTTCACCCATGCGGACGTTTCCAATGCTACAGTTAAACGTGGTGGAGCACTATACGTAACCAGTTCAATTTTAAATATTGATAATTGTAAGTTCATTGACAATACTGCTGGAATTTCTGGCAGTTATTCAGGTGCAATCAATTTAATAGGATCCAATACTACAATTTCCAATTCCTACTTTGAAAATAACACTGCATGGTATGGTGGTAGTGCAATTAATGCACAATCTGGAAATATCTTTGTCAATATCCAAAATTCCCAATTCATTAACAATAGGGCTCTGAACACAGGATATGCAATGGGTGGAGCACTCATGATTTATGGTGATTCCATCATTAACAGGTCAGTTCTTTTCAATAATAGTTTAGGTGATAAATCTAGGGCAAATGCTGGTCAAGCAATCAACTATGGTCAAGGTAATCATGTTCTTGTCAATTCAGTATTGATAGGCGAAGGATTATTGACAGTTAACCTAGGAAATAGTGCTGTCGTTTCATTAGAAGACAACTGGTGGGGAAACAATGACACAACCAAAGACACAAATCCTAAAGATTTAGGACACACAAACGGTAATGTGGAATCTTATTTAGTTTTATCTTCAACTATAGATAAAGATTTAATTTTTGCTGGTGATTTGGTTACTGTTACCACTACATTAGGCAATGTAATTGAATTGCCTGTTGTATTCGATGCTAATTTAGGCAGTGTAACTCCTAATGAAGCAACTATTCTTGGTCAGGTAGTGTCTACTTATAATGCCACTGACATGGGAGATGTTATTGTTACAGTTGATGTGTTAGGAATTAAAAATGAAATTAAATTCACTGTAAAAGAATCTCTTCCTAATGTTGCTATTGCTCAAGTCAAAACTCCTTGGAACGATGGAATCTATCCGGGAGTTAACAATACTTTCACTATCACATTAAATAATTTAGAAAATGACCCTGTGGAAGGTTTAGTCCTTGAAGTATATTCCAATGAAACCGGTGAATTAATTGCTAGTTACACTATCGATTCATTAGTTGCTGGAACTTCAACAATTTCAGTGACAGACCCTACAATTCGTCCAATAACAGAACAGACTGTATGGCCTACTGCAAGAGATAATAAGATTAGATTCACATTTAATTTAATGAGGGGAGAAGATGTGGCTGCCACATTAAGTGTTGACAAAATGCTTGCATATGACGGATATTTAAATAAGACATATGCATATGGTGGTCATGACAATATCATAAACAGAAATTACACAATTACTGGAGACATTATCATTGCTACACAGGATGAGAGCGTTTACATGGATCAATTATCAAGGTTCAGAAATGAAACATGGAACATTGAAACACCTGAAGATGCAGAAAATATTAGAGCATTCTTATACTTCAACTATAACTGGGATACTTCATTCTTCCCTAACGGATGGACTTTAACATTCAATGATGTTGAAATAACCGCTGATTATATCTCTTATGAAAGAGATAGAGGTAACCTAGGTGGTTGGGGTGCATATGACTATGGTCTTTTAGTATTTGATGTAACTGAGTATTATAAGGCAAATCAAAATAATTCTTTCGTCATTGAAAAAACCGGCAATTGTGCATTATATCCATCAACTTTATATGTATTATATGACATGCCAAACAGCCATGTAACCAAGGATGTTTACTTCAGCGATATTTGTGACGTATTCTATCCAAACTATAACATGAATGGCTATGACGACTTGATTAAATTTGTTGTTGATTATAATGGATTGAATTTAGAAAATATGACTGAAGCTACCTGGTATGTATTTAGTGGTTCTTCTTCAACTAACAATATTCTTTTATTCAATGATAAGGAAGAAAATGCGTTCATTGGACGTACTTCTAATAGCTGTTATGCTTTAGAATTGGATGTAACTGATTACATTTCTGAAAACAATAAAGCATGGTTCATTTCAACCAATAGGTCTACAACCACTGTCGCTTATGAACAGGTATTGGTTATTACTAAAGTTTCAACTGTTGAAACTTCTATAGAAATTACATCAATCCAAGGTAACGGCACTATTTTAGGAATTCTAAAAGATAATTCTGGTTTAGGAGTAGCTAATCAAATCATCAACTTAACTGTTGATGGTACAAGCTTCGCAAGCACCGTCACTAATGATGCTGGTGAATTCACAATAATTGGTAAAAACGGTGTAAATAACATTATTTTTGAAGGAGATAATGTATTTTTAACTTCAATCAAGTCAATCACCTTAACTGACATTGCTTCAAATGAGGAAACCAACAAAACAATTTCAGATTTAGAAAAACAATTAGAAGAAGCTCAGGCTAATGCCACTGCTTTGGCTGATGAGCTTGATGATGCTAAGGCTAATTTGACTGCTGCTGATGAGAAAATTGCTGGTTTGGAAAGTGATCTTGCTGAAGCAAATCAAAAAATTGCTAATTTGACTAGTCAATTAGAAAATATCACTGCCCAATTGGCAAATAAAACTTCTGAAGTAGCTAACTTAACTGATCAATTGGCTGAGGCTCAGGCTAATGCTACTGCTTTGGCTGATGAGCTTGCTGATGCTAAGGCTAATTTGACTGCTGCTGATGAAAGAATTGCTGATTTGGAAAGTGATCTTGCTGAAGCAAATCAAAAGGTTGGTAACTTAACTGATCAATTGGCTGAGGCTAACAGTAATATCACTAGTTTAACTGAAAAATTATCAACTGTCACTACTCAATTGGCTGAGGCTCAGGCTAATGCTACTGCTTTGGCTGATGAGCTTGCTGATGCTAAGGCTAATTTGACTGCTGCAGAAGCTAAAGTTGCTGATTTGACTAATAAATTGGCTGATGCTAATAATAATATTACTAATTTGACTGATAAATTAGCTAATATCACTGCTCAATTGGAAGAAGCTCAAAAACAAATTCAAAACCTGTCTTCTGAGTTAATCCCTACAGCAATCACAGCAAATGCCTTAAAAATTAAAGCTTTAAATAGTGGAAACTTCCAAGTCACCTTAAAAGATAATAAAGGTAATGCTTTAGCAAATAAAACAGTATCCATTATTATTAATGGTGTAACAAAACAAGTAACCACTGATGCCAATGGTATTGCAAAATTATCAGTTAAATACTCAACTGCTGGTACTTACAATGTGGTAGTCACATTCTTGGGTGATAAAACATACTCAGCTACTGTAGCAACCGGTAAAATTACCGTAACTAAAAAGGCTACAAAAATCACCGCTCCTAAAAAGAAATTTAAAGTTAAGAAGAAAACCAAAAAGGTTAAAATCACTTTAAAATCTGAAGGAAAAGCTTTGGCTAAAAAGAAAATCACTTTAACTGTCAAAGGTAAAACTTTCAAAGCTAAAACCAATTCAAAAGGTGTGGCTACAATTAAAGTTAAACTTAATAAAAGAGGAACTTTCAAGTACAAAGTGAAATTCGCTGGTGATGGAGCTTACAAAGCAATCAGTAAAAAAGGTAAAATTGTAATCAAAAAATAGAGATTAACTTCTCTATTTTTTATCTATTTTTTTGTATTTTGCTCAAATTTTCAACTTTTTGGAAAAACTTATATTATTATTTTTAATAAATATATTATCTAAATAATAAAATATTATTAAAAATTATTAAGGTAGGACAATGATTAATAAAAAATTTTTTCTAATTATTTTAACATTTGTTCTCATCATTAATGTTAGTATGGTCTTTGCTGAAGACACTAATGATTTAAATCAAACTACTGATGATACGGACATATTATCTATTGATGATGAGAGTGTTGGCTTGCAGGAGATTGAATCATCTTCTGTCGATGAAAAATTATCTGATTCTCATGAAGATATTTTAAAAGATGGGGTCATAAGCGACGACATCCCTCTTGTTGAGAAAGGTGTTGTTTCAGGAGGTGTGGATTTAACAGCTACACATCCATGGGCGCCTAGTGATAGTGTTAACGGTAATCACGGTGGAATAACTTATTTAATACCATCAGAAGCCACTGACATTAAGTTTGCACATGTTTATGTTAATATTTATGCGGGAAGTGCACAGCCAACTTATGATATAATTGCAAATACTACTATAACCACTGCTAATGCCACTTCTACTCATTCAGAATATTTATGGTATCCAAGTGGAGTAATTGACGGTACAAGATTTGTTTTAAATGATTATATAGATAAAGTCTATTCTGATTATATGATCTTTTATAATATAACAGATATGGTTCAAGGATTGAATGGGACTTCAGTGTCTGTTGATGTTCTTTCCCTACCTGGAAGCAAACAATTCGACGGCAGGATTAAGTTGGTATCTTTAATTCTTGCATATGATGACGGTGATGATGATGAGGTCTTCTACCAGTTCAATGCAGGTCAAGCATGGACTAATGCCAAGACTGGTGTTTCTTTTGATGCCGGTGAAATTGAATTAGGGGATAATGGTAAGGTAACTCTTACAAATATTGGACTTTCAAGCATTGATGCGTTTTATGAGTTGAATGGTATGCCTCTAATTTCTCAGGAGGATTTTGGGGATGTTTACATTGATGGAAGTTATTACCAATATCACGAGTGGGATTTAACTGACCTATTTGAACCTGAGTTTTATTTGGAATGCACAGCCAGTTCTTCCGGATGGGCTTCATTTAAAGAGGCCATGTCCCTTTTGGTCGTTGACAACAGTTTTTATTCTAGAGATGCTGCTGGTAGCGATGAACTCTCATTCAGAACAGAGTATTCATTAGGTACCACTCCAATCATCCTTGTTTATGCAGGTACCAATAATACCATAACAGCTTCCGTTAAAGTGAATAACGCAGGAAATTATAACCTTAAGTTATTGGCTGATGGTGTGGAAGTGGATAGCGTTAACGTTAATTTGCAAAGATTGGTGGCTACAACCGTTCATCTTACTGATCCTACAATCAGGGCTGTTGACAAAAACACTGATTATAAGGCAAATCATGATAAAACTAATTACACTTTATTATTGTATTATGATGGGGAAATAGTCAATTCGTTTTCCAGTCTCATTCCGGTTCTCTACAATGGTCTTTTAAGTAAAGATCTCGCATATGAATCAGGTTATGACATTCCATTCTC
This sequence comes from uncultured Methanobrevibacter sp., assembly GCF_902774605.1. Taxonomy (GTDB): domain Archaea; phylum Methanobacteriota; class Methanobacteria; order Methanobacteriales; family Methanobacteriaceae; genus Methanocatella. The sequence continues at coordinate 31,285 of NZ_CACYJE010000009.1, forward strand.
ATACAATGCTTCAATCACTGGAGATATTGTAGTTGATGTTAAAGATGAGAACACATACTTGAATAGAAAAGATTTAAACAGAACAGATGTTTGGAATCTGGAATTGCCTAGCGGTTCTAATCTTGTTAGGGCATTTATTTATGTTCCTTATAATTACTATATTCCAAATTATCTCAATAACATTACTGAAGATGAAAATCTGATTGAAGCCACATTCAACGGAAACAAATTGAACGTATGTGGATATTATAGGGATCAATCCAATATTCTTCATGCATTTACAACTGAATATCCTTATGCAGTATATGGATATGGTGTTTTCATTTATGATGTGACTGACTATCTTAGAAATGGTGATAATACATTGTTCCTCAAGAAATTTGATGAATATCCTGCATTAAATCCAAGCACCCTGGTATACATGTATAACATGACAGGTAGCGATACTGTAAAATTTATTTATATAGACAATACTGCAGATATTCTTGAAAACTCTTACAATGTGGCCAACAGGCCAGTCGAATTGAAAACCAGATTCAATGTCAGTTCCGAATTGGTTCAATCTGCCGATTTTTACGTTTTTGCTGCAACAGACGATTCCGGTGATGAAGCATATATTATTTTTAATGGTGAAAAAACCAAATGGACAATTGAAGGCAGACAAACCTCTTTTAAAAAGTTAAATATTAAAAGAACAGTTAAGGATATCAACAATGTCACTGTTGGTGCCTATTCCAATGTGCCTGGATACAGACTCTTTGCATTGCAGCAAATAATGGTGTTAACCAAAAAAATACAGACTTCTGTTTCTTCAATAAACACAGAATATGATAACGTTGCCTTTGCAGGCACTTCTAACAAAGTATACATCGAAATTAAAAACACAAGAAGTGGCGAGTTTACAGTTAAGCTGTATGCGGATAATGTCTTCATAGGTTCACAGGATATTATTCTAAATGGAAAAAGTGATACAATATCATTAATTGACCCAACAATCAGGCCGATTGATGGAAATACAGTTTATGGTGGGGACAATGATAAAGTCAACTACCTGGCTGAAATAATATTCAATGGAGAGAAGATTAGTTCATATTCAATTAATGCACCTATATTATATGATGGATACTTAGGAAAAGATTTTTCATATCATTCAAATGCCTTTAATCCTTTCTTTAATGGAACAATAACCGGGGATATTGTAATTGATATCAAGGATTACAATTCCTATCTGGATAATTACGGCACTTCCAGGACAGATGTATGGACTGTAACCTTGCCTGCCAATTCTATCCTTGTAAAATCATTAATATATGTACCTTATAGTTACTTCAACCCTAATGAAGGATTATCCGAAAATTTAAGCATGTTTTCAACAAGATTCAATGATGTTGAAATAACTCCTATTATGCTGTACAGGGATCAAATCAACTTTGGAAGAGAAGCTGATTATGGATATGGTGTTTTGGTTTATGATGTAAGCCAATTAATTAAGGCAGGTTCCAATTCATTTGCTTTAACTAAAAAATCAAACATTCCATTTGTTTATCCGTCAACCCTAATTTATATGTACAATACAACAGGAAGCAAAACCATTAAGGATGTTTACATTTCAAATGATGCAGATTTGCTCTCTTTCGTTGACTTCAATGATTTGAATAGGGAAGTTAAGGTGGATTCTGTATTTAATGTTAACTCTAGTGGGAAAGTAGATGCTAAACTGTATATTTTTGCTGCTGGTGCTCAAAAGGGTGAAGGTAATGTTATTTTCAATAACATGTTAAATGAAGATGTTTGGAATGGAAATTCCAATTCCACAGATTTGTATGTCTTAGATGTCACCAATTCAATTGGGGATGCCAATTCAGTATCATTTATTTCAACCAATTCTTATTTATTGGCATTGCAACAGATTATTGTAATTACTAAAGAAGCTCCTAAGGAGGACGATACTTCTACAAACACTACTCCGGGAGATTCCACTAATCCTGATACCAATAAACAAGGCACTGCTAAAGTAACCAAAAAAGCAACTAAAATAACTGCTAAAAAGAAAAAATTCAAGGCAAAAACCAAAATTAAAAAATACTCAATTACCTTAAAATCCGGTAATAAAGCTGTTAAAAAGGTTAAAGTTACTATTAAAATAGGTAAGAAAACTTACACTGCAAAAACCAACAGTAAGGGTAAAGCAACCTTTAAAATTAAGAAACTAACCAAAAAAGGCAAATATAATGCAGTTATTAAGTTTAAAGGAAACAGTGCTTACAAAGCATCAAGTAAAAAAGTGAAAATAACTATTAAATAGAGATTTATTTCTCTATTTATTCTATTTTTTAATAAAATATTTTAATTGATTTGGCTAAAACTATCTTCATGAAAGTTTTTGGAATCTGTGCAAGTCCCCGTAAGAGCACAACAGAATATATTTTAACACAGGCACTAAAAAAATTAAATTGTGAAACAGAAATGTTTACATGTAATGGTAAAGATTTAAAGCCATGTCTTCATTGTGACTATTGTCTTGAAAACAAGAAATGCATCATACAGGACGATATGGGTGAGGTATATGAGAATCTTCAAAGCGCTGACGGAATCATTCTGGCAACTCCGGTTCAGTCAGGATCCGTTTCAGCAAACCTTTCGATAATAATGGACCGTACAAGGGCACTGGAAGCCATTGACTATAATCTTTTAAGGGGAAAAATCGGCATGAGTATTGCCGTTGGAGGTGACCGCACCGGGGGGCAGGATTTCGCACATCTCGCAAATATAACCTACTTCATGATACATGGAATAATACCGGTCAGCGGTGGGCCTTTCGGTTCAAACTTGGGTGCATCATTCTGGTCACAGGATTCAATTGAGGAAATAAAGAAGGATGATTATGGCATGGAGTCATTGAACAGAACTTTGGTTGAATTTGAAAATTTCTTAAATAAATATATTTAAATATCAAAATCAATTTATATTATTAATAACTAATTTTTAAGGTTAAATTATGGCTAACAAATTGGTGCGTGGCAGTTTCATCATTCTCATAGGAAACATAATCTTCCGTATCGGAGGTTATGTCTACCGTTTCCTTATGGCGATACTGTTGGGACCTACTGCGTATGGTATATTGGGAATCACACTGCCTTTCCAGGGCATTTTCCAGACATTGTCTGCTGGGGGCTTGCCTCCGGCAATTGCAAAGTATGTTGCAGAGTACGAGGCTGTTGACGAGAAGGACATGGCGAGACAGACCATATACACGGCCTTGAAGATAATGGTGTTTCTGGGACTCTTCTTTGGGGTATTGATGATTTTCGTCGTGGCGCCGTATCTGGCCTATGACTATCTTGGAAAGCCTGCCGCACTGGTTCCGCTGCAGATTGTCGGTCTAATCACTCCGTTCAGCGTTATCGTGGGTGCGTTCAGGGGAGCGTTCCAGGGAGTGTACAAGATGGAGTATATCGTCTACACCCGTGCCGTGGAGCAGCTCGGTATGATTTTATGTGCCACTGCGTTCGTTCTCATAGGATTGTCCACTGTAGGGGCCCTATGGGGTACAGTGTTAGGCTATTCCCTTTCTGTTGTGGCTGCAGTCTACATCTTCAAGTACCATATGGGCAAGTTCATACCTAAGGCCAGCGACGACTTTGTATTCACTCGCAAGGATGAGATGAAGCTTGCAGGAACATTGGTGAAGTTCTCCATACCTGTAATCATCACTGCGATTGCCGAAATGCTTATCTACAACATTTGCACAATCGTAATGGGCAAGTTTCTGACATTTGCAGACATCGGGTTTTTTGCAGCCGCAGACCCAATTGCGCGCCTGCCGCTGATCATTTCAATTTCAATTGCAACCACAATACTTCCTGCCTCATCCGAGGCGTTCAAGCTGAAGGACATTGACATGCTTCAGAAGTATGTCTCCGAGGCCTATAAGTTCTCATTGCTGTTCGTTGTCCCAATGTGTGTCGGTCTGGCATTGTTCGCTTCACCTACATTGAGGATACTCTACTTTAAGAACCCTGCATATGTTGCGGGTGCGGGCGCATTGGCAATACTTTCAATCGGAATGACATTCTATTCAATTTTCGCGATTTCAACCAGCATAATCCAGGGCATAGGCAATCCTAGAATCCCAATGTACATCCTTGTCGGCGGTGCAGTCGTGACAGGCGTATTGAACTGGATCATGGTTCCGACCATGGGCATTGCCGGAGGGGCATTGGCAACCAGTATAGCATGCCTTTTGATGATGATTCCATGTGTCTATTTCGTATTCAGGCTGACTGAAACAAAGGCTCCGGCATCATCGGTCATTAAGATTATAGCTGCCGCATTGATAATGGGGGTTTTTGCTTTCTTCATTCCAAAATCCACATTATGGCTATTCCCGGGCATCATTGCATGTGTGATTGTTTATTTCTTCGCATTGATACTGGTCAAGTTCTTCCAAAAGGATGATATTGAGAGTTTAAGGCATCTCTCTTCCAGATTCGGCCCCCTATCCAAGATTGTCAATAAGATGTTGAATCTTGTTGAGAAATTGGAATTTAGAAACTAAACTATTTAAAATATGAAAAAAATATATATAATATTATATTTTGGGGGATTTATAATATGGCTGATGTAAGAGCAGGTGTAGAATATAAAATCAATGTGGATGGCAATTCATTCTTGCTTGACAGCAAGAAGTACCAATTGCTTGAATCAATTATTGAAACCGGTTCGCTGACAAGTGCTGCCAAGGAGATTAAGGTTTCATACCGTACAGCATTGAATTACATTGAGAAGATGGAGTCATCACTTGACGTGAAGATAGTGAGCACCACTAAAGGCGGCAAAGGCGGAGGGGGAGGAACCTCCCTGACCGAGGAGGGTTACTCAATCCTCAAGGAATGCAAGAAGATAAATGCCATCATGGAGCTTCACAAGGATGTTAATGAGATTGAAGCTGAGATAGTTAACATTAATGATGTTAAGGGTGTAATGACCATTAGCATGGGGGATTTTGAAATAAACGCTCCATTAAACAGGAATTATGAGATAGGAGACCATATTCTTGCATTGATTAGCTATGACAATATTTTCCTTATGTTGGAGCCTCAGACCTCAAGCATTCGTAATATATTGAAGGGTAAGATTATAGAAATGAAGCTTGAAGGAGAAATTATCCGCGTTAAAATCGATGTGGGCGGAGTAATATTATGTTCTGATATTACAGTGTCTGCTGAGAAGGAATTGAACCTTAATATAGGAAAAGATATTTATATTGGATTTAAGGCAATGTCAGTTGCAACTTTAAAGTTATAGGTGATTATTTATGCCGTTGCAGATTTTAATTGATGAGGAGAAATGTATAGGTTGTGGAGAGTGTGCGGAGATTTGTCCAAAATCTGCTAAAATTTGGAAAGTTGGTAGAGTTGCACGTATATTGGATTTAAGATATTGTCATGTTTGTACAATATGTGCAATGAAATGTCCTACAGACTGCATTACAATTATACGTCCGGGCGAAGAAGCATGAATTATCAATGCTTAAATCAATTATTTGATAGGTAATATTATGACTAGAATTTCAAACGTTTCAAGGAAAACCTCAGAAACCGACATTTCAATAAAAATGAATCTTGACGGTGAAGGAAAATACGACATTGATACAGGAGTTAACTTCTTCAACCACATGCTGGAATCATTTTCCAAGCACTCAATGATAGATTTGGATGTTAAGGCGGTCGGTGATATAGAGATTGATGACCACCACACCATAGAGGATGTGGGAATCCTTTTGGGTGAAGCTTTTCTTGAAGCTATTGGAGATAAAAAGGGCATAAAAAGAATGGCTCATGCAATAGTGCCGATGGACGAGTCAGTATCCACAGTGGCAATAGACATCAGTGGAAGAAGCTACTGCAACATGTCACTGAACTTTAAAAACGAAAAAATAGGTGACATGACCTCGGATATTGTCATTCACTTTTTTGAATCATTCGCTTCAAGTGCAAAATTAAATATTTACGGCACTGTTGAAGGTGCAAACGACCACCACAAGGCAGAAGCAGTATTTAAGGCATTTGCTAAAGCATTAAAAGAAGCTATTAAAATAGAACATGATCAGATTCCTTCTACAAAAGGAGTGTTATAGTTAATTCTTTTAACTATCTTTTTTTCTAATTTTTTATTATTATTTTCTTTAAAAAATTATATTTTAAAGTATTTTCAATAATCGTGGTGTTCTGGTTTTAAAAAAAGAAAAAAATGAAGTAGCAAAAATTATGCTACTTATTCTGGTTTAGAGATTAAATCAACTTTGCAGCCTGGGTTTCCTTCTTTCATGTGAGGAGTTCTTAAGACTGTGTCGTTGGATTTTTCGATTTCTCTTGCTTCTTGTGCTAATTTAGCAGCACATGCAGCCATTTCGTGTGCAGCAGCTACTAATGGGATGAAGTTTTCGAAACCTTTGGTCATGAAACAACCTTTCATGTCTAAGTTTGCGACTGCTCCAGCCATTTCGTATGCAGCAATAGCTTTTGCTTTTGCGTATGGGTTTGCGAATCCTGCTGCTTCTACAGCTTTTTCAGCAGTAATAATGAGTTTTGGTAATTCGATGTCTTCGCCTGCGTCAGCAGCAGCAATTACACCGTCAATGGTTTTTTGTACTAATCTTAATGCACCGGTTTCTGCGAGTACTTTTAAGATGTCAGCGTTGAAGATAGCCATTTCAGTTGGGTCTAACCATTCTCTTTTTGCACCGATCATTGGGTCGGACATAACGATGATGTAACCGAGGCCTTGTTCATCCATTTCATCTTTTTTACCTTTACCAGGTGCGTCACCGATGATAATAGCAGGTACATCTTTTTCGGATAATAATTCTCTTGCTTTAGCTGGTCCAGGTGCTCCTGGGTTTGGGCTAATGAAGATTGCGAAGTCAGGTTCGAAAGCGTCTATTTTAGGTACGACGTCTTCTACTTGTTCTGGGTTCATTTTTGCTCCAGATCCAAAGGTTCTAACATCGATGTTTGGTCTGTCTGCTCTTTCGTCTAACAATAGGTCAATTACTGGTGAAGTACCAATATTACCACTTTTAATAATAGCAATTTTAACTACCATATTTTTAATCTCCTTATTTGATATATTATTTTTTAATTAGAAAACTATTTAAATTTTATTATTTGATAATTTTAATCATCAATTAATTTTATTTTTAAATTCTGTTCAGTTAAACATGATTGCTATTAGAAAATTGAATAAAGTGGTAATTTAATTTAAATAATTTGGCATAAGAATTAATTTGGAGAGTGATTTTTCACGAAAAAACAACGATAAAATATGGATAAAAATCATGAAAAAATCTTTGAAAAATAGAATTAAGAGTGGTTCCGACGAGACTCGAACTCGTGATCCCCTCCTTGTAAGGGAGGTATCATACCAACTAGACCACGGAACCAACAAACAATATTATGACTTTACTAGTATATATACTTTTCGGTAATTCAAAAATCATGAAGAAAATTTTATAAAATAATAAGGATATATAAAATATTACATAAAAAATTGAAGTGATAAAATGGCTTGGGATGACAAAGAAACCAAAGTATGGCTAGACGGAAAATTCGTAGAATGGAAAGACGCAAACATATCAGTGCTCTCACACGTGGTTCACTATGGAACAAGTGTCTTTGAAGGAATAAGAGCATACTCCAATGAAAACGGAACAGCAGTATACCGCCTCGAGGAACACGTCCAAAGACTGTTCGACTCAGCGAAAATCTACAAGATGGACATACCGTTCACACAAGAGGAAATCGCAGAAGCGATTCTTGAAACCCTCCGCGTAAACGACCTCGGAGGATGCTACATACGCCCAATCGTATTCAGAGGATACGGGGAACTCGGAGTCAACCCACTTGGATGCCCTGTAAACGTTGCAATCGCAGCATGGGAATGGGGATCATACCTTGGAGAGGAAGGAATGGCAAACGGAGTCGACATCGGAGTGTCCTCCTGGAGAAAACCTGCACCTGACACCTTCCCGACACTTGCAAAATGCGGTGCAAACTACATGAACTCACAGCTTGCAAAACTCGAAGCCCTCGACAACGGATTCGACGAGGCAATCATGCTCGACTATGAAGGACACGTATCCGAAGGAAGTGGTGAAAACATCTTTTTAGTAGAAGGGGACAAGTTATACACTCCATCAATGTCATCATCAAACCTTAAGGGAATAACCCGTGACTCAGTAATGACACTCGCACGTGACCTCGGATATGAGGTGATTGAAGAGACAATTTCAAGGGAAAGACTATACATTGCAGACGAAGTATTCTTCACAGGAACAGCAGCGGAAGTAACACCAATCAGATCAATCGACCACAGGACAATCGGAATAGGCAGAAGAGGACCTGTTTCAGAAAAACTACAAAAAACATTCTTCGACATTGTGGAAGCGAAAGCGGAAGACAAGTACGGCTGGCTGACTTACATCTAAGCGGTGTAGACAATGGATATACTACAGGGAATTATAATCGGTATCGTACAGGGATTGACAGAATTCCTGCCGGTTAGTAGTTCAGCGCACCTTGTGTTCATTCAAAACCTCTTGGGGGTTGAAAGCTCACTGGCTTTCGACACATTCCTTCATTTGGGATCCCTCATCGCAGTATTGTGGTTCTTCAGGTATGACATCTACAAGATGCTCAAGTCATGGTGGCTGAGCATCGGAGACATCCTCCAGGGAAGATTCAGGGAAGGATTCTACGATGACCCATACAAGAGGCTTGCATGGTACGTGATAATGGCGACAATACCGGTCGGAATCGTGGGATTGCTGTTCGAGGACTCCGTTGATGCACTGTTTTCAGGCGCATTGTACGTTCCGGCATTCTTCCTATTCGTTACAGGAACAATATTGTACCTTTCACAAAGGATGCCTAGCGGAAACATCAACTACAACAACATAACCAAAAAGGAAGCCTTGTTCATGGGACTGGGTCAGGCATGCGCCATACTGCCGGGCCTTTCACGTTCAGGAACAACAATCGCAGCAGGACTCACAATCGGATTGGATAAGGAATTTGCGGCAAAGTTCAGTTTCATACTCTCCATTCCAGCAATCCTTGGAGCATTTCTCCTTCAGGCAAAAGACATCGGCTCTGCAATGGACGCCAACTTCCTGCCGGTGATATTGGGTTTCATCGCATCCATCATTGCAGGTTACATGGCTATTAAGTGGATGCTTGACCTGGTACAGAACAGGAACCTTGACATATTCTCATATTACTGCTGGCTGATGGGTCTGATAGTGTTCATGGGTTCAATCGCCCACATATTTTAAACAGATGTATATCAATACATCTTTAAATCTTTTTTTTTGAAAAACAGTTAAAAATAGTTTAAATTTTAATATAAAGTTAGAGTTAACTAACTTCATATTAAACCCTCAATAAATGTAACAAATTATCACAAAGTTCTAATAATTTGCATATATTCCTTTATTATTAACATTATAAATAATTTTTGATACGTATCATGAAAGCGGAAAACCTTACCCAAAGGAAAATTCTAAAACTTTTTAGTTTTTTTGGCATTCAACTGCTTAGTTCTTTTTTTTTAAAACAACCTTATGAAAATTATGGTGATGAGTTGTAGAATGGTAATAACTAGTTTAATTATTAATTCTATTTTTTTACTCATTATTTCACCTTTACATTTATTAAGGGCGATTTAATCCAAGCAAGTAAAAGCTTTCATAGACTAGTCTATTACTAAATTAACCTATGAATCATATAAATCTATGTATAAAAATAAGTAAAAATTGTTCAATCATTAAAATAAGTATTTAAATTAGTTTTTTTGACATGATGATGTCAATATTGCTTTATAGTTAAAATTTTGGTGGATGGTTAAATAGGGATTTAATTCCCTATTCTGCATACCTTTTCTATTTTTCTTCTTAGTTTCTCAACGGAATTTCCTAAAACCAGTGCGGTGAACATTGCGCCGCCTGCGCCTGCGCCTTCCTTGACGAATCCTTTAAGGTAGTTTTTCAAACCCTCGTGTTCGGAGTCTTCAAACCTTGGGTCAACCACATTGACTGTGATGTTGTCGTCAATCTGCTCGAGGATACCGAAAAGATCAGCGGTCTCATCAGCCGCCACAAAGACGGTTGTTGCGAGGTTGATTCTTGAAAAGTCAAATGTCGGCTGTATGGATTTTATCACTGCACAGGTTGCGGCCATCTGTGTTCCTCCGGCCAGTATGATTGGAATGTCTGAGCCCAATACCAGTCCTGCGATTGCTGGGATTGTTGGGTCTCCCACTGCACCGATTGCCTGCATTGCATCAGCTTCACCTGGCTTTAAGCCGGCGTTTTCCAGTCCTTCATTAACGGTATCTGATTTCATGTCATGTGGGTTGTGGGGCATGCTTCCGCTCACTTTCTCATTGGCCTCATAGCCCAATGCCTTTAAAACGCCCAGGGCGGTTGTGGTTCCGGCGGCTATGCTTTCTCCGATGATGAGCATTTCATGCCTTAGTGACAGTTCATTTCCCAAATCCTTTGCGTTTTCAAATATTTCCAATGGGTTCAATACGCCCTTGCCTGTTCTGATGTCTCTTCCATAGTCTTTTCCGAGGCTGACGTATTCGAGGTCGGGTTTGATTTTGGATCCTGCATCAACAATCACGAATGGGATGCTTGCGAGTTGCAGCGCCGCTTTTGTAAGTCTTGCAGGGGTTGGCGCTGCAGCATCGCCCACTACTGTTTCCGCCGGTGCTTCGCAGCATCTCACCTCTCCCAAAACCATGAATTCCGCATCGCTTGCCGGTGTGTATTCGGTAAGGTCTGCGGATGGTCCTGCACCGGATATTCCATCTATAAGTGATGTTTCGGTTGTTCCTATTGTCAGTAGGAATACAGCTTCGTCTTCAGCTTCCTGTAGCTTTTCAATCAGTTCTGTTGAACCGTAAGTTGTTACACCATCAATCATTATTGTTCACCTTGTTTTTTCAATAAGTCTATGATAATCTTGTTCTGGTTAATAATCTTCTTGTTTTGAAGCATGATTTTTTTAAGCATTTCGATTTCAGGCAATTCCTCATCTGTCTGGAATGTCTTGCCGTCCCTTGCTCTTGGTGGGATTCTAATCTGATCTTTTGGTGGCAGTGAAGTTTTCTCATCTGACCTTGGAGGTATTACTCCTCTTGACGCACTGTCCTCATTGGATATGAAGTCGACGTAGCGGTGTGTCACCTTGTTCTTTCCCCTTTCGTCAAGCAGTTCCATCAGCCTGTCGTCCACTTGCTTCACGCCAACCAACTGTTCCTGTTCCACTTCATGCAATAAGCGTTTTTGAATGTTGTATGCATTGTAGATTGGTATTCCTCTGGTTTCACATTCGTTTTTAAACATTTCACTGATGTTAATGTCTCCGGTTAATTTCTTAACCCTTTTCTGTTCTGGAGTGTTTGCGCTATAAAATCCCATACTATTCACTTATGTATTTTGAATTTAAAAAATATTTTTATATTTTAAATAATATATACTATTAATAAAATTTTTTTGCAGTTGATTATTTTGATAAGTTTAGGAATTGAAGGAACAGCGGAAAAGACAGGTGTGGGCATAGTTGACAGTGACGGTAACATTCTGGCGATGGCCGGAAAACAGTTATATCCAGAGGAAGGGGGAATTCACCCTCGACTGGCAGCCGAGCACCATGCGGAATGGATTCCTAAACTGATACCCGAAGCAATCGAGCAGTCAGGACTGGAATACTCCGACATTGATCTAGTCTCATTTTCCCAGGGTCCCGGACTCGGGCCGGCATTGAGGATTGTTGCAACATCCGCCAGAAGCCTTGCACTGTCACTGAATAAACCAATCATTGGCGTCAACCACTGCATAGGCCACGTTGAAGTCGGAAAGCTCGACACCGGAGCCGTCAACCCAGTGTCATTGTACGTCAGCGGTGGAAACAGTCAGGTCATCGCATATGAAAGCGGAAGGTACAGGATATTTGGTGAGACACTTGACATTGCTGTGGGAAACTGCCTTGACCATTTCGGCCGTGAAACAGGACTTGGACATCCCGGCGGACCGGTGATTGAGAAGCTCGCCAAGAAGGGCTCATACGTTGACCTGCCATATATCGTCAAGGGAATGGACTTCTCGTTTTCAGGATTGTTATCGGCGGCCATTAGGGAAGTTCAGAAAGGCACTCCAATCGAGGATGTGTGCTTCTCACTTCAGGAAACCGCCTTCGCAATGCTTGTGGAGGTGACCGAGCGGGCGCTATCACACACCCAAAAGGATGAGGTGATGCTGTGCGGAGGAGTGTCAGCCAACTCACGCCTGCGCGAAATGCTCAAAACAATGTCCGAGGAGCACGGCGCCAGGTTCTACATGCCCGAGATGAAGCTGTGCGGGGACAATGGGGTCATGATCGCATGGCTTGGACTTTTGATGTGCAGGCAGTTCGGGCCGATGGAATTGTCGGAAACCGGAATCATCCAGAAGTTCAGAACCGATGAGGTTGACATCCCATGGATCGACAATGCCAAAACCTACCTGAAGCTGCCGGATGAGTTCATCGCCAAGGGGGCTGAGTCAAACATTGTAAAAGGCAAGTATCTGGGCGAAAATGCAGTGGTCAAGGACCGCATACCCAAAAGCTATAGGATTCCTGAAATCGACAATAAGATACGTAAGGCAAGAACCAAGGAAGAGGCTAAACTGTTGTCCGACGCCAAGCGCGCAGGAGTCAAGACTCCCGTGCTCTATGATGTTGACTTGAAAAGAAAGGCCATTGTAATGGAGGAAATCGATGGAGTCATGGTAAAGGACATCATCGATGAGGACTTGGCCCGTGAGATTGGTGTGGAAATCTCAAAGCTTCACTCAGCCGACATCATCCACGGGGACATCACAACCTCCAACATAATGTATCGCGACGGCAAACTCGTCTTCATCGACTTCGGCCTTGGAAGATACTCACAGGTCAAGGAGGATAAGGCGGTCGACTTGCTGGTGTTGAAGAAGTCCCTGCAAAGTATAGACTATAATCTGGCTGTCAAGTATTTCGATTGCGTATTGGAGGGATATGGTGACGCATCAATAGTCAATTCCATAAGGGATATTGAATCCCGAGGAAGGTACACTCATTAGCTCATGACAATTTTTCACTGTGGTGACAATATTTCATTCATGGGGCAATTTTTCAAAGTGCCAACAATTTTTCAATTCTAAAGCAATATTTCATTCTAAAAACAACTTAAAAACCTTTAAATACTAATTAAACATATATATTTTTAGTTAATTAATTTTTAAGGAGGTTTTTTGATGAAATTTAAAGTTTTCCTTAGCAGCGTCCGAAGCGAATTTGAAAATGAAAGAAAATTCATTAAACAAGAAATAGAGAATGACTATGTCTTGAACAGATTCTTTGAAGTGTTCACTTTCGAAGAAACATCCTCATCTGGAAAACGCCCAGTTGAACTATATTCTCATAAAGTTGTTAACTCAGAAATATATGTCGGATTGATTGGATCTGATTATGGTTCAAAACTGGAATCTGGAATATCCGCAACAGAATATGAATATGACCTGTTCAACAGAGCCCATAATGATGCATTGATCTTCATTAAAAACCGTGAATACCGCGATGATGAGGTAAACAAATTCATTGATAAGATTAAAAATGAACACAGCTACCAGACTTTCGATGACATCTACGAGTTATACTATGAAGTTAGAAGAAGCCTGACTGATTTTTTAGAAAAAAATCTCATCAACTACAGGGCATATGACTCACAGATATTATTGGATTCCTCATGTGATGATGTGGATATGGAAGCTGTAGAAATGTTTTTTAGAGTGTGTGATAATCAGGCATTGAAAAAATTAAGGGATGAAAAGGGTCTAGACTATATATTATCTACCATTAATGCAGGTGAATTTCATAATGGTGAATTCAAGTTAAATGTGGCGGGGGCATTGTTTTTTGCTAAAGACATATCCAAATTCAACATCGCTCATGAAGTTAAAATGGTTAAGTTCATTGATAGGGATTCTTTGGAGGATGTTGTTAAAATCAATTCGAATAAGCCATTATTGAAGTTGCTTTCCGATGCATTGGTTTTTTTGTATGATAATACTAGTCATGTTCATCATATCAAGGGATTTTTGAGAGATACAATTGATGAATATCCTGAAGAAGCAATTCGTGAAGCATTGGTTAATGCTATTGCCCATAGGGATTATTCAATCACATCTTCAGCGATAACATTTTACATTTATGAGGATACGATTGAAATTAAAAGTCCTGGAAGATTGCAATATCCTTTAAAGGTTTCTGATTTGGAATTTCATGAACCGGTTCATAGAAATAAAGTAATATGCAGTATTTTTTCAAATACAAAATATATGGAACACATTGGCACTGGCATTAAAAGGATGAAGAATATCATGCTTGAAAGTGACTTGAAAGAACCTGAGTTTGAGGAGTCCGGCGAGTTTTTCAAGGTCACTTTTCATGGTAAGGATTTCCTGAATAAGCATGTTAAGTTGAATGAGCGTCAATCAAGCTTTTTAGAAAGTGATAAATCTTCAATATCTATTACTGAATATGTAAATATATTTAATGTTTCTAGAAATACTGCTAGAGCGGATTTAAATAAATTAGTGGATAAACATTTGGTTAAAAAAATGAAATTAGAAAAATCATTCATGTATAAAAAATTATAATGTCAATCATGTGTCAATTTTTTTGACACATTTTTCATATTTTGTTGACACATATTTAATCAAAGTCATTGTTAATATTTCATAGTTTTCCACTACCTTGTCATATTTAATTAATCATTTCTTCAAGTATTATATGAATATTTATAAATATATTACTTTCTTGTAAAATCGTATTAACTGTCAATCATGTGTCAATTTTTTTGACATTTGAACTACAATTCATTGACACATCACCAATACCTATAATATAAACCATAGCTAAAACTTAAAAATATGATAACATTTATAACTGGTAACGAACATAAAGTAATAGAAGCAGAGAATATTTTCAAAGATTACGGCATTGAACTTGAGCATATTGATTTAGGCTATGAAGAACCCCAAGGAACCCTTGAGGAAGTGGCCTTATCAGGCGCAAAATATGCCAGCCGTAAGCTTGACAAACCTGTGATTGTGGAAGACGCTGGCTTATTCATCAAGGCTTTAAACGGGTTTCCGGGAACATATTCACATTACGTTCAGGATACCATTGGAAACCAGGGAATATTGAAGCTATTGAAAGACACTGATGACCGTTATGCCGAATTCAGGTCAGTTATTGGGTACTGTGCCCCCAATTCTGAGCCCAAGACTTTTTTAGGCAAGGTCGAAGGTGAAATCGCAGTTGAAGAAAGAGGAGATTTAGGATTCGCATTCGATCCCCTATTCTATGTTCCAAGTCTAGACAAGACTTTCGGGGAACTCACCACTGAAGAGAAGAACCAGTTTTCACATAGGAAAAATTCATTAATCAAATTCATTGAATGGTATTCCAGTCAAGAGTAGACTTTATTTTCTGTTTATATTGGGCTTATTTAAGATTTAAAAAATTTAAAGAGGTTTATATTATGGCAAGACCAGAATGGGTAACTTACAGTGACGAAGAAATTGAAGAAATGATTTTGAAATTTAACAGGGAAGGAAAAAGCACTTCCGAAATCGGTATCATCCTAAGAGATCAATACGGAATCCCATCCGTTAAGGACGTAACCGGTGAAAGAATCACTCAAATCCTAAAAAGAAACGGTCAGGCTGGAGACTACCCAGAAGACTTAATGAACTTAATCAGAAGGGCTGTAAACATCAGGGACCACCTTGAAGAAAACCCTAAAGACTTACACTCCAAAAGAGGATTAACCATTATCGAAGCAAGAATCAGAAGATTAGCATCTTACTATGTAAGTGAAGGTGCATTACCAGAAGGATGGAGATATAATCCAAAAGAAGCAGCACTCCTTGTTAAATAGGGCTGGCGAAGCCACTGATATGCTCAAGGAGCATATTGAAAAGGATAGTGTTATAAGATTAATTTCTCATAACGATGCTGATGGAATATCAGCTGCGGCAGTCATAGCGAATGCCTTAAAAGAAGAGGATGTTCAGTTCCACACAACAATAATCCCTCGTCTGAAAGAGGACATTGTCAATCAGCTGAGAAGCGAGAAGTACGATCTTTTCATCTTCTCAGACATGGGAAGTCCCTTTATTAAGGAATTCAACACCTACAAGCATGACGTCATAGTTGCAGACCACCATCAGGTCAACGACACAGAGGCTGAGAGCAATGTGGTTCACATAAACCCTCACCTCTTTGAAATCGACGGCAGCCGAGACCTATGCGGTGCCGGTTCAGCATACCTTGCTGTGCGCGAGCTTGACAAGAAGCACCTTGCATACTTCGCACTCGTCGGTGCATTCGGTGACATGCAAGGCCAGGAAGGATTCACTGGCGTCAACCGCATGATACTGGATGATGCAGTCCAAAGCGGAACCGTTGAGATACATGAAGGATTGAAGATAGTTTCAAAGGCATCAGAACCGATTTTCAAATCCCTCGCCTACACCTTCTCACCGCCGCTGCCTGGAATCAGCGGAGACCTTGAAGGCGCACAGGAATTCCTGGAGAGAATGAACCTGTCCTACGGAATCAAGTTCACCGACCTTGAGGATGAGGAAAAGGACCTTCTAAAAGAGGCCTTGGTGGAGGTCAACCCGGACATCTTCGGTGACTGCTACACAGTGCCTAAGGAAATCCCGCTGCTCAGGGACCTGGAGGAATACTCATATATCCTTGACGCATGCGGAAAGAACAAGAAGCAAGGCTTGGGATTGAGCATAGCCTTGGGCGAAAGGGAACAGGCACTGGATGCCGCATTGAAGCTTCAGCGCCAATACCGTGATCAAATCGTTAAGGGACTTGAATGGATCAAGCGCGAAGGCGCCCAGCAATTGAACGCCATACAATACTTGTATTCTGAAGATAAGGTGTTGAAATCTGTAATGGGCACCATTGCAAGCATCGGCTTGTCAGTACAATTATTGGATAATTCCAAACCGGTCATTGGACTGTCACGTCTTCACAAGGACATTAAGATCTCCGGGCGCACAACCAGGGACATGGTTGCCCGTGGAGTGAACCTTGGAAAGGCACTGATGGACTCATCCAACAACTTCAACGGCACCGGGGGAGGACATGACATTGCCGCAGGCGCTATGATTCCATACGAGGCAAAGGATAATTTCCTTCACCTGGTGGATGAGATGGTTGAATATCAATTAAGTAATGATTAATATGTTTTTAACAAAAGAAGAACAGGCAATGTGCGATGGCGAATACGGTGAAACCATACGCAAAAGCATGGATATACTGGTTGCATTAGGCGACATCTACGGCGCTTCCAAGCTCGTGGACATCACCTCAGCTCAGGTATCCGGCGTATCATACAAGACAATCGGCGAAGCGGGACTTGAATACCTGCAGGACCTTGCAGGCGACGGTTCAGGAAAAGCCACAATCAACGCATCCCTAAACCCTCCTGGAACCGATCTGGACAATTGGGAGGAATTGGGATTTCCGGAATACTTCGCAGTCAAGCAGAATGAAATCGTTGACGCCTATGCGGAACTTGGAATTGCTAAAACATGCACTTGCACTCCTTATTTGGTTGGAAACGTGCCAAGATTTAGGGATCATGTGTCATGGTCCGAATCATCAGCTGTTGCATACGTCAACTCAGTCATAGGTGCAAGAAGCAACCGTGAAGGCGGACCGGCAGCGCTTGCAGCTGCAATTGTCGGAAAAACCCCATTATACGGGTTCCATCTGCCTGAAAACCGTAAGGCAAACCTTGTCGTTAATGTTAACACAGAATTGCACGGCGCGGATTTCGGAGCATTGGGCTATTATATCGGAAAGGTTGTCGGAAGCGGAGTACCATACTTTAAACTGCAAAACACTCCAAACAACAATGACCTGAAGACATTGGGTGCGGCACTGGCATCATCCGGTTCAGTCGCATTATACCATATGGAGAATGTGACACCTGAGTTCGACATTGCCGGCGAGGCTGATGTTGAGGATATAATGTTTATTGGCGAGAAGGAAATCACCGATACACGTGAAAAACTCACTACAAGCGACAGGACACCTGACCTGATCTGTCTGGGTTGTCCTCATGCATCACTTGAAGAGATTAAGCAAGTTGCAGCTATCGTTCAGGGAAAAACAATTAAGAACAAGTTATGGATATGCACATCCGTCAGCGTCAAGGCCACAGCCGACAGGATGGGCTACACTAAACTCATCGAGGCCGCAGGCGGAAACATAGTATGTGACACCTGCATGGTTGTAGCTCCAATCGAGGAAATGGGCTTTGAGGTTATTGGCGTGAATTCCGCAAAGGCGGCCAACTACGTTCCGTCAATGTGCGGTTTGGAAGTTGTCTATAATGATGTTGAAAATCTTATTCAGTTCGAGTAAGGTTTTCATAATATTTTTTTTAATATTATTCTATTTTTTAGAATACGTCCAATTATGGCATAATTTACATAATGATATTAAACATTTTAGGGGCCTGAATTTTTCAGTTTTCTGAAAGTTGTTGTATGGCTGTTTTTGAGTAAAATCCTTGCGATATGATTAGTGCTCCTAAAAATACATTTA
>NZ_CACYJE010000010.1:0-71879 GCF_902774605.1 uncultured Methanobrevibacter sp.
TCCACCTATTTATTAAATTTAACTATTTTTAGATAAAATTAAAAATTCCAAACCAATTTCATCAAAAAATTTCAAATCAACAAAGTTTTTGAAAGAGTCCTTTTTCATCATCATCGCAACCGTCCCATTCCATGTAGAGCTTGTTGTCCTCCCATACGAATCTGACATTATTGACAATAGCTACGTCCGGAAGTTCACAATAGGTAACACCGTCTTTATCTTTAACATAATTGGCCTGTGCCATGATGTTGGACTCTGTCGGTACGATCATGTTTACCACGTGAGTTATTTCATCCTGTTCAAAGGAGCAGTCCGCAAGATCAATGCAGTTCTGGGATTCGGGATACATTTCGATTTCAGACATCTGCCGGTATACTCTAATGTATTCTACATCTTCATTTTCCGTTAGGTTGACAATGGAAAGCAGTCTTAAATCATGGCCCTGTGTTGGATTGCATTCACCATCTTTATCAATGTAGATTCTTGTGTTCGGCAATATATCTGCTGGAGCCGGTCTTTTGAGTTTCAATCTGAAGACATCACCTAAAACTGCAACAGTAACGAGAGTACGTCCTGAAGAGCGAACCTGAACTTTACCTAATAAATAACCAAAAGCCAAATCTCCCTCTTTGGCTTTCTTGACAATTGTATGCTCCATTGTGGATTCTTCAGCTAATGTTACCATTTCACCGACTCTGCATTGATTAGCTGAAATCCAAGCAGTATGCTCTTCATTAACATAAATCCTTTCGCCCTCATCTAAAAGACAAGCAATGACATCCATCTTTTCCTCATGACCTAATCCAGTTGGATATCCTCGGCCATGTCCTATTGTTTCTCTATATTCTTCTATCATCCTAAAACACCCAGTCCCAATCCTTGTTTTTAATTTTATCTGGAATGTATAGTCCAGTATTTTCCATTGACTCGTCATCAGCATCCCACAATAGCTTACTGCCTTTATAAGCTTTTGGATATTCGTGTTCTCCTTTGTATAATCTGATTCCTGTTTTTGTTTGTTTTTCAGTTACGGTTATTTCTGGAATTCCATTAGCTGCGAACAATGGTGATGGGAAGATTAACATCCACTTCAAATCAACATAGTTGTATTCTTCAAATTCTGTTGTTGCAAAGAATGTTGGAGCTATTTCAACTTCGGCGAAATTACTGTCATAAATTTTGGTTGGATTGTTCCTGCTGAATCCCTCAAGATAATCACTGTTTGATGAAAAACCAGTTCCCACTCTTCCGTGAATATGATATTGTTTATAGCTTCCGTTTGTGTCGCTTCCCTGATTGTAAGCGTCCCATGATGATACCTGAACTAAAGTTTTAGCTCCGTTAAACATCAGATAGCTTTTGTCACTGCTGGCCCAGTTTAGTGATGTTGATTTGGTGTCAATTCCATATGTTGTGAGACTTCCATCCACCTGCATCATGACACTTCCAGTTGTTGAACCATGATATGTTGCATTATCATTAACATCAACACAACCGGTAATTCTTTTAAATCTTGCTATAACAACACGATTGTTTGATAATGATTGGCCTGAAGCAACTGTTGTGAATAATGATGTTGGAGAGCTACCATCAAGGCTTGGAACGAATTTAGCTCTTAAAAATCTACCGTTGTCTGTTGAGTCATTGTTGATGCTTAAACCTGAGTAGTTCATGAAAAAGTTTGAGTATGTATCATAGTTTGCATCAAACATTAACAGATCATTACCTGGTGTTAAAGTGCTTGTGAATGTTGTTGAGGTATCGTAAACTTCAAGGATCAACTTTGTTGTTTGTGAAATCTTACCAACTGGAATTCTTGAAAGCATTGCTGCAGCTTGAGATCCATAACTGGGCAAGTAAAGTAATGGACATGAAGTTCCATCTTTTGTTCTGATCTTCAGGTTTTTCAAATCACTTCTGAATAAACTGGCGTAAGAACTGTTAGCTAGTGAATCCAAGTATATATAATCATAGTTGGATGAATAGCTACTGCTCCTTTGGTTGTAATTACTCATTGTGATATTAATCTGCAATTCTTTTATCAATGTCATAAATATATTTTATTACTTTATTTATATAAATAATATAATAAAAAAAGTAATATTAACATTAATGATTCAATATTTGAAATTTACTTTTTGTAAAACAAAGATAAAAACATGTGAGTTGTAATTATACACATTAACAACAAATAGGCCACTCTTAAATCCACCCAAAATTACAACTATGAAATTTTTCATTTACAAAATACAACATTAACCTGTATCAGTCAATTAAACCTAATATTTTTAAGGTTGAAAAACTTGAAACAACCATATAATAAATTACATATATTGATAAACTGACTAAAAATATCAAAGCTATTGCGTAAATATTTATAAAAATAAAATCTATTATGGTTAATCTAAATATATTTGTTAAATTAATCACGTGACTCATCAATGAAAAAATATAAATAACTATTAATGAAATCATCGATAGAATTGTTGAAATAAAAAAACCTTCACCATTCTTTTTCATTTTACAATAATTCTTATTATCATTATTTTTAATTGTACTGCAATATGTGAAAGATAAAGCAGATAATGTAGCACATAAAACAACAAATGCAATTGCAATATTAGTTAATGTTCCCATTTCTGATAAGTTTAAATTAAGTGTATTTGTTAGAGAGATGATTATTTGAGGAGATGCTAAAATGGAAATAGACATTAATATCCCTATAAGAAGTAATGATTGCAATATTTTTTCATTGATATTATTTGGATATTTAATTAGTAATCTATATTTTAATTGAGTATTACATACCAACGAAGCAAAAAATGAATATGAAATTAAAATCACAAAATAATAAAAAGTTAAATCCGGATTAAAGTTATTAAATGTATGAAAACCTAATAATAATGGCAAACATATCATTGATGAATATCCTATTATAAAATAAATTATTGAGAATTTTTTTTTGAATTCCTCATCACTATTTTGAAAGAAGTAATCATATATCACTTGTAAAAAGAAACAAGTATAGGGCAATACAACAAATATTAATGGATAGATATAGGAATTTAAATATAATCCTTTAGGATATAATGATGAAACGATAAATCCAATATTAACTAAAATATAAACTAAAGGAAGATAATATCTACGTTTTGTTAATATTATTTTGATAGTTTTGTGAGAAAAATGTTTTTTTACTCTCTGTTTAATTTCCATATATACTATTTAATTTATTAGTAGATGTCAAATTATCTGATACTTACACAATCTTTGAAACTTTTTTCATATTAGATTTATTTTAGATGTTAGTAATTAATCTTTTGGTACTTTTACTCTTTGGCATTCTGTTTTTTGGAATATGTGTAGTGTTTGATGAGAATGGTGTGATTGGAGTTTATGTATTTGACTAATTTATCAATCTTTAAAAAAATAAGTTTTATTTTATTAGTAACATTTATTAGTCATATAAACTCTAATATAATATTAATAAAGTGGATTGGACACACATGTCATAAGTTTCACTTTATTGAATTTAGTATATTCGTAGAATATACAAGATTTTTGAATTTAGAATAGGAATGGGATTTAAATTGAAAATTAATAGATTACTGTTATTGTTTTCAATATTTTTAGTTTTATTATGTTGTGTTAGTCTTGTTTCTGCCTCAGATAATAGTCAAATTGATTTAATTAATTCGGACAATACAACAGAAACAACTCTTGAAAGTGTTGAAGATGATACTGATGAACCCTATTCTTCTTCTAATATCGATACCGAAGAATTAAGATCAACAGACAACATTATTGTCAATCAAAGAAACTTTAAAATGTATTTTGACGATGATGGCGTGTTGAAAAAAGAGTATGGTGGAAAAACATTAACCTTTGACGGTTCATTTAAAGATAAAGGCACAATCACCATTGACTCACCAAACACAAGAATAACCGGTAGAAATGCAGTATTTTATGATACTGTATTTGGCCTTAAAGCTGACGGAGTTATTTTGTCAAATCTAAACTTCGTTTTAAAAAAGACATATCCAACTAACGAATATTCGGGAATATTCATCAAAGCAGACAACGTAACTGTTAGCAATGTGCATATAGACTACAAAGTTCCAACTCAAGGTACGGGATTTGCAATAACCTGCAATAATGACTATGATGACATCACTGATGTTAAATTAATTAACAATACCATTAATTTCGTTGGAAATTACGGTTCAACTGGATATAATTATGGGGTTGTTTTATTTCATGTGGAAAATGCTAAAGTTTCCGGAAATAAAATTAACTGCCAATTACCTTTAAGGGATGTTGATTGGAGTGGTGAAATATTTATTGGAAGTAGTATGGATTCTGTTGCAGGGTTCGTAGCAGATAACTGCCCATATTTATTATTGTCCAATAATGATATTAATATTGTTGCAAATAAAAGAACTGGTTCACTTCCTACTTTAGATGGTTGCTTAATCTATAAATGTGACAATGCTATCATTGAATATAATAATATTTATGAAGAGGATAAAGTCACACCAAAAGGATCTGCAAGCTATTTGTATGGTATGGATTTGTACTTGTCTGAAGAGATAGTTGTTTATAAAAACAATATCTCCCTTTATAGCACAGGAGGCAATGACGGTAATGGTGCCGCTTATCCAATACAAGTGTCTGGAACATCAAATGTGCAAATAGCCTTCAATAGGATAACTAGTTATAGTAACGGTCCTAATCTTGGAATATATTCCAATAATTTCTATGGTCCTACAAGAATTGATATAATGAGCAATTTCATTAATATTACTGGTTATGCTTCATCAAATTCATGGGCTTTAGTTGCCGGAATTGAAGTGCAGGACTCAGATGACAAGATAATGAACAATACTATAATCGTCAATACCGTAAATAAATTTAAAAAAGGAGATAATGTTTATGGTATTAGCTATTCACAAAAAACAGGCGGGACACATAAATATAACATTCAATACAATAATGTGACCACCAATGGTCAGCATGCGGTGGCTCTTAAAGGTGGGAATACTAAAGTTTCAGATTCCATTATTGCGAATAATATCTTAAAAACAGCATATGCCGGCGGAGATAAAGCCGCAATTATCATGACAGACAAAGGTAAAGGAAACATTATTGTTAATAATACTGATGGTTCGACTTTACCTAAGCAGATGAGTGATGATGAGTATAATGGATTGTTGAGGAATTATTTGACTCCACCAAGTAAAGGTGAAGGACAAGGATTTAGTGGTGAAGGACAATCATTCATTGGAACTGGTGAAGGAACTGGTCTGAATGGATTGAATAAAGGAAATGGAATAAAAAATAATGGTTTCAATGGCTTCAATCCAAATCCTAGCAAATCACAAGCACACAATGGGGATGTTAACTCTACCAGGTATACTTATGGTTCTTCAGGTGTTGATATTGCAAGTGCTTCTTCATCTTCTGGTGCTGGAGGAAGACAGTCACAGCAATCAGATAATCCAAAAGCCTATGAAGTAACCAAACAGATTGAAGAACTTGATGAAATGGCCAATATCCAAACAATTGTCCTTATATTATTGGCAATCGGTTTATTAATTGTTGGTTATAGGCAAAAACGTGAACAAGAAGAATACTAAATTTAATTAATTAAATGAAAAATGGTTATTTTAAACTATTTTTCAAACTCTATTTTTTTAAAATAATTATATTTATATAATGTATTTTACATATTTTAATTTGAGTAAAATTAAGTTTATTAAATTAATAATATACTTTATTCAAGTATTTGAATTATTTAATAAGATATATTTTATTCATGGTTTAGAAAATTTATAAAATTAAACTTCAAAATTGAAGTATAATAGTATATTCTACAAATATACTAAATTTTTTTGCAAAAAAATTTAAAATGGAGGAAATAAATTTGAAACTAAGTAAAAAAATAATGATATTGTCATTATTTTTAGTTATAGTATGTTGTATTGGTTCTGCTAGTGCAACAGAAGACGTATCTGATAATATTGAAATATCAGATGATGATGTTAGTCTTGAAGAAGTCAATTCTGAAGAAATTGATGTTGAGGAAAATTTAAATGAAAATACAAATGATAACTTGGGAGCCTCTGATAATGAAAAATTGGGAGACTCTGAAATTTATGTAAATCCTGGAGATAATGTTGGAATTGCAGTAAATAATCTTGATGAAAATGGAGTAATTCATGTTTCAAATGGGGAGTATACTATTTCTGCTGCAGCATTCAGATTTAAAGATAAAAATATGACTGTTACTGGTGAAGGTGATAGTGTTATTTTCAAGGCGACTTCAGCACTGAAAATCGGATCAAAAGTATCAGATAAAGATTCTTCTATCACATTCAAAAATATTATTTTTAAATCTAGTAAAATTGCAAATTTTTATGGCAATTTAAATTTTGAAAATTGTACATTTGTAGGATTTTCTTTTACATCTGACACTGGTTTAGGACAATATGATTCTCTCCCAGATAAGGTATCTTATCAAAACTTTACTAATTGTTGTTTTAGAGATTATGATGTTGAGGAGTCCTGTTTTAAAATTACTGATTTTTTCCAATGTAATATAAATAATTGTAACTTCACTAATATTACTTCAGATTCTATTGTATTGTCTAGTTGTTCAGCAGGAAATGGCGGAATAAATATTTCTAATTCTAAATTTTCTAATGTAACTACTAATGGAGTAATTGATGTTGAAAAAGAAAATTGTTCAACATTTGAAAATAACATTGGTGATGTTAATCCATACAGAGTACTTCCAGAAGATTCAAAAATTACCATTACAGCTACTCGAGACTCTTTAACTCTTATTTTAGAAGATCATGAAGGAAATATAATTAAAAATGCACCAATTATTATAACTGCACCTTCACATGACCCAAACTTCAAAATAATTGTCAATACAAATGATAAGGGTATTGCTGTGTATGATTTAGCAGGTTCAGATTGGAATGTATGGTGTGCAGAATATGAAGGTTTAAAATCTCGTGCTCAATCTTATGGTGTTGCTGAAGCTAGTGTAAATTTAAGAACATTAGCTAAAACTCTTAATGTTCAATTTACTAATGTTACTGATGTGACTGGTAAAACCATGCTTGTTGTTACTGTCAAAAATAATTTAAGTGAAGCTGTACCAAACACTAACTTTACTTTCACTTTAAATGGTAAAGATTATAATGCAACTACTGATGCTAATGGTCAGTTTATTGCTTCTGGTTTAACTGGCGATGTATCTGTTGGAGTAAAATACAACGGTACTGAATATAATGCATTAGACGCAACTAGTAACTTTACTTTCCCAAAAACTGAAAGTGAAGACAATACTCCTAGTGGAAACACTACTCCAACCAATACCACTCCAAGTGATGATAAAAAACCAAGCCAACCAAATACTCCTGCTAAAAAAGTAACTCCGGTTGCTACTAAAATCACAGCTAAAAAAGCAACATTCAAAGCTAAGAAAAAAGCTAAAAAATACTCAATTACTTTAAAAGCAGGTAAAAAAGCAGTTGCTAAAGTTAAAGTTACAATCAAAGTAGGTAAAAAAACCTTTAAAGCAACAACTAATAAAAAAGGTAAAGCTATATTTAACCTTAAAAAGTTAACCAAAAAAGGCAAATACAATGCCGTAATTAAATTTGCAGGTAACAAAAACTATAAAGCAACCAGTAAAAAAGTTAAAATTGTTGTTAAATAAGTGAACTTCTTTTTTCACTTATTTTTCATTTCTATTTTTTTTAAATTTACTTAGGAGGTGATGAATATTGAAGTTTAACAATAAATTATTTTTCATTTCCATTTTTCTAATATTCTTATGTTGCATCATGTCTGTTAGCGCTAATGAAAATGTTTTTGATAATCCACAAAATGTAACTTTAGAAAATGATGAAAATAATGAAGTTATCAGTGTTTCACAAGATTCCACACTCGAAGATACAAATCGTGGCATGGATAAAATCTATGTTAATGCTAGTTCGGATAATGATGATTTTTCATCCGCCAGTCAAGGTTGGGAATATGCAGTTAATAGATTGGATCAATCCATTACGCAAATTAGTAACAATGGAGTGATTTATGTTGCAGATGGCAACTATACCAATTTTATCGGAGCAGATGTTTCTAAAAATTTTAAAGTGTTAGGCTGTGGAGACAATGTTGTTGTTCAACCTCAATGGTATTTCCAGTTAGGTTCCCACCAAGGGGAATCCTCAATCACTTTTGAAAATATTATTTTTAAACCCCATCCTGACGGCACTAAAGCCCAATTCAGCAGTAATTTTAATTTTATAAATTGTACTTTTATTAATCTTCCTTTGGAAACCCAAACTCTAATTGTTGACAACCAATGGTGCATACCTAGTCGAGGCTATTTTGAAGATAATTTTTTTAATTGCACATTCAGAGATTATCATCAGGATAATACATGTATCAATGCTTTAATTGCTTCTAAATTAACTTTTAACAAATGTATTTTTGAAAATATTACTGCAGATTCCATTGTAACCATTGATTTATCTAAATGGTCTGGTGGAGCGGATATCAGGAATTCTGTTTTCAGTGATGTTTTTATTAATGGAGTATTCGACACATCAAAGAAAGGATTTTGTAGTTTTGTAAATAACACCGGAGATGTCACTGTGTTTAGACAAGACCCTCCTAAAACCAATCTTGTTTTAGAGATTATTGATAGGTATAGTTTTAGATCTGTTTTGACTGATGAATCTGGAAGACCAATCAAAGGTGCTGAGATTATCTGGTCATTTTGGGGAAGCCTAGTAGATAGATTAATCACGGATGATGAGGGTGTAACAGTTTTAACCCATAACGACACCCATGAAAATATTCACGTTGAAGCCAAATATGAGGGAATCAAATCTCTTAATTTGAATTATGAAGGGGATGTTGACAGTATTGATGTGGATTATCCTCAATTTGAAAAAGATACAATATTTACATATGTAACCGATGAAAGCTCAGTGACATTTACTTTAAAAAACAAACTAAACACAGTTATTGGCAATGCCAATGTTACTTATATTCTTGATGGTGTTGAAGGTACTGCAGTCACTGACGGTAATGGTTCATTTATTTTAAGCAATCTCATTGGCGAAGTTGATGTTTATGTAAGCTATAACGGAAGCGACAATTACTCTGCATCAAGTGATTTCTTTTATTTGGACTTTCCAAAAATCAAAACACAAATCATATCAGATAACATTACTGTAGGCTATAAAAAAGGAAAACTGTCATTGATATTGAAAGGCAATGGAAATCCACTTTCAAATCAAACTTTATATGTAGTTTTAAACGGTAAAGAATATTTCCCTATAACTAATAGTAATGGAGAAGCAACTATTGATTTGTCTTTAACCCCAAATGTTTATATTGCTCAAATTTATTATGCAGAGGATGCCAAGCACAATGCAAGTGAAGTAAAATCACTCATAACTGTTGTTGATGATAGAATCAAAACAAGTTTAACTGCCAAAGACATTACAATTGCTTATGGCTCCAATAACAAGTTAATCATTAGTTTAAAAGCAAATGGCAAACCTCTCAGTAATGTTAAGGTCAATGTCAATGGTCAAAATAAGTTAACTGATAAAAATGGTCAAATTATAATGGTTTTATCATCATTAACTCCAAAAAGTTATAATTTCAAGTTTTCATTTGAAGGCAATGATATGTATGCTCCTTCATCTGGAAGTGCTAAAGTCACAGTTAACAAAGCGCCTTCAAAAATAACTGCAAAGAAAGCTACCTTTAAAAAAGCTAAAAAATATAGTATTACTTTGAAAGCTGGTAAAAAGGCAGTGAATAAAGTTAAGGTTACCATTAAAGTAGGTAAAAAGACCTATACTGCCAAAACCAATGCCAAAGGTAAAGCAACTTTCAACCTTAAAAAGTTAACCAAAAAAGGCAAGTATACAGCAGTTATTAAATTCAAAGGAAATAAACTTTACAAGGCATCAAGTAAAAAAGTAAAAATTGTTGTTAAATAAGTGATTTAATATCACTTTATTCTTTTTTTATCGATTAGGTATAATCTTTTCTTGTCATTAACATTTTAGAAAAAATGTTTTTTTGAAATTGATGAGGGAGATTATTAATGTATAGTGAGGATTTAGAAATTATTGCTGATTTTCATAAGTTGGCAGGTCATTCAAAAGGTTCAATCAAGTCATACAACACTGCTTTTAGCAAGTACAGGAATTTCCATAATATGAGTTTAAATCAGCTCCTGAATGAAGCAATTGATGAACAGGAAAATCATGTTCCATTAACTCAACTTAAATTATTTGATAGGTTAAATTCATTTAAGCAACACCTGGTTGAAAATCATATCTGAAACACAATCGCATCTACATTAACCAAAATAAAAACTTTCTATAAATACAATCGGGTGGATGTTCCGTTCATACCTCCAGTAAACACTAAAATCATTAGCCAAAATGATTGCATAAGCTATGAAGACTTGCTTACAAAAGAAGAAATCAGAAAAGCTTTAAATCTCGCTGATGAGGATATGAAAGCATGGATTCTGGCCATGACAAGTAGTGGGGCTTCAAGATGTGAGGCAAAGTCGATGACCAATGAAATGTTCTGCAATGGAACTTATTCCTATCATAAGAAAAGCACTATTGAAGATGCTTTCAAGTTTTTGGCAAATGCTGACAATGTGGTCTGTACATGCAAACTCAAAAGAAAAAAGACAAACAAGCCATATTGCACTTTTCTAAACCCGGAAACCGTACAGTATATTGCCAAGTTAAAAATCAAACAAGGAGATTTCAATCCCAATAGTTCGCTTCTAAAATATGATGTTAACTATATAATTAATAGTCATTATAATATTTTTCACATCATGTTATAAGCGAACCAATTCGCCAGGCCGGAACCACGCCGACCGTAAGGGAGGCGTGTGTGTAGGCCTGGTGTAAAGAATTGGTGAGCATATACTATAGTGAGGAACCGACCCTCGCCGGCCGGTTCCGTATATAGAGAGTGTATTAAAAATAAGCTGTCCATCTCTGATGGACAGGTTGCGACGAATGAAATGAGTCGCAATAGGTATATGAAGGAATAATTAATTTTGTCAGATTTAAGAACCGACCCTTTAGCGGTCGGTTCGAGGTTAAGTTTTGATAAACTTGATTTTATTTTGCATTGGCATTCTTGGGTAATTAAATGGGGGGCTTGTCCCCCATTAATTAGGCATTAAGGGTTACAATGCAAATAGGGGGATGGGAAGTGAAACACCACAAACACTTCCCACCTTATTTCAATAACGAGCGTTCAATGAAAAAAACTAGCTCCGGTGGAAAAAGCATAAAACACCATCATAGCTATATTCTAGTTCTATTGAATCCCATATCCTTTAAGATTTTATTATATTCCTCACGAGTTGTAAATGAAGGAGCGTTTTCATCATCGCTTCCACCAGTTGATCCTGTTTCACCTGTTTCACCAGAGTTTTCGGGATTTCTACCACCGGGAGTGGAACCGTCATTAGCTGCTTCAATTTTTATTCTTCTTTCAGCAAGCTTTTCCATAAGTTCCATATCAACGTCACCGGACAATAGCTTATCGATAATCTCTTTATCCTGAGCGTTCTCATTATAGTTGAAATTATATTTAGCTTCGTACTCTTTTATTTTCCTTTCATTTTCAGCTTTTCTAAGTTCAGACAATTCTTTTAAGATATCATCTTTACTGTCAATGAATTCCTTATTTTCTTCAATAGCTTTTTTAATCTCATCGTACTTTTTGGATTCTTCTTTTAGATTATTTATTTCATCCTGAAGCTTTCCAATCTCTGCATCTTTACCTTGAAGTTTTTCGAATAATAAAGAAGTGGCTACATTAGTATCTTTAGATGGTGCAGGTTGAGGCTGTGGTGCAGGAGGTTCCGGATTTCCACTAGCTCCAGTTTCACCTGTTATTTCAGAATTCAACAATCTAATTTTTCTTGGGTGTTTGGTAACTCCAACATCTATTAAACTCATAGTATCAATTCCAAATGAATCTCCATTATCTTTCAATAAGACATCAACTTTAGGAGATAAGCCTTTGCCTTCCATATCCAGTTCATCTGGAATTTCAAGGAATAGCTTTCCTTCCTCGTATTCAATATTATTTCCAATCCCAACATAGATATTGTCATGTTCTGAAGTGAGTGGAATTCCTCCACGGTAGTTTTCAGCTATTAGTTTAAGATCATCTTCCGTCCACTCAACTGGTTTGTCGAGTCTTTCATCCAGGTCAGAATAGTCGTATGATCCAACTTCAAAAAGTTCATGCCTCATGGTTATCACATTTTATTATATTAATTATTATATATTTTATTATTTATTTTATATAAATCTTTATTATATTTCAACACCACTATCAGTTAAAATTCTCTCACCTACAGGCTGTTCCTCTTCAAAGTTACTTAAGTAATTTTTATAGATTTCATCACCTTCAGAAGAAAGTTCCATAATATATCTTAATACATCATCTCTTGAATAGCTGAAGTAAATATCTAAAGATTCACTAATGCCCATTAACTCCAACTGGCGATTTAATAATTCATTACAATACTTTAACACCCATTTCTGATCATTAGCTACATTAACAATGAAACCTGTAATAGCTGAATCGTTAATGTACTCCGCCACGTTCTGATTAGATTTCTCATTACCTGCTTGAGACTGAGGAGTTACGAATGTCCTTAAAATATTATTTCTAAAGATTTCAGTTTGCCTAGTATAGTCAGATTGATAATTGTTACCACCAAGTATTTTAGATTCAATTCCCGGAGGTACAATAGCTACATTTGAATCAACAGTTGTTCCGTAATCAGCATAAAGATTTTCCTTTGCAGTAGCTGAAAGTTCAGTGACAATAGGCTGACCGTTACTGTCAAGTGATGGCTTTACTTCAATGATATTATCCTTATTAATACGTTCCACTTGATTACGCTCCAAGTTGCACTTGTGGTATATATCATCAAGGCAATTAAGGATAATACTTTGAGCTTCGCAGTAAATCTCATTGTACATGAAGTTAATAACCTCTTCAGGTTCATACTTAACCGTTAATGTTCCCTCTTCAACACTAACATAATTATCGAACTCCTCTGGAGATCCGTTAACAATATCTTTAGGCATCTCATGCAAGTATAGCTGCACTTCATTATCATCATTAAACTCTTTCTTTAATCCATAGCCGTGAGCACCAATTTCTAAAAAGATAGGTTTAATATATTTACCTATGGATTTGTCCCAACGCTGAACTGGTTTTATTAAACCTTCACCATCAACCATTCCACCTTGCAGAATATTTTTAGCAACCTGGCTGATGTCAATTTTCCTTGCCCATAAGATTAAAGTAAATTTCTGTTCTGCAGATAGTTTGTTTTCCTTATCCACAAGAACAATATTAACATTAGCTTTATCAATTCTGTTTTTCAAAACACCTGAAGTGTAACCGTCAAGTTTAACAGCATATCTGGCATTAGCTATTGTCTTATTGATTACTGGTGGAAGTGCATCAACAAAATCAAGACCTGTATTTATTCCGTCAGTTCTAGGCTGTCTTTCATCCTCGCCCCAATAGCTACGTTTAGTGTTATATTGCTCCACA
The DNA here is from genome assembly GCF_902774605.1 of uncultured Methanobrevibacter sp. GTDB lineage: Archaea > Methanobacteriota > Methanobacteria > Methanobacteriales > Methanobacteriaceae > Methanocatella. Next base: position 13,663 of record NZ_CACYJE010000010.1, read on the forward strand.
CGATTATTCAATAATCTAGTTTTAATAAAATCAGTAACACCCATATTATCATTTCCATAAATAATATTTATTATATTTTTTATTATATTATTTATATAAATTAAATAATAAAAGTTACGAGTGCCATCCAAAAATTTTATAATTACTAAAAAATAAATTTTTTATTAGAATTTTTGTTTTGTCATAAGTATGACAACTTTATCATATGTTTTATACGAATTGTTTTAAAGTTCGTAACCTCTTGCCTGCATAATACTCGATGTTAATGTTGAGAAATTCAATAGCTACTTTTTTTGTTTTCATTTCCTTAGATGATATTGACTTAACGGCAGTGATTTTGGAAATCAAATATGATTTTGGACTGAGATATATGAAGCGTTTCAGAATGTGAGTTTTGAATAGCTAATGGCATCTGTCTTTCTTTTTGCAGTTTTTGTTATTTCTTCATGATAGAAATAATTTACAACAATTGGAGGTTCATCAAAAGGTTGTATGATAGAGTCATTATCCCTAAGATACAGCAATCCTTGATTTTCGCAGTATTCCTTAATTTCATTATTCAGGCTCTTCCAATAGCTCCTATCTTTTTTATTATATGTCAAATCATATAATGGAAATAAATCAGGGTACTTTTCTTTAATATAATTTAAGATGGTTGATTTATACTCGCCCTTCAAGTTTAAATTTTCAAGCCAAATCAAATTGCAATAATCTTTTGTCTTGTTAATAATGGATGGAACATTGGTAATTTCGGGAATCGCAATAATTTTAATATTTATATCAAACTTATATGCATTCCTAATTGGAATCTTGATTATAACTGTTGGCAGTTTTGAAATTTTAGTAATGAAATATAAAAAAAATTTAAGTGAATGAAAGATTTATACTCACTAGAAATAAAATTATTCAAAATTCAATCATCAATACTTGGTCTTCTCAATGTTAACATGAATATTGTTCTAGATCCTATGCTAACTGATTTATCTGCAATTCTCTCAAAGTATCTGGCCAGAAAAATAACATCAACAAAATAGGGAATCAACTCATTATTTTTAATCATATTTTCGGTAACTTCATTTAAAATTGAGTCATACATCTCATCGATTCTATCATCATCAATAGGTAATTCTTTTGCTTTATCCAAATCCTGATTTGAAAATACAAAGAACGATTTTTTTAATATAATCAAGGTATAATCTCCCATACACTCCAATTCTTTAAGAATTTTTTCAGGAATGTCTGCACATTGAATGTTTTTAATTAATTTAGCAATTTTTAAACATAAATGAGAAATTCTTTTAAAATGGCTTATTACCCGAAGTGTTGATTCGATAAACATCAAATCCTTAGCTAAAGGCTGTTCTGTAGCCATGAATTTAATACATTCTCTTTCTAAATCAATTGTTTTAATATCTATTGTAGTAGAACATTCTTCAATATTTTCAAAATCTGTTTCATCATAGTTTTCAAGCAATCTGACAACAGTTCCAGTTAATTTAATGGTTAAATTTCCTAATTCTTCATAACCTTCTTTAATATTGTTAATTCTATTTTGAAATGTGATGCTTGGAGATTTTTCATTCATTATTATACCTCCTTAATTTAATTTATTATCCGAACCTTCCGGTTATATATTCTTCTGTTTTTTGTTCTTTTGGACTTACAAATATCTGTTCTGTCCTTCCACTTTCAATAATCTCTCCATTTAAGAAAAAGGAAGTGTAATCTGAAACTCTTGATGCCTGTTGCATATTATGCGTTACAATAATGATTGTATAACCTTTTTTAAGTTCATGAATCAAATCCTCAATTTTTAATGTTGAAATTGGATCTAGAGCAGAACAGGGTTCATCCATTAAAATAACTTCAGGATTATTGGCTATCGTCCTTGCAATACATAATCTTTGTTGTTGACCTCCAGATAATCCCATTGCGGATTTATCAAGTTTATCTTTAACTTCATCCCAAATTGCTGCTGATTTTAAACTTTCCTCAACTCTTTGTTTTATAAAATCTTCATCTTCTTCTCCATGAATTCTTAAACCATAAGCTACATTTTCAAAAATGGATTTTGGAAAAGGATTGGGTTTTTGAAAAACCATTCCTACTTTTCTTCTCAAATCCACAACATCCATTTCAGGAGCATAAACATCTTCATCATCAAGAAGGAGAGTTCCATCACATTTAAATGCTGGTATTAAATCATTCATCCTATTAATTGACCTTAAAAAAGTTGATTTGCCACAACCTGATGGACCGATTAATGCAGTGACTGTGTTTTCAGCTACTTTAAAATTTATGTCTTTAAGAATATGAGCATCTCCGAAATAAGTATTTAAATGCTCAACAGTAATTTTTTCCATAATTAAATCTCCTTACTTTATTTATTTTCCCATCATTTTATTTTGATATCTTTCTGTGAAATAATTAGTTAAAAATGTAATAATCAATACAATAATCACTAGAACGGCTGCAGTTCCAAAGGCATTAGGTAAAGAAATGCCTTCAGTTGCTAAAATATACAAATGAAGCGGCAATGGCCTACCCGGATCGAGTATTGAAATTGGCATGGTAATGGATGAGCCTACAGCATACATTACAGCGGCTGCTTCAGAAATTGCTCTTGTCATTCCCAATATTATTCCAGTGACAATTCCGGAAAGTGCTGCAGGCAGGACAACTTTATAAATGGTCTGCCATTTTGTAGCGCCCAATCCATAACTTCCTTCTACATATATGCTTGGCACTGAGCGTATAGATACTTCTGAAACTTGAAATATTGTTGGAATCCCCATAATAGCTAAAACTAAACTGGCTGAAAATATGGACCATCCCAAATTTAAAAATATGACAAAAAAAGATAATCCAAACAAACCATACACTATTGAAGGAATTGAAGCTAATATTTCGGCTCCAAAACGTATTATCCTAGTTAATTTTCCATCATTTGCATATTCCACCATATAAATAGCAGCACCTACTCCCAATGGAGTGGATATTAAAACTGAAAGCAAAGTTACATATAAACTTGATACGATTATTGGAAATATCCCGCCTGATGCACCCTGATTTTCAACTTGACCGAAAATAAATTCTAAATTTATTACCGGAAGGCCCTTAATTAAAATATATGCTAAAATAATTACCAGAATTGTTAAGGTAATAATTCCTGAAAGTAGAAATATTGAATTCATTATTTTTTGAGAAATTTTTGCAGATATAAAATTAAAATTCATTTTTCATACCTCCTTTTGTATTCATAATGTTCCTCCACCAATATCCATACTGTATTTCCTTTGAATATGATTTGCAATAATTAACAATGAAATAATTACTATAAACAGCACGACTGCAGTAGCAAATAAAGCATTATAATGAATGCCGATTGCATAATTCATTTCCAATGCGATATTTGAGGTCAAAGTTCTAGCAGGACTTAAAATCGATGCTGGTATTTTTGCAACATTGCCTATGACCATTAGTACAGCCAATGTTTCACCCACAGCCCTGCCCATTCCTAAAATAATTGAGGTAATAATGCCCGGCAGTGCTGATGGAAAAACAACTCTACGAATTGTTTGCCAGTTTGTTGCTCCTAAACCTAAAGATGCTTCTTTGTAATCCTGCGGAACTGCTCTTAATGAATCATAAGAAACCGAAATTATAGTCGGCAAAATCATGATGGACAATATGATTGCTGCAGTAAGTATGCCGAAGCCAGTTCCCCCAAATTGAGATCTTATAAATGGGACTAATAAAATTAGACCAAAAAATCCAAAAACAACAGAAGGGATTCCAGATAATGTTTGAATAACGGGTTTTAAAAACTTTCTAACTTTACTGCTTGCAACTTCTGCCATAAATATTGCGCATGAAAGAGATAAAGGAACTGACATTAAAAGTGCAATGAATGTAACATATAATGATCCAATTATCATTGCAAATACACCAAATTGCCCTTCATTTGGCGCCCAGATATTTCCAAATAAAAATTGGGCGATTCCATATTCCTGTATTGCAGGGAAAGCCTCGATAAATATAAAACTTATTATAAGTAAAATCACCAAACAAGAGAATAATGCAATAATAAACAATGATTTCTCCATTATTGTTTCAGATGTAAGTTTAGACATGTTAAATCCCTCCAGTATAAAAAAATTAAGAATAAAAAATATAATGAAAACATTAGTTATCATATTTATTTTTTAAATTCCTGTTGTCGGGTTATTTATTTTGATTTGATAATTTTTTCTCCTTTTAAAACATTATCTGCTTCAGTGCTATTTATCCAGTCGATAAAGTCTTTTAGATCACCTGATGGTTCTCCTTTAACAAGGAATAAAAATGGTCTTTTTAATTCATAAGAACCGTCTGCGATACTTTCAGTGCTTGGAGCTACTCCTTCGATACTTAAAGATTTCACATCATCAGACATGTGTGCGAATGAAACAAAACCAATAGCGTTTTCATCTTGTTTGACAGATTGTTTTACAGCTTCAGTTGAACTTTGAACAATGGCATCACTTTTGATTTTTGTATTTCCCATTACAATACTTTTAAATGCATCTAAAGTACCTGATCCCTCTTCACGGACTATAACATGGATTTTACTATCATTTCCACCAACTTCTTTCCAGTTGGTGATTTTTCCGGAAAATATGTCTTTTAATTGGGTACTAGTTAAATCTGATACATCATTATTTCTGTTAACAGCTAATACAATTCCATCCTGACCAAGTTCATATTCTTTTAATCCTTCTTTTTCATTATCGTCCAATTCTTTTGAACTTGTACCAATTTCTGCGCTTCCTTCATGGGCACTTTTAATGCCTACGCTAGATCCTCCACCTTGAACATTAATGTTTGCATTGGGGTGAGTAATTTTATATTCTTCTACTAGTTTTTCAGCTACTGGTTGTACAGATGTGGAACCTACTATATCAATTCTTTCGGAGCTTCCAAATCCTGAAAATAGTAAAATTCCACTCATAATGATTAACACGGTTGCAATAACAATAACTGCAATTCTATGGTTCTTTTTCATTTATTTTGCCTCTTTGTAATTGATTAAATGTAGGATCTGATTTTCTCCTACAATTTGAAAGTCTTTTTTTATATTATTTAAGTGTTACTATTTAGTGAAATAAAATTCCTATAATGTGAATAATAAATGATGGGGCATTTAATAAAAAAATAAAAAAATACCTAAAAAACGAACAGATTTTTTGCTGAAGAAAAAATAAGCATCATTTGAAAAGTAACTTCGCGGTAATTTTCTTTTTTCCAAAATTAACATGATTTGTAATTTATCAATTGTATACTCAACATGAATGTGAACATTAAATTTCCCAGGTATTCTGCGATATTAATTAACCTGAACAATTTCAGCTTATGATGGATGACTCCTCAATGCTAACAGCAAAATGGATGATGATACCAAACATCACAATCCAAAGCCAATTGAGTTTTAGAGTTGTTTTCATATATTAAAAATGAATGCCAGACTGAAACACACCGCTCACTAAACTAACATATCTACCATTGCATATCCCATATAAGAAGATAAAATAACTAATATTGTAAATATAATCACGCGCAATCTGTCTTCTTTAAACTCAGTTTCATTTCCGATCAGGCCAATTCCAACATACCCTATAAAAACTGTACCTATTGATAAAATTTCAATTTGAGACACATAATATAAAACAAAATGTGAAGTAGGCATTGCGGGAAATGCTACAATAATGCCTATTATAATAATAAAGATAATTGATGGAATTTTAATTGGTAATTTTCGTTCTAAAAAAACGCTTAAAAGGACAATAGATGATAAAATCACTATTCCACCTAAAGAATCTGATATGGATGTTTATAACCCGCACAATTACCAATTACTGTGATAATTGAAAATATGGTTAAAAGCAAAATCCAATTTAAAATGCCCTCTGATGTCATTTCAGTTATTTCATCGATTAAATCAGACATTCATTCTTCCTCATTTTTGGTTATATCTTTTCTTCCGATTTTTGGTTCTAAAATTGTATATAATTTTTCAGTGAATGGCAGAGCCAAAAACATGACGATATATATTCCCGCAGAAAAGGACAACAAATTACTGAATCCTGCAAATGCTTCAATTTGAGTTTCTAAACCGGGAAATGCCGCAAGTGTGGGTCCAAGAGAAGCAGCATTCATACTTGCACTGCCTACTCCACTTGCCATTGCAAATGCAAAAGGATGTAATGGTAGAATTGAAACACTAATACTTGTTAAAAAATGAATACAGTTCCAATTATTGTTCCGACTATGAATAGTGCAAATATCCCTCTTGCTTCAGGAGAATTAAATCCATACTTGTCAACAACAACTGCAACTTCAGGTTCACGGCAAATGGAATTTGTCAAGCCAATTGATTCTCGTTTAAATCCTAAAAGTAAGGCTACAGGAAGTGCGATTAAAATTGTTGCAAGGTGCCCTAACTCCTGTAACATTAATGCAGGCCCCATTTCCAATAATAAATGTATTGATTGACCGCTGGATATTGCTAATTTTGCGATTAAAATTCCAATGAAAAGCATTATGGCACCTTCAGCAATTCTGGATTGTTTTCTTTGGATCCATTTTATTGGTTTTGCAAGGTAGCATATTAAGCCTAAAATCATTGTGTATAACAAGGGCATTACTGAAACTGTAACCCCTTTTGTAGGGGTTATTTCAATTGGACCGATATACATTGCAACAATTGTCAAAAAAAGCACAGTTAAATGGGTGGAAATTTCCTTTTGAATATTATATATTGTGATATAAATATTAATTAATAGCAATTTTTTTATCTTAACATTAATGGACGTTTTTGAATAGTGGTCTGATTTTAAACTAAGATATAATAAAGTATTTTTTTTGAGAATGATTTTAAGGAGTATTTGTGATGAATATTGCCTATGATTCTTCCTATTTCTTATTCAAGACATATTAAAACTCTTACATTTTTTTGTTTCATTTAAATATATTTTTCATTATTTTCTATTCTCATTATTGGAATTGTTAAGTTTATTAATATTTTTTTCAATTAATTTGATTCACTTTTTATGAATGAAAATTCACATTTTAGCAAAGTTTAAATAAGTCTAAAATCATTGTTTTAATTAAGTGAATATGAAAATATTTGCATTCAAAAAATCTGGATTATCCTAAAGATGAATAATGCATATTAATTAAATTAAATGAGGAATGGATATTGAGTATATAAAATACAGATAAAACAGTCACTGTTTATTTAATTTTTTATTTTAAATATTGGAGAGGATTTTATGGCACGGAGTGATAAAACATTAGAAGATATCTTGGATGTTATTTTTTATGATAAACCTTCTACTCAAGATGAAATTGCAGATAAATTAAGAATTAGCCGTAGATATGTTACTCAGTTACTTAAACCATTGATTGAAGAAGACATTGTCAAAAGGGCATATGTCATTGATTTAAATAAATATGATGAAAAATATGGTTCTTCAAATCCAATTTTTAACATCAAACAGCATTCCGCCTTTTTCTTAATTGAAAACATGTTAGGCAGCATGAGCGGACATGTTAAGGAACAGGTCCAAATGTCTTTTGATGCTATTTTAAATAATGATAAGAAATTAGCGGAAGAAGCTTTAAAATTAGATTTTACAACAAATAACATGTTTGAAAAAGTTCGTTCCTCTGTTGAAACTGTTGTTGATGTTGATCCTCATTCCAAACTTTCTAAAATCTTGTTATTCAGCGAGGCAGCATACAATTACGAGCGCATTGGGGATTATTCCGGCCATATTGCAAAATTTGTTATCAATGAGAAGTCCCCCGTTGATGATGAACTTTTAAAGATATTAAAAAAAATGCATAAATATTCACAAAGGTCTATTTCATATGCAACTGATGCTTTTATTAAAGGTAGTATAGAATTACGTGGAGATTTGATGGATACGGAAGAAAAAATTCATGAAAACCAACAGAAAGCCATGAATCTCATAGCTAATCAGATGGTTGAAACTTCTTTTGATGATGTTGAAATGTCGAATTATTATATTTACATATCACGTGTTGTGAAATCATTCGAAAGAATGGGGGATATCTCAGTGGAAATCATGGATTTGGCTCTTGAATTCCATAAGGATATTCCAAGATCAACTACTCCACGTTCATTCAGGGAATAATTTATTTCATTGAATCATTCTGGGAAAAGTGTTGAATTAATAACTCTCATATTTTCAAAATATGATTAATTGGAAATAGAGATTAAATTAAAGTTTCAGTGCTGGAAATCGATAAGTATAGGAACTTTTTTATAAGTTTTATACGAACAAAAGTTAATTTTATTATTGATGGTGAAGATATAGTATTTTATAAATTGTCCACGGAAAAGTGGTAAGTAATCGAAAATCCGATTTCTTACTTTTAGTAATATTATAAAAGTCAATAATTTTCATAATTATTTTTAAAAATAGAGTAGTTGGTGTTTATTTTGGTTGAGGAGAGTTAATAAACACCACGACTTGTTTTTTGGAAAATTTTTGGCAGATAAATTTTCCTGTGTATTAAATTAGAAAATTGTGGAAAGCTAATTTAATACTATATTTATATTTTGGAGATTGTATTATTATTGTTGAAAATCTTTTCACTTTTCCCATTAGAAAATTTTATCAGATAAAAAGTTCTAATAGTTACCTGTGAGAGTAAAAGTGTGAGATAATTCAACCATTATTCGACTAATAATATGTCTTGTTTAAGTGAAAATTTAGGCATGCCTAAATTTATGTCACTTGTATAAAAGATTGTTTGTCATAGTATATAAATGTTTCTAAATTTTTAGGCACACCTAAATTTCTATGACCTAACACTTAACACGTGTTATATAATAATAGTGCAAAAAAGTATATAAATATTTTGGTAAAACTAAAAAAAAGAGTAAAAAAGGAAGAAAAAATTTACATTAATCTTCCGACACCAGTAATTTCGAAACTGGCAACGCCTTCAATGCCTTGAACCATTTCTTCAACAGGTTCAGATCCGCCTTCACCATCTTCAGTGATGAACTGTAAGATAATTGCAACTAAACCAAATGCAATTGGTTCTTCACTCATTTCATGAAGTTTAGCTCCTTCTGGCATTGAACTTTCAATAGTTGCTTTGATAGCTTCTAAATCCACATCAGGACTGTCTGGCATGATTTTCATAGTGGTTAATACTTCACCCATTCTAATTCCTCCATTATTTTAAACTTATGGTCCCTCGAAACCGCATTCACATTTGTAAGCGTGACCAAAGGTACGGCATTTTTCACATCTTGCTATTTTTGCTCCACAGATTGGGCATTCGAATTCTACGAACGGTCCAGTTAGTGGAATTTCTTGTTTACAACTAATACATTCTACTTCTTTCATTTTAAATCACCTATGATATGTGTGTAATCGAAGTTATAATCATTTATATTATCATCTATTAAAGACAAAACCCTTTCTGGGTACTTCCCATTCACAACATAACAATCAGACCCGAACTTTAATAAAAGAGACGGCAGCATTACATCAATCGATGACTCTTGAAAAGTTAGTAAAGTTTTTGCATCGATTTTACTTATGAATGTTGAACCTGGCTCTTTCGGTTCTTGGGTATATATACCATTTACATTTGTTACTATTAAAAGGTTTGCATTTAGGAGGTGCGCCACATAGGCTGCAATCGAATCTGAAGTCACATCCCAGCTGCACTCGAATGGATCTTCGCTTCTTAAAAAGTCTGAAACAATGAATATTGGAGTCAAACCATCATCGGACAATTCCTTAACCTCGTCGATTGTATATGCCAGTCCGGTCGAGTCAACCTTGTCATTCACGAGCTTTGCTGTGATGTCCATGCAATCTATTGCTGTCCAGTGGTTGGCCTCTTCTGTGAAGTTCATTTCATCATCGTATTTGCGTATCAGGTTTGCAAACTCCCCTCCTCCAAGTATTATTGCAGAGTTGGTGTTTTCCAGCTGTCTTGCAAGTTCTATGGCATGTTTTGGAAATAGGCTTCCCCCAATCTTAACGACCTGTTTTATGATAATAATCACACCTATGTTTAATTAAAAATAGCTTTGATTAAAATGACACTTGAGTTATAATAGCTTCAAATCCCCAGTCACTTCGTCAAGTATTTCATCCTCATCAGGCCCGAGGGCCAAAACTGTAACGCTTGATGTAGGTATCTGAGTGCGTCCGGCATCAACCACAAGATAATTGGCAATTCCCTTCTCGTCGGCCAATTTTTTAAGCTCAGTCAATTCCTCCAAAGTCTTAACCTTAAGAACAACCTTTGCATAGGCCTCATTCTCCCATTTTCTAATCTTGTCAGCAGGAGATTTCTTGTATGCTCCAATGGCACCATGGCAACATTGCGCAGCGATTTTGCCCTTGCGCATCTTTAAATCTGTCCTTACAATCATCACTTGTTTCATCTTATCACAAATAACATTATGAAATTAATCATTTAAAAGTTTTACGAAAAAAATAGATAGTAGAGATTAAGACATGAAATCACATGCCTTTAAATCTCAATTACAATTTAAAGTACACCAAAATTATTGCTATAACAACAATAACTGCCGCAATTGCCAATACAACAACCATCATGTTGTCGCCAAGATTGAATCCTTGATCTTGAGGCGCTGACACATTGGTATTGTTTGCAGTGTTGTTGGTCACATTGTTTGTTTGGTTTGTGGTAGTGTTTACAACATCATCGGTTGTGGTTGCATCGCTGCTTGCTGATGCTGAACCTGCAGAACTGCCTGATGAATATCCGGAAGAGCCTGAACTGGAACCTGAGGAGTAACCGTAGTTGCTACTTGATGAGTATCCTGAACTGCTGGAACCTGAAGAGGAACTGGAACCGGAAGATGAAGAGCTGCTTTTAGAAGTATCCGTACTTTTGGAAGTGTCCTTGCTGCTACTGGAATCAGAGCTTGAACTGGAACTTGAAGATGATCCGGAAGAGGAGCCTGAATCTGATGAACCAGAATCTGAACCTCCTGAAGAAGAACCTGAATCTGATGAATCGGAACTTCCAGAATCTCCTGAATCAGCAAAAGCAACTCCGCAAGCAGAAATCAAAATAACCAATGTTAGAATTAAACACATAAATTTTTTAATATCCATTTAATCACCCATAATTATTGATTCTTAATCACTTTTAACTTAAAAATTATTTTTATGTAATTAAAAATTTCAAATTTATTATTTAAAACCTTTACCCTAAATCGATTAAAATTCCATAAAACCCAACCACTCAAAACCGGAAACATTGAAAATATCCTCGCAAACAGCAATTTTTACAATAGTTTAATTAATCAGTAACGACATAATTATTAATGATTATATTTTTACATGTGATTATAATGACTCGTATTTCAATTTTAGACAAGGACAGATGTCAACCGAAAAAATGTGATTATCTTTGCATACATTACTGTCCGGGTGTCAGAATGGAGGAGGACACCATAGTAATCGATGAAGACACTAAAAAACCGTTGATATCAGAAGAATTATGTGAAGGGTGCGGAATATGTACCAACCGCTGCCCGTTTGATGCTATTACAATCATAAACCTGCCAGAAGCGGCTGGCGAACCTATTCACAGGTTCGGCCAAAACCAGTTTGAACTCTTCGGACTCCCAAATCTTGAGGCCGGAACCGTTCTCGGACTGCTTGGACCTAACGGTATAGGCAAATCCACAATAATGAACATCCTATCAGGAACACTCATTCCTAACTTCGGAGACTTTGAAAACAAGCCTGAGAACTGGGATGCAGTGATTGAGTACTACAAGGGCTCATCCCTTCAGAAGTACTTCCAGGACCTATCCGAGGGAAACATCAAAACAATCCTCAAGCCGCAAATGGTTGACAAGTTGCCTAAGGTGGTTAAGGGCAAGGTTAAAGACCTTCTTGGCAACGTTAATGAAAGGGACAAGCTGGATTACGTAACAAAGGAACTTCAGCTTGAAAACGTTCTTGACAGGAACATGGAAAACCTCAGTGGAGGAGAGCTTCAAAGGGTTGCAATAGCAGCAACCGTTTTAAGGGAAGGAGATTTCTACTACTTCGACGAGCCGACATCCTGGCTTGACGTTTCACAAAGGCTCAATGCAGTGAAGGTCATACGCTCACTTGCAGAGGAAGGCAAGAGCGTGCTAGTGATTGAGCACGACCTTGCAACACTTGACGCATTGTCCGACAACATACACATATTATACGGACAGCCTGGAGGATACGGTGTAGTGTCCGGAAGAAAAGGAGTGCGCATAGGAATCAACGCTTACATCAATGGATTTTTGGCTGAGGAAAACGTTAGAATCAGAAGAAACCCGATTGAGTTCACTATCCGCCCGCCAACCCCAGAGGATGAGGGAGATGCCCTTGCATCATACAGCGACCTGAGCAAGGAATATGACGGCTTCAGCCTGACTGCCGATGAGGGTGAAATCTTCTATGATGAAATAGTCACCGCTTTCGGGTCAAACGGTATAGGTAAAACCACATTCGCAAAGATGCTTGCAGGCGTTGAGGAGCCGACCACCGGTGAGGTTGACGAGGAAGTGACAATCGCATACAAGCCACAGTACATCGTTTCAAACTTTGAGGGAACAGTCAGCGACTTTTTATACATGAATGCCCCTAGTTTCGGATCCAAAATCTTTGAAAGCGAAATCATGACCCCATTGACATTGGATGAAATGCTCGACAAGCCGGTTAAAGGATTGAGTGGTGGGGAACTTCAAAGACTGGCGATAGCTGCCACTTTATCAAAGGATGCTGAGATTTATCTTTTCGACGAGCCGACAGCATTTTTGGATGTTGAGCAGAGGTTGATTGCTGCAAGAGTCATTCGCAAGATGGTTGAAAGCAGAAATGCGGCATCATTGATTGTGGATCACGATATCGTGTTTATCGACTACATTTCCGACAGGGCAATGGTTTTCAACGGCACTCCTGGTTTGAACGGTCATGCGTCAAAGCCTACTGACCTTAGAAATGCAATGAACGAGTTTCTAGGCAACTTAAACATTACATTCAGAAGGGATAAGGAAACCAAGAGGCCTAGGGTTAACAAGCTCGACAGTTACAAGGACCGTGAGCAGAAAGAAAAAGGAGAATATTATTACCTATCCGATTAAAAATATTTTCCCTTTTTTATATTTTTTCCAATTCTTTTAGAATATACTTCTTCAATATTGACACTGCCTTTTCACCGTCATCATCAAGTCTGACGGCATCCAATGGGTTCAAATCATATGTTTTCACCACAGCGTCAGCGGAAATGTTTTTAACCACTTCAACATCCTTGTCATTGAGGATTACTGAGGCGCAATCGTCTCCGCATCCTGTGATTGTCACTATTTTTGCGTCTTCCAGTATCGGTGAGCAGTTGTTCGGCTGAGCTGAATACTCTGTTATGCATGCCGCTACAATGTTCTCGTTTTCCAATGCAAGTTCAACGCTTGCAGCCCTTACGACCAGTCCCAATGGGCTCAGTCCGCTGCATGATACCAATGCTATCTTATCATTCATTTTTTCATTCTCCCGTATCTTTTTTTAACTTTATCATATCCTCTCTTATAGAACGGACAGTAATCTATGCATTTGCTGCACCCTTCACGATGGGCTGTGCAGAGTTTTCTTAAGAACTTTCCGTTTTCGTCGAATGCTTTTTCGGGGCACCTGTCTATGCACACTCCGCAGGTGGAGCAGTAATCCCCAACCCATTCAAGCTCGTTGACCGTCTTGAATGGCAGGTTTTCGATTGATGTTTTGATCATGAAAAATCCAAGGTTCAATCCTTCCTTGAACATGCACATGTTGCTTCTTGTAATGATTGCCTCGTTGGATTGCATTGCAACTGCTCTGAGGCTTACCCTGTCGTCCAGGGGGTTGATTAGGTCAGCCCTGAATCCATTTTCCCTGAGTATGTCTGCCAGTGCGAATGCCTTGGCGCCGTATTCCTGAAATTCCTCATCCATCAGCTTGCATTTCTCTTTTGAAGGCTCCATCTTGAGGATGTCGCTTGACATGTGGTATTTCAGGATTATTATGTTGTCCCAGTCAATGCCCCATTCCTTTTTAAATTCATCATTTAATTTGGAATAGCTCAAGCCGGCAAACATTGAAGCGATGGCAATTTCAGTGAATTCATCTAAAAAATCGTTAGAGATGGTTGTTAACGGTTCAATTGGGTTTTCTATATTATAAAAATTAGGTATGGGTTGATGATATCGAAATCTCATACCATTAACCTTTTATTTTGTCCTTAAAGCCTCAACGGCTTTAGGGAATTCTTCACAAAAGACCTTGATTTCCTCTGTTGGAATTGAGAAACTGATACGAAGGTACCTGTCGCCGAATTCCTCTGAAGTGTATTCCCCTTCCCTTGTGAATAGTTTTTTGCCAACCAGGTAGTTGGACATTTCCTTAGGGTTTATTCCGGCACCTGACAGGTCAATTACCATCATGTTAGCATCTGATGGGTAGACAGGCAGGAACACTCCCTCGATTGGTTCAATCATTTCATGGATTAGTCTTTGGTTTTCAAAGCAGGTTTCCCGGATTCTTCCGATCCATTGAGGTTTTGTCTTAAGGCCTGCGATTGCACCGTACTGGGTGATTATGTTAACTCCAAGGTCATTGACCACAGCGTTTCTGATTGCATCGATGATTGGTTTTGAGGATAACACTCCCCCGATTCTTAAACCAGCCATTCCGAATATTTTTGAGAAGCTGAATATGGTTAATGTTTGGCCTGGAGCATAGTCTTCCATGTTGTAGTGCTCTCTTGCAAAGTCCTTATAGGTCACATCATGTAATAAGTATAAGTCGTTTTCTTTTGCGATTTCGGCAAATTCCTTCAGTTCATCCTCTGTGTAAGCGGAGCCCAATGGGTTCAACGGGTCAATGAGTATAACCATCCTGGTGTTTTCATCCATGTTCTCCCTCAGGAGCTTTGGAGTCAGCTTGTAGTGGTTTTCCTCATGGTATATTGGAACGTACCTCACTTCATTTGCGAACCTGTTTGCAAAGTCGCCTATGATGAAGTATCCAGGGTCTGACAATACCACATTGTCCTCTGGCTCTAGCAGCGCCTGCATGCACAGGTATAATGATTCTGTTGCTCCGGCTGTGAGCAGGACTTCAAGGTCTTTGAATCCAAAATCGTCCAAAATCAATTGTTTAAGTTCACTGAAACCTTCTGGGGCAGGATATTTACAGTAATTCTTTTCTTTGATGGCTTCAATCATCGCGTCGGATATGGTGTCGTCCTGCAGATGATTTGTATTTTGTCCCATCCAAATCATGTCCTCATCCATGTACATGTCCTCGAAAAAGTCATTTGCATTGTCGTAACCTTTTGGAGGAACCCTTTCAGTCTTTTTAAATTTCTTTTTAGGGTTTTTAATATCGAAATCCTTATCCCTCATAATTATCAACTCAAACAATTCCAAAATAAATATATATTTTTAGTTATTAATAAAATTACCTAAACAATCCCGTCGGAAGTGATAGTGAAAGTTACTTGACGTCCCTCTGGAATGCTTCTGTGACGCTTAAGTGTGGCTATCCTCTGGTTGGTTTCATCCCCTCGCTCCAATTGGATTATGACCTTGCTTATGTATTCCAGAATGTCGCCGCCAACGGGCTTGACTTCACTGTTTCCCTCATCGTCGAAGGAATTATATATCTGGTTTGTTATTATCACCGCAATGTCGTGATTGCGTGCGGTGTTTGACAGGGACTGTATCTGCTTTCTCAATTCCTTGCTCAGCTTATATGATTTCATGTCGTCGACACGGTACAGTGCAACTGCAGAGTCCAGTATGATGAGATCCACATCCTCATGGTGCTTTCTTAGCCACACGTTGATTGATCTTAGGTTTTCGGTTTGCTCTAAAAAATTAGTAGGTTCAAGAACAATGATGTTGTTGGCCACGTTGGAGAAGTATGGTCCTGAGATTTGCTTGATTCTGTCTATGGATATTCCGCCTTCAGTGTCAATGTAGATTACCTTGCGGTTGTTTTTGGCAACATTGACCGCCAGTGCCAATGCCACATTGCTTTTTCCTGAGCTTGGTGAACCGTAGATTTGTGTTATGGTGCCTTTCTCAAAACCCCCGTCGAGCAAATCATCGAGAGATGAGTTTGATGGGATCTTGTGATTGTCTTCAAAATTAGCCAATACCTTCATGTATCAATATTGTTTTTTATAAAATATATATATTGACGAAATTGAAATATACTCATAACCTATATTATAGGAGTTTTTTGATATGAACAGGAAGATAGCTGCATTAATAATAGTTTCAATATTTGCGCTTTGCTGCGCAGGTATTGCATTTGCAGGAAACGAGTCATCAGATGCGTTAGATTCATCTGATGATAGTGGAAGCGTTGAATTGGAGGACACTTCTAACTACATTACCATAACTGGCATTGCCAACGGTGAAATCAAGTTCGCCGACGGATTTACAGGTTATGCTATGGATTCCTCCAAAGGCAAGATTGGAAGCGATGCCACATTCACCCCCGGGGAGTTCAGCCACAGCAAGATTGAGAATTACATCAAGCTTGCAATAATCGAGGCGTACAAGCAGGGAAAGGAAAATCAGCTTGGGGCGATAATATCCAAGATTGCTGACAACAATATGGATTCAAGCGACAGCGTCATCAGCGAGGTTTTGAACTCAAATGACAATATCGGCAGCAGTGAAGTCGTTAAAATCAACGACAACACCGAGGCCACCTTCACTTTCGAGCTTTTAAAATCAACTGACGATGAAAAGTCAGACTGCTTGGCATATAAGGTTTCAATGAAAACCGTGGAAAGCGACAAGCTGGCTGCAAGTGATGATATCGACAACACTTCAGAGGACAATAAGCAAGACACTACCGGTAACGACAATAATGACGATAAAGCAGAAGACACCAATAAAAACAAGACAACATACGACAATAGTGACGATAAAGCAGAAGACACCAATAAAAACAAGACAACAAACGATAAAAATGATTCTGAAACCACCAATAATGAGGATGTGAAAAAAGAAGCCAAAAAGAACAATGCTGAAAAGGAAAAACCTAAAAACAACACCACAATCGTGAAAACCACAACTACTGTGATTGAGAACAACACTACAATCGTGCACAATAACGTCAAGGAAGTCAACAACACCACCGAGCCTAAAAACGATACTGCAGGCAATCTTTTAAAGGCCGGAAACCCTATACTGATACTTATAATCGTTGTTGTGGTGGCAGTCATTGCAGTGGTTATAATGAAAAGGAAAAACTAGCTGATCTTTTTCCTTTTTTCTTTTTTTAGTTACCAAACAATCACTTTAACTTTATATATCACCTCTGACAACGCTAATATTACACTCATTCACAGAGGTGAAAATAAATTGAAAAACAAATTATACACATTGATTATAATTCTATTGACAATAACATCAAGTTTAAATATCATATCTGCCCATGAAGAGGGCAACATTACAGTAATGAGTTCATATGATGAAGAAAAGTTGAAGAGTGAAGAGGACCGTACAGGCGATATTGTTAGCGCCAGTGAAGACGGTCACTTCAACATCAGTTTCGATGACGGCTACAATGGATACTGCATCGACTATGGTGATGATGAAGCCGTTGAAGGGTCTGAGTTTACAGTGGAGGACACTGACAAGGCAGTCAACAACAATAACGGAGAGTCCGTCGGAAATGAGCTGAAGACTTTCTTCGTTGACTATTATGACATTGCAATGCAGGACAAGATCAAAACCCAGCATATCATATGGCATTTCACTGATGATTTCACCGGATGGAGGGTTGACCCCACTTTGATGGAGATGATTAGGGCCAGCGCGTCTGAAAAAACGATACCTGACCATGGGGCCGTTAGAAGAATCAACAACACTACAGAGGCAGTGTTCGACTTTGAAGTGCTTAAATCATCCAATGTCAATCATCAGAACTATTTCGCATACAGGATCATCTACAGAGACATTCTTGAACTGATTGAAAACGAAACCCTAAACAGCAATAATACGCCAAGTCAAAATTCAACCGCCGCAGAAAATTCAACACAGGCGGATAATGAGACCACTAATACATTCGACAAACCCGTGCAATCAAATGAAAGCGAAGATGAAAACAGCACTTTAATTAAAGGCAATCACGCCAATTCATCAAATCAAATGAGCACCGAAGCAAATGATGACCCATTAAATAAAGTCAGCCTCAACAGGCATGTGACCGGGAACAATTACATTCCCGCCCTAATCATATTACTCTTTGGAACCTTACTGATCATCAAATTCTCAAGAGATTAACCCATTAATCTCTATTTTCTTATTATTTTCGGCTTGAAACTGGTCAAATCTACAATTGTTGAGGATTTGGCAGGACCCAAGTCCCCCACATCAATCACCAAATCAACATCACAGTCAAGCTGATCCAGTATGTCTGAGGGGTTGGTTAGAACCTCATCGTCGGAAATGTTCGCGCTGGTGGTGGTTATTGGGAAAATGCCTGCAAGCCTGCGGGCCAAACCATTACCCGGCACCCTAACTCCCACATAGCTGGTGCCGCTTGTGATTATCCTCGGCACTATGCTTCTCTTATCCAGGATGAAAGTGTAGGGACCCGGAAGGTATTCCATCATGGTGTTTTTCTGACCCATGGAGATTTTCGCCACAAGGTCGATGGTTTCAACGTCCTTGACAAGTATTGACAATGGCTTCAGATAGCTTCTCCTCTTGATTTCGAAAACCCTTTTCACCGCTTTCTTATCAAAAATATTGGCGCCTAGACCATAGACTGTATCGGTGGGATAGAGCACAACCCCGCCGTCCGCCAATACGTTAATGGCTTTGAAAATAATTTCCTCATCGATTTCATCAATACTTGTTTTTAAGACTTTCATTCACCTTTATATTAGATGAAATCTTTATATATAATTATGCTTCAAAGTCTAAGACCATTTTTAACAAGAATACTGAATCCGATTGCGAGAAACTTGAATATAAATCCCAATATAGTGACAGTGATTTCACCGTTCGTTGCATTGCTTGCGGCTTACGGTTTCGCCAATCATAACCTTATTCTGGGTTGTGTTGCAATCCTGTTGTCCGGTTTTCTGGATGTTGTGGATGGTGCCGTTGCAAGATACCATGGAAGGTCATCCCCATTCGGAGCGTTTCTCGACTCAACAATGGACAGGTTCGCTGATGCGATAATCTATATTGGAATCATTTTCGGAGGATACTGCGATTGGTTTGTTGGAGTCTTGGCGATTCACTCAGCAATAACTGTCAGCTATGTTCGCTCAAGGGCAGAGTCACAGGGTGCAGAGTGCAACATTGGAATAGCTGAGCGTGCCGTTAGAATGATCATCTTGATGATTGGGGCAATTATCGGTTTTCTTGCAGGAGACATTTACTTCACATACATCATTTATATCCTGGTGATATTATCATACTTCACTGTTGGTCAGAGAATCGTTTATGTTTGGAGGCAATTGAGATGAGTGAATTGGAAAGTCCGGAAAAGATAGCAAAGGACATTGCGAAATTGGAAAGGAACCTGAATCAGGTGGCTCATATTGAGTTTGTCGGGAAGGAAAAAGAGGTTTATGACAGGGCCGTTGACTATTGGAATGATTCCAAGTATTATCTTGAAAAGGAGGATATGAGGACTGCATTCGGCTGCATCGAATATAGTCATGGGCTGTTGGATGCATTAAGGATGATTCATGGAATCATCTAATTTACACCTTCAATTCTTTTAATGTCAATGATTAACCTATCAAAATCGGATTGATAATCCCTGTCTTGAATGAGTTTGAATTTATCATATTCCTCTTTTGCAATTTTTTGAGCTTCATTAGATGAAATTTTGCCTTTTCCTTTTAAAATTGGCAATAAGTTTAAATCAATATAATCATCCAATACTTTTTTCCAATCTTTCATGGACATTGGAATTTCATTAAGGGCTCTTGCTTCAGCAAGGGTTAAAAATCCATCCACCAATGAGTTTAAACGTTTTAGTTCTTTTTCATTCAAATAATTTTTAGAGATTACGACATCACTCAATATGATTTTGCCGTTTGGATTGCTCCAAGTTGCCAATCCCATATTGATTTTTTCACTGCCACTCCTTTCAGCAATAATTTCCGCAGCAGTGTGACCGCTGACTGCATAGATTAACTTGTTTTGAACTGTTGCAAAGAACTCACGAGTTACCTGAGCATCTTTTTTGTAATCAAAGCTGGTAGCATATATATCTGTGATTTTTTGATTGAATCTTCTTTCGGATGACCTGATGTCCCTTACCCTTTCAAGCAATTGAGTGAAATAGTCAACTCCAAATCTGGAACCATTTTTTAAAAGTTCATCATCTAAAACAAATCCTTTGATTATTAATTCTTTCAATTGTTGAGTAGCCCATATTCTGAAACGTGTAGCATTTTTAGAGTTCACTCTGTAGCCTACAGAGATAATGGCATCTAAATTGTAAAAATTTATATTATATTTTTTACCATCAGATGCAGTTGTTCGGAATTTCCGAACAACTGAATTTTTCTCCAATTCACCTTCTTCAAAAATATGTTTTAAGTGTTCACTGATTGTAGATTTAGAAACTTTAAACACTTCAGCCATTGTTTTCTGAGTTGCCCAAAATGTTTCCCCTTCTGAGTCGACAATCACATCAAGTGAAACCTCGCCTTCATCCCCGACATAAAGCAGAGTTTTTTGTATTTCTTTTTCTTCCAGCATAATTTTACCTCATTTTATAATTAATTTAATTTAATCAAATATTATTTTAAACTACAATTCATATAAACTTTTTGTTGCAAATAAATGCAATATTGAAAGGTAAAAGCAAAATTACATTGTTAGAACAATATTTCATAGTAAAGGCAAGATTACAACATGATAACAATATTTCAAAGTGAAGACAAAATTACACTGTGAGAACAATATTCCAAGGTAAGGCAAAAATAAAAAAATGAAACTTTGAATGCATCTAATCTTAAATATTCTTAAAAATAATATAATACTATGAATTTCATGAATAACAATGCAAACATTAAGCAGTTTCAACTGATCAGATTCATTAATGATAACTGCAGTGATGACCATGTGATAACAAAGATTTCAATCGTGCTTCGCCGAGACAAGATTGAAGCTCCTTATTACCTGAACACCAAGATTAGACTCTCCACCTGCGTGGATATGGCGGAGAATGGAATCATCCATGCAATGGACATCATGAACCATAACAGAATGCACAATTTGACTGAAGATGCCTATAATGAAATCAAGTCACTGATTGATGACAAGTTTGAAAACGCCCCTGAATCAGATCTGGTGAAAACATTCAAAAAGGAAAATCAGCTGAAGATTGTTCTAGTGTCCAGAAGTGATGAGGAAATCAATAGCCTTTTTGATGAATATCATGAGCTTTTCGACAAAATAGACAATCTGGTTGATTAAAAAAAAGGAATGGTAAAATTTGATGCATTACACATCAATTTTACTGTGAATGAGCGAATCGTCACCTGCAGATATTATCTCACCATCCAAAACCTCGATAACCCTGTCTGCAAGTTTGGCCACATCCATATCATGAGTTACAATTATCAGCGTCACGTTTTTATGTTCGTGCAAATCGATTAGTTGGCGAAGTATTCTGGTACTTGTCTTTGAATCAAGTGATCCTGTTGGTTCATCCGCCAATATTATTGATGGATCGTTTGCCAGGGCACGGGCGATTGCAACCCTCTGGCGCTCACCCCCAGACAGCTTGTTCGGCATGATATCCGCCTTGTCCTTAAGGCCAACATCATCCAACAGCTTCAATGCCTTATTTTTCATCGCGCCTGAGGATAATCCCTGAGTGTACATTGGTATTTCAATGTTTTCACGCACGGAAATGTTTGGGATTAGATTGTGCAGCTGAAAAACAAAGCCTATGCTTGTGGCCCTGAACTCATTTAATTTTTTGCTGGCGGTCAAATCCTCACCAGCAACTCTTATTGAACCGGAATCCGGCACGTCCAATGCTCCGAGCATGTTCAATAGTGTTGATTTGCCCGAACCTGACGGACCTATTATTGAAACGAACTCCCCCTCCTCAATTGTGAGGTTCACACCGTTCAATGCCTTGATTTTTCCATCCTCATAGCTCTTATACAAGTCCCTTATCTCAACAATCATAAAATCACCTCACTCATACCTCAATGCTTCTGTCGGCGGCAGCCTTATGGCCTTAAGTGCAGGATATATTCCACCGACAATTCCGACAGCTATTGCAATGACGAATGCCTGTATGAAAATCTTTGGAGTGAAAAGCGGCTCAAAACCTACTTGTGTAGCCAAAACAAGACATCCCACAACTCCTATTATTGATCCTATGACTGCTGAAACAATTGTAATGACCAAGGATTCCCCAACAATCATGAGAAGAATCCTCTTGTTTGACCATCCCACAGCCTTCAAAACACCGATTTCACGGGTACGCTCAAACACTGACATTAACATTGTGTTAATTATGCCCAATCCACCAACGACAATCGCCAGCAGGGATATTGCCCATGAGGATGCCTGAAGCATGTTGAGCATGTCAGCCATCTGCTCCATCTCCATGACAGATGTTATTGTGGTTATCTTATCGCCGTACTTGTCGTCAATCCTGTCGGCAACTTCCTGCGCATCGACTCCTTTATCAACCTTGACGTAGATGTTTGAGATGGAATCCTCATCATCCATCAGCTCACCAACCCTTGAAATTGAGGTGAAAACTCCGCCGGCCATGTTGGAATCGCCCGATTCGTATATGCCGACAACCTTGAAGTCTTCACGGTTTACTTCAATGGTGTCTCCTACAGTGTAGTTGTTGTCATCGGCATATATTTCACCGATAATCACCTCATCCGCATTGTCCTCGAATATCCTGCCCTCCTTCATGGAGATGTCGGCAAGGGTTGTTCCTTCCGGATCAATGCCTATCAGGGTGTTCATGTAATCATCACCGACCGAAGTCAACACCACATATATCGGATAGGCCTCTTCCACTCCCTCGACTTTTGCTATCTTGTCTGTCCAGGATGCGTCAATCGTATTTGTTCCATATGCTGAGTCGCCGGTTTCCTTTCCTGAAATCTGGAAATCAGCCCCTCCCGCATGTATCGTCTCCTCGAAGGTATCAACCAAACCTTCCGTAATTCCACCAAGAGCAACGATGACGACAATACCTATTGCAATTCCGACAATCGCAAGTATTGCACTGTTCTTTCTCCTGAATGGGTTTTTAAGAATGAACTTTAAAAATGACATATTAATTAATATGATTGTAGCATATAAATAACTAGTTATTGATGTAACTGAGATGAGAATATTGGTGAGTGAAATGCATAAGGAAACATTGCTTGAAAATATAGATAGGATTCACACTACTGAAATGGGTGTCGGAAGGATTCAGAGGAATTTGGGAATAAGTGACGAGCCATTGGGCTATTGCATAGCCAAACTCAAAAAAGAGGATTCTGTGGTTACAAAGGAGGGCAAGAATTATTATGTTGAAGTCGATGACTGCATAATAACAATCAATTCAAGTAGCTTTACAATAATAACTGCACACAAAACTTCTTAATAATAATTATAATTTCGCTCCAAAGTAATTGAATTGACATACAACCCAAATTATTTACTCTACAATCATCAATATTTTCAAACTCGAATAGAAATCACGTTGGTAAGATTCCTTGATTCTTTTTGAAATTAATCTCCCTTCTTTAGATAGGCCATAATTATGCGGCCGATAGACTACTAACAACCCCATTGCAATAAGATTTTTAATTGATTTATTAAAATCTTTTAAATAGGCATCAGGCATTTTCTTTTTAATTGTTTCTTCACGAACATTCTTTTTAATGGAAATATTCATTTTGCCACATTCTAACAATATCTTTTTCTCAATTGGCGTTAATTTTTCAATTATCCCATTATGTGATGGTTTTTCGTTAGACATGGCATCAACCCTGATGATTTCTTAATCTTCAATAAATTTTTCCTGATAGTTTTCAACTTCCTTAAGCAACAATTCTGCAATATTTTTAGCAACTTGAGGGTGCATTACAACCTCCGCTTTTCCTTTTCTAATTATTTTAACATTATCCTTCAGCTGGTCACCAGTTCTTTCAATTTCATCATTGTACAATAACAATCTTATATTGAATGGAGTGGATGTAACCGCACCACCCACAATATTTAGTTCATCCATATCTTCAGGAATCAGTAAATTTAATTTATTATTATCCATTTAAATCACCTACATTATGAAATTCATCATTGGAATGCTTTTTATTGCAGAATTAATTTTTTTAGAATTTACTTTTAATAAATTTTTATCATCACTATCAGATAATGACAATGGCAAAAATTCTGCTTCCTGATTATCTAATTCATTTTCAAATTCATTTAATTTTCTTAAATATTCCTCTGACTCAATTAAAGCTAAAAGAATTGCTCTTTTATCTTTAGGATTTAATTTAAATTTTTTTGAACCAGAACCCTCAACTACCAACAAACCTATTTTATTCAGTTCATCAATATGAATATAAACACTTTTTTTAGAAACATCCGACATCCGGGATAATTCATCAACTGATAGGAAAAAATCCCAATTGGATATTAATTCTTCCAGAATTTTTATCCTTGCATTATCACCAAATAATTCTCTAAGTAACATAAAACTCACTTCCAATAATATAATTTGAAATTAATGTTATAAATATTTTTACTTTTTTTACAAAAATGTAAAAAAATACAAAATATAAAATGTGAATTGAACTACCTCGACCTTGGCAGAGGTCGAGGATTCTTACTTCACGGGCTGGTACTTTCCCACGAAAGTAGTATTACCGTGCTATCCCCCCAGTCCCTAAGTAGTATTACCGTGCTATCCCCCCAGTCCCTGAGGTTCATTTTATTTTTTTCTTTAAGAAGTCTGTATCCTTCTTGTTTGATGTTTTTTGCTGCGTTTATGTCTCTGTCGTGTTGTGTTTTGCAGTGTGGGCATGTCCATTTTTTTTCGTCGCCTAGATTTTTGTTGTAGTATCCGCATACGTTACAGTTTTTGCTGGATGGGTGCCATTGGCTTATTTGGATGAATATTTTATCGTACCATTGGCATTTGTATTTGATCATTTCCAATAGTTTGTACCAGCTGATATTTTGTAGTTTTTTGCTATAATCGGTTTGTTCGAACATTTCGCGTATGTCTAGTGTTTCCATACAGATTAGGTCGTATTTTTTGACTAGGTAGTGGCTTAATTTGTGGTATGCGTCTTTTATGCGGTTGTTTTTTCTTTTTATCCATTTTCCTAGTGTTTTTAGTGTTTTGTTGTAGCGGGTGCTGTTGTATTTTTTTCGTGATAGGCTTTTTTGGTATTTTTTAATCATTTTCTCCTCATGGCGTGTGTCTAAATTGGCTATCTTTAGTCCGTTGCTGAGGGTTGCTAATGTTCTCATACCAAGATCGATTCCCACAATATTATAAGTATAATCCATTGTCTCTACATTTGTTTCGATGTTGAAAACTGCATAAAAGTGACCGTGCTCCTTTTTAATTGTTACATTGTTGATTTTAGATTCTTTTAGTAGTTTTTTATAATGGTTGCTGGTTCTGTAATGTACTTGTCCTAATTTTGGTAAAACAATTATATTGTCCTGTATTTTGATATTATTGTTGTTTTGTATTCTGAAGCTATGTTTTGGATTCTTTTTGGATTTGAATCTAGGATAACTGGATGTATTGTTGAAGAATCTTTTAAATGCCTGTATTAGGTCACGGAAAACCTGCTGCAAACTGCTTGACTCACTTTCATACAAGAATGAATATTGTGTTTTCAGCATATTCAACATTGTATTGAATGTTTTTATGTTGCATTGTAACTTTGTGTATCCTTGTTTTTTAAACAATTCAAATGTTTCCTGATATTCCTGTAATAATTTATTCCAAGTAAACCTGGCATTACCAATATTCTGATTAATTTTATTCCTCATAATTTCATCAGGATACAATTTAACCACAATACCTTTATTAACAGTATTATATTCAGAAAACACATGAATCACATCCAAAAACGGGTTTTTTAAAATTTTTTACAAATTATAAAAACACACAATAATAATTATTAAATAACCATAATATAAACAAATAGTGAGAGAGCATTTGATGTTTTTTAAAATTTTTTACAAATTATAAAAACACACAATAATAATTATTAAATAACCATAATATAAACAAATAGTGAGAGAGCATTTGATAAGTATTAATGTCCCTCCCATGTTTTTGTGCAATTCATCCACGACCTAAAAAGAGGTCGTGGTATTCTTGCACGATTAAGATAAAAAAAAAGAAGAGATTAATTAATCTCTTTAAATCTAATCATCCATGTCTTCGAATCTGGATTCTAATTTTTCCATTACACCAGGAAGTGAAGTGTATTCCATTTCCTCAGCAGGTAACCTGTGAGGTTCGAATGGGCCGTGTCTTCTGATGTAGGTTGCGATTTTAGCAGCTTGTTCACGGGTTGGGTCGAATGCTGGGTCGTCGAATAAGTCGACTGGTCCGATTAATTCACCGTTTGCTACTTGGAATCCTAATCCGACTACTCTAGGTGGTCCGTCGAATCTGATTGGGTTTGCTTCTGCTTCGGATACTGGCATCATTGGACCGTTGTGTGATCCTCTCATCCATCCGCTTACCATGTGTGGGAATGCAAATGGATCTACACATTCACCGTTAGCAGGGAACCCTGATTGTGCTCTTACGATACATACTGGGTCGTCTTTACCTACGTATTCTCCAGCCATGAGGTTTAATCTTTCGGTACTTACTGCAGCTGCGATTTCACCGTTTTTCTTCCATACCCTTTTGATAACGTATCTTCCGGTGGAACCGATTAATGCGAGTAAGTCGTACATTTCTTCAGGACAGTTTAAGACAACTTTCCTGTGTTCGATTACGTCGAATACTTCGAATTTGAATCCATCGTGTAGGGATGGGTCGATGACTAATCCTGCAGTGTTGAATGGGTCTGCAAACATTCTGAATACTGGTAAGTTGAATGCACCAGGTTCGGTTTTGTCACAGCAGAACACAAGCACTGGATCGGATGGCCTTTCTTCGAATTCCATTTCAGCTACACCAGGACCCATACCTTTGATGTTGCCTGAGAAGGTGTCGGATAATAAGTCTTGACCTGCACCGTAGAGTTTTAATTCACGTGCTCTTTCAGTAGCTTTCATGAATGCATTGTATGCGGTTTCATGCACTTCTTCGTTTTCTACCCCTTTGTCGTGGGTCATGATTAGGTCTATGTCGTCTCCGCAACGGGAGATATAGTAATCTTTTAAGATACCTGCTTCTAAAGCTTCGTTTAACACTTCATCACAGATGTCCATTAATTCTGGGTGTGCGACACAGTGTCCGGACACACTTCCAATATCAGCTTTAATTACACTAACTGTAGTTTTCATTTTTATACCTCTAATTAGTAAATTAATTATTTACTAGACATATATTATTTTTAACTAGTATAGTATTTAATAATTGTTATCTTTACAGTTAAGTCTTCAATAATATTTTAAATCAAAAAGCAATTAAATATTTGAAGTCATGGAAAAATGGCATGAAAAATGGGAATGGTGTTTTCAGCAATAATAAAATAAGTAGTCCCGAGCGGGGTCGAACCGCTGTCTTTGGGTCCAGGGCCCAAAAGGATTGCCGCTACCCTACGGGACTATAATAGTATTTATGTCAAACATAGTATATAAAATTAAAAGTTTACAGAAAACTCAATCAAGTTTTCTGATTTTTTGAAATGCCTTTTCGATTTCGACATCCTGGTTGATTTCTTCACATACCTTTTTAACTGTCTGCAAATCAGCATGTGTTTCAGGATACCTTGGAACCGCACTGCATCCGCCGTCATCGATTTCAGATATCGGGAATGTTCCGATTTTCTTGGCGATCAGTGTGATTTCCTCCTTGTCAAGGCCAATCAATGGTGAGAGTATCGGCATGTTCACGCCGTATCTTGTCGCCAGAATGTTTGACAAGGTCTGTGATGCGACCTGACCGACGCTGCTTCCGTCGACAATGGCATCGGCACCGACTTTCTCTGCGAGCTTTTCTGCAAGGCGATACATTCCGGACTTGCACAATACACAGGTCATCCTTTCAGGGGCATTATCCTTTGCGGCCTGCAGGTATTCGCCATAGTCGACCACGCGCTTCTTGATCGGCACTCCGCAGGCATACTTGTTCAGCTGATCGACGAGCAATCCATAATTCTCCAATGCCTTGGGAGTGGTGAACGGGTCATTGTTGCAGTTCAATGCTATTACTTCACATCCTCTTTTCATCATCATGTATGCCGCAACGGGTGAGTCTATTCCGCTTGATAAAAGCACCACGACCTTGCCCTGTGTTCCTAAAGGCAGTCCTCCGGGACCCTTGATTTTCTCATGGAAAATGTAGGTGTCGTCCTCTCGCACTTCAACGTATATTGTCAGGTCAGG
Organism: uncultured Methanobrevibacter sp.; assembly: GCF_902774605.1. GTDB lineage: Archaea > Methanobacteriota > Methanobacteria > Methanobacteriales > Methanobacteriaceae > Methanocatella. The sequence continues at coordinate 42,317 of NZ_CACYJE010000010.1, forward strand.
GTTTGTCAGGTCAACCGGAGCCATGACAACGTTTCTCACAACCCCTCCGCAATGGGCCGCCATTTCCTGTGATGTGAAGTCGTGCTTTCCAACACGACGGCACTTGATGGCGAACTTGGTGTTTTCATCCAATGCATTTTCATCGATTAATTGCCTGGTGTATCCGTCCAATGTCTCATCGATATCATCGTAGGTTGTCTTGGTTGAAACCGCAGGAGAGTATGAGACAACTCCGAATACCCTGTTTAGCTTTTCTACGCTTTCTGTGAAATCTTCAGGGTGAATGTATATTCTTCCTTGATTTCTTATAACTTCACATTCAAAAGTAGCCTTAATATTTTTAACTAGCTTTCTTTCAAAACGTGACCTTATCTTAGGACTTTTCAATCCTATTTCACCATACCTGGCTATTATTACATCATAATCCATTTAAACATCTCTTAATATTTTCTAGTGCACGCTGAAAAAAAATAGTAATCCCTTCTGTACTAGTTTGAATATAACAGCAAGTATAATTTTTAATATTCTTGATTAATAAAACTTTTCTCTAAAAGATTAAATACAATCCACACCAAAAAGGTGAATATAGACAAATAATTTTTACAAATTGAAACGGTGATGAAAATGAGATTAAAGAACATAGTGATAATATTTTCAATGCTTTTCATTATCCTATGCATCGGCAGCGCATCAGCATCCGAAGATGTGTCAAACCTGACGGTCGCTGACGACAGCCCTGCCCTTGAAAATGAAAATGTTGATCAAATAGCACAGGAAGTTGAAAAACAGGAAAGTGAAATCCTTAAGGACAATGCAACCGGAACCGAAACCAATAATACTGCCCCTGCCCAAACAACACAGAAGAGCCCATCCAACACCAAGAAAACCGAAGCGTTCATCCTGGGAAACCTGGATTTCATCAAGAAATCCAATAAGTACGTGAAAATCAAAGTCGCAACATTTGATGAATCAAAAAACAAGCTTGTCATCCATAAAAATGTGAAAGTGACCGTTAAAGTTAAAATCGGCAAAACAACCAAGACATATAAGGTTACAACCAATTCAAAAGGAGTGGCGAAGGTGTTCAACGTTAAAAAATTGAAGGTTGGCACATATAAGGTGAGAATAACCTCAAACGATGACCGCTACACCATTAACGATAAGGGAATGCTCAACATATACAAGAAAAAAGTCAAGACCCTGACCCTCAAGATCAACAAGAGGAAAAAAGTCAAAAGAGATTACATTGAAAGCTACTACCTTAAGAGGAATGCTGAAAATCCTAAAGGAGTGTATGCAACCAGCTACAATGCAAAAGACCCTCTTGACGGAAACCCCGATACCCTGGTATTGAAGGCCAAGTTCTTCTTCAAAAACAAGAAGACCGGAAAAATCAAAACAAAAATCGTGAAGACCAAGGACGACAGCTATTACCTGTTCAAAATACTTCCTTACACAAAATTGATTAAAGGATACACACCTATTAAAACTAAAATCTGGTACGTTACCATTTAAATATGGGAAAATCAACTTCCCATCATTTCTTTTTTTAAAAAAATAGTTAAAGGATAATGTAGATTATCCTTTGATTAAATCAACTGCCGTTTGGATGGCCTCATCCATCTTATCGGTGTTTTTACCTGCACCCTGTGCAAGTGTCAAGCGGCCTCCACCGCCACCGCCAAGTACTCCTGCTGCGGTTTTGATGATTTCATTGATCTTAACACCATCATCAATTGCATTCTGTGAAGCCGCACCGACGATTTTGCCGTCACTGTTGCCCATGATGACCACATCAGCCTTTCCGTTGTCGGTAAAGTCAGTAGCCATTTTTTGCAGTTCCTTGAAGTCCGCTTCGATTAATTGATGAACCACTTTCAGTCCGTTGATTTCATCATACTCATCGGCGAGTGAGTTCATCTTCAATGATGCGATTTCTGATTTCAGACGATCGATTTCGTTTTTCTGAGCCTTCCATTCGCTGAAGAACCTGTCGCAGGTTTTCGGCAATTGGTCGTTTTCAACCTTGAATATTCCTGAGCTTTCACGTAATAGTTCACTGTCATGCTGCATTGAATCGATTGCTGCAAGTCCTGCTGAAAAGTCAATCCTTTCAACACCGTCCTGCACCCTTTCGGTCTTGTTGATTTTAATCGGTCCGACAACACCTGTTCTGAGAACGTGTGTTCCTGCACATGCCTGAACGTCGACTCCAGGAATCTTGACTACACGTATCATCTTGCCCGGCACGATTCCTCCCTGGTAGAGCACGAAACCGTAGAGTTCCTGTGCCTCGTCACGTGTATGGAATTGGATGTCGAGTTCAATGTTCTGCATCACGTATTCGTTGGCGAGTTTCTCGATTTCATTTAACTCTTCCTGTGTGATGCGCTTGTAGTGTGAAAGGTCTATACGTGCACGGGTGAGCTCGTTTTGTGATCCTGCCTGCCAGATGTGTTGACCGAGGACTTTACGTGCCGCTGCGATTACAAGGTGTGTTCCTGTGTGGTGGCGTGCAAGGGTTATTCTCCTGTTCCAGTCGATTTTGCCGTTTGCGGTCTTGCCAACCACATCATCTGTGATGTCCCCAGCTATATGGTGCAATACGACATTGTCGATTTTTTCAGCATATGGTATTTTAAATGATTCCCCGTCGATGGAAACTTCACCTATGTCGGATGGCTGGCCTCCTCCTTCAGGGTAGAATGTTGTTTTGTCAAAAATCAGGCACTTGTCCCCGTCCTTTTCAACAAGTCCCAAAACCTCAGCTTCAAATTCTTCCTGGTAGAAATCTTTATAGAACAGTAAATCTGTTTCGGGATAGTCCACCTTGAATGTGGACTTCTTGTTGGTAGTGTCCTTCTCGTGAGCACCGGCAACCTGTGTGAAGAAGTTGTCCGGAACGTTTACGGTAAAGTCATCGCCTGCCATTTCAACAACTGTTTCCGGAGGCATTCCATGAGCATCATACAAGTCAATGAGCATGTCAAGAGGCATTTCAGTCTTGCCTTCCTTTTTAAGTCTTTTGATGGCTCTTTTAACAATGCTTTTACCCTTCTTAACTGTGGAAGCATATCTTTCTTCCTCTAAAGAAATGATATTCATGATATGCTCTTCTGAATCGCGTATTTCAGGGTAGAACTTGGATAGGAAATCCAATTGTATTGCCATGACATCAGCAAGTGATTCCTTCATGTTGAGTTCCTTCATGAAACGGATTGTCCTTCTTAAAACCAGCCTTGCAAGGTAACCTTCCTTGACGTTTGACGGGATGATGCCGTCGGCAATCATGAATGCCAAACAACGGGTATGGTCAGCGATTATATAAATGGCTTCCATAGGTTCAGCGGCTTTCAGGTACTCTTCAAGAGTCAAATCAAGACTGTCAGCCACCTGTTGCCTAAGCTCCTTCAAGTCGCCAATGTCCTCAATATCCATCATGCCTGCAATCTGCGCGTTTCTTCCCTGAATGTCCTCGTTGATTTCAACGCCGGTCAATTCCTTAAGCTTGTCCACAACAGGTGCGAAGCATGCGTCATAGGCGGTTGGTGTTCCCTGTGAAATCCATGCTATACGTTCCAAACCGTAACCGGTATCAACCACTTTAATAGGGATTTCCTTTTTATCGCCGTTCTCCAATGTCTCATATTGGATGAAAACTAAAGTAGCGAGTTCCACTCCACGGCAGCATACCTCGTAGCATGGCCCTTCGTTACCTCCTCCACTCCACCATGATTTGATGAATGTGATCTCTTCAGTGTTGATTCCGATGTGTTCGAAGAATTTGTGGCACAGTTCAATTGTGCGGTCTTCCCAGTAGATGAAGTCATCTTCCTTGTTGATTACAGTATGGGTTCCCATTGTAAAGCAGGTCATGTGACGGCCTGTTCTTCCGACATTGTCAACGTCATTCAACCTGATTGATGGCTGAGCCATTTCAATAGGGTTTGCCGGCGGCTTTACAAGGCCTGATGTTATCCATGGCTGGAAACAGAAGATTGACGCACCAACCAGGAATACGTCATCCCTCCATCTTTTGGCAAGTACGGGATACCTGTGGACATGTGTGTGTCCTTCGCTTTCTAAAAATTCTCTAAAGACTTTCTGGATTTCATATAAGTTGTATGGTTTATCGGTTGCAGGATTTGCAATGAACTCATACTCATCACATGGAGCGTCTCCGCAAGTGTCACGATCCACTTGGGAGTAAAACTCTTGTCCGCAAGTCTTGCAAGTTTGTTTTTTATAACCAAGTTCGTCAAAAATTTCTACCATATAAATCAGTTCTAAATAATTTATTAGTATAGAATATGTTTTTTGACTAATAAATAATTAATGAAAAATCCGGTTGAAATTGATTGAAAATAATATGATGTAGTTAAAATAAGTGTGAAAAATAGTGGTTTTTGGTAAAAAGAAAAATAAAAAAAAGAAAGGTGATAGATTAAAAAATCTATCCGAAGAGAGCACCTAATCCAGCTGCTGCTTCTTCTTCTGAAGCTTCTTCTTCTTCCTCTTCTTCTTCCTCTTCTTCTTCAACTGCTTCAGCTGCTGCAGGTGCTGCTGCAGGTGCAGCTGCTGCCATAGCAGTGGTTTCCATAGCTTCGTCGATGTCGACGTCTTCTAAAGCTGCGATTAAAGCTTTGATTCTAGCGTCATCAGCTTCAATTCCTGCTGCTTCAATAATACTTTTAACATTTTCTTCGTTAATATCTTTTTCTGCACTGTGCAAAATCATTGCCGCATATATGTATTCCATGTTATCACCATTAATTTTTTAAAGTGTTAGTTTTTTTATAATAAAAAATTTTAAATTAATTTAACCGAAGAGAGCTCCTAACCCAGCTGCTGCTTCTTCCTCTGTATTTTCTTCTTCTTCCTCTTCTTCTGGTTCTTCTTCAACAACTTCTTCTACTACTGGAGCGGCTGCTACAGCAACATTAGAGAGTTTTTCAGCTAATTCGTCATCAATAGCACCAGGTGCGTCAGCAACTTCGGATGCTAATGCTAACATTTTAGCTTGTGCTAAACCAATGATCGGTTCTGAAGTTTCAGAAGTCATTATTGCTGCTTCTACACCAACGTTGATTGCTCTGGTGTATGCAAGAGTAATGATAGTGGAAATAGTTTCATCAGTAGGGATTGCTGCGTTTACAGATAAGTTGAATGCACTTCTAAATGCATTTTGAACGTCAGCTAATGTTTGTTCTTCATCGATTGCAAGTACATCGGAAGTGTAAATAGATCCTTCTTCGTATACTGCTTTTAAGTCAATTCCTACTTCCATCGGATTGATATCCATTCTTGATAAGGTTGCTGCAACTTGTTTGGATACTTCTTCACCAGCTGCTACTACGACTGTTTCTTTTTGTACGCAGATTTTTCCTTTATCAATTTTTGCAGGAATTCCAACTTGTTGTAATTCTCCTAGGAATGGACCTGGTTCAAAACCGGTGTCCCCTTCAGGCACAACAATATCGTCGGTTGCAATAGATCCTGGTTTTGCAGGAGCTGAGGTTTTGCTGTCTTCCAATATTTTGTATAATTTGAAAGGGTTCATTTCAGTTGCAATGAGTGCAATTTGACCATCCATATGTCCTGATAAATCAACAATGTTGGTTTTTTCAGCATTACAATCTTCGAGAGCTAAGTCAATAAGGTTTTTCTTGGACATTCTGATTACAGCTTTTCCGTTTAATGATTTCCTCATTTCTTGGAGCTGTTTTGCAGGAATGTTCATTAAGTCGACGATACCGATTACATCGTGTTCGTCAATGATACCTTTTAGCTCTTTAACTTCTTCCTTTTTCCATTCAGCAACATGAGCCATTAGATCACCCTCACTACTGGTCCCATAGTTGTTTTAATAAACATGGACTTTATTTGACTTCTTCCTTTTTCTAAATTGCGGTCTAAGACTGTAAGAACAGTTTCCACATTTTCAGCTATATCCTCGTCTGACATGTCTTGGCTTCCAACAACGATTTGAATAGAAGGTTGTTGTTTAACGCCCACTTTGACAGTACTTTGTAATCTTTCTAAAAGAGGATCTAATTTGATACTTGCAGGCACTGGCTTAGGCATTTTTCCACGTGGACCTAAAACTGGACCGAGGAATCTACCTACGAGTGGCATCATATCAGCTTGAGCTACTAAGAAATCAACAGAGTTAGCCATTTTTTTAGCTGATTTTCTGTCTTTTCCGAACTCTTCTAAATCCTGTTTGTTGATTACAGTGTCAAGACCAGCATCTTTAGCTTGAACAATGAGTTCCCCATCAGCGATGACTCCGATTTTAACATCTTTGCCACGGCCGTTAGGAAGAGTAACTTCCTCATTAAACCTATTTTCTGGCTTTTTGACATCTAAGTCTCTGATATTAATGATAATATCAATAGACTCAGTGAAGTTTCTCGGCTTAGATTGTTCTTTAGCCTCCTTCACCGCGTTAATTACATCTTGTGTCATTATTTATCCCCCATGAACATTCGCTGTTCATTGGATTTTCAATTGGTTTCATGAGAATCGATTACAAGAAAAAAATTCTTCAACGATTGCATGAATTAAAAACAGTATATCAATTATAACCTTAATTATAACGTCATATACACTGTTGCTTATTAACTTAATTTTAAATTTAAACTGGACAATATCTATTCAGTTAAGATATCGTCATATACTCCAGCATCAACATCTTTTTGTGCTTCTCTAGGGTCTTTACCGTCAACGGATAATCCCATACTTACACAGGTTCCCATAACTTCTTTAACACCTGCTTTGTAATCGTTTGCGAGTAATGAATCGAATTTCATTCTAGCGATTTTTAAAGCGGTTTCGATTGGGACATCATTGATGATGTCTAAACCTGGTTCATGAGAAGCTTTGTCAATGCCTAATTCTTCCATGATTAATGCAGTTGTTGGTGGAGTACCGATTTCGATTTCGAATTCTTTAGTATCTCTATCAATTGAGACTTTAACAGGCACTTTCATTCCTGCGAAGTCTGCGCTTTTCTTATTGATTTCTTCAACTACTTGCATCATGTTAATACCGAAAGGTCCTAATGCTGGGCCTAATGGTGGTCCTGGAGTTGCAGTTCCACCTTCGATAAGAACTTCGACTGTATCTTTAGCCATCAGTCAGCCTCCTTTTGAATTATTCTAATTTGATCAGCTTTAACAGTAACCGGAATTGGTACTGCAGCTTCTATTAACTCAAGAACGACTTCTTCACGTGATTCATCGATACGAACCACTTTTGCTCTTTCTCCTTTGAAAGGACCAGAAATGAGTTCCACAATACTTCCCTTTTGGATAGAGGAAATAATTGGTTCTGGTTTTAAGAATCTTTTCACTTCTTCAAAGGTAATACCAACACTACCTTCTACAACACCTCTTAAATGTTGTACTTTCAAATCAGGATTTCTAAGATCAATTTTTGTTGATGATTCAACTAAAATGTAACCTTTTAAAGATTCTGGAACAAGAATTGATGAAATACCAATACCATCAATGGTTCTAGCCTTACGTGCTAAAAGCCTTGCAACGTTCCTTTCTTGACCTGCAGAGGTCTTAAGAGCGTATATAGTACTGTTAGTATCTTCCATGAAAAATTCACCTATTTTTAAAGTTTTTAGTTGTTAATAAAATCATACATTAAGTTAAAAATATTATAGAAGCCATTGTTTTAAGAATAAAAATTCCCAAAAAGTCAAGATTTCTATAATATTAATATTTATGATACCTAATAGTATATAAAAGTTTTCAAAAAACTAGAAATATTAACAAAAAATCATTACTGAAATTTTATTATAAATTTAAAAAGAGATTAAAAAAAATAATAATTGGTTTAGATACCAATCAGGTAACCTAAACATACTATGATGTAACCGAAACCGCCGATAATGACAACACCAATAGCGGATATCTTAGCCAATTCACGGTATTCAATACGATCAGGTTTCCTTGATACTTTTAATACTCTTTTACTGTCCTTAATAAATTTATCGAAACTTTCTTGTACATTCATGTAAATAACCCAAAATAAAAAATTTATAAATTATAATAAAATAATAGTAATAAAATAATTTTTATTTTAACCATTAATAAATGTTTGCATTATATGAAAAAAAATGATAGAATTAGAAGATTCCATCAATGAAATCATCTAACTGATCATTACCTGTTTCCGGTTCCGCTTTTTCTTCAGCATACTCGATATCAGGAGTGCTGTCTGAAGAAATTTTAGCGTCAATGCCTGAAACGACCACAGTGGTCCTGACAATGTTTTGAAGGCTTTCATCAATTTGAGTACCCCAAATGATGTTAGCTTCAGGATCCAATTTGTCAGCAACGACCTGAACGATTTTTTCAGCTTCATGTAATGTTAAATCAGAACTACCGGTAATGTTCACTAATGCGCCTTTAGCATTGGAAATGTCAATGTCTAACAATGGGCTGCTTAATGCTTCATGTACAGATTCTAATGCTCTGTCGCCTGATTCGGACTCGCCCATACCAATCATTGCCATTCCGGAACCGCCCATGATGCTTCTGATATCTGCGAAGTCCAGACTTACTAGACCACGTTTGGTTATAAGTTCAGTGATTCCCTTAACTGCCCTTCCGAGGATTTCATCGGAAACCATGAAAGCCTTGTTCAATGGCAGGCTAGGTGCAACTTCCAGCAATTTGTCATTTGGAATAATGATTACGGTATCTGCAGATTCTTGGAGTTTTTCTAAACCTTGCTCAGCATTTTCCCTTCTTTTGATTCCTTCAGCAGAAAATGGCAAGGTAGCTACAGCTACGGTCAATGCACCTAATTTTTTAGCCAGCTTAGCGATGATCGGAGCTGAACCAGTACCGGTTCCTCCACCAAGACCACAGGTCACGAATACCATGTCTGCGCCTTCCAGTTCATCCCTAATTTCATCTTCGCTTTCTTCTGCGCATTCTTCACCGACAGCCGGGTCTCCACCAGCGCCTAATCCTTTGGAGGTTTGTCTTCCTAAAAGGATTTTTTTACCAGATTGGCTGTAAAATAAATCTTGAGCATCAGTATTTACTGCAATTGTTGTTGCTCCTTCGATACCCATTTCGTTTAATCTTGAAATAGTGTTGTTTCCTGCTCCTCCAGCACCAACAACATAAATTTTAGTTCTAACACCATCCATAATGCTTATAAGCTCATCATCTATGTCGGAAGAGAGCTTTTCTGGTGCCTTTTCTTCCATTCTTTGTTCGGATTCTTTGATTGCATCATCTATAAATTTCACAAATTAACCCCACTTACTCTGCTAATTTAAAATTATTGTTAAATATTTCTATTGCAACTCATATTTAAATGCAACTATAAACATATAAATATGAAATTTCCATGTGAGAAAAATTATATAATTAGTCCCTAGGCATTGCTATTATCTCATGGAATTTCAAATCGAAGAGGTTTTTGGCATTTACAGGTGTTAAGATGACTGCAGTGTCAACCCCATGGCCCCTTCCGCCGATGGCTATGATTTCCTCTCCGACAGGAACCAGTCCCGCATCGGCAGCCATGATTGTTATTTCGCCTGCAACCTTTACCCCATGGGAGAACATCCTCAGTGTGTCGGCCACAATATCCAATGGTGAGTATCCTCCGTACTTGTTTGTAACTCCCCTTGCAGCTCCGCTGAATGCATGGCTTCCCAGATATGTTTTGACTCCAACCTTCTCGAGCTTTTCAACCATCTCTTCGGAAATGTCTGACTCGTTGTCTCCGCTGAATCCCATGTGATGGGTGACGTTGATTATTTCAATGTCATCGTCAATGGCTTCGCGCAGTTTTAAGGCTGATTGGCCTGATGATGAAGCAATCAGGATTCTTTTTATGCCTTCAGATGCATCTAACTTGTCATTAACGGCTTTAATTAATTCGTCAGTGTAGTCTTCGCCTTGTTTGTCAAAGTATGTTATAAATTTCCTTGCCATTATCGATCATCCCTAAGAGTTAAATATTTTAAAACCCCATTATATTTTATATCTATATAATTATTTTAATAAAGATTTTTATGAAGACCGATGAACTTGACAAAATTAAGCATGTGATTAATGGCGAATACATTGTCATCCCCATTGAGACAGGCTACATTAAGCCCAATGAAGATTTAAATTGCATAATTGAACCTGCAAGGGAGCTGATGGAGGATGGGGATTATCTTGTCATTGCAGAAACCCCGATTTCAGTTTCACAGGGCAGGTTGGTTGATGAGGCAGAATACACTCCCTCCCTGACCGCCAAGTTCTTGACAACAGTCTGGAGCAAGTACCTTTGGGGATATGTCCTGGGGCCGGTTTTGGGAATCAAGAAGAGAACCATCAAGAACCTGAGGAAGCTTCCTGAGGAAACCAAGGCCCATAAGGAGGTTGTTCTCCAGCTGTACGGTTTGAAGCATGCCCTCAAGCCGGCTTCAGAGGCGGGTATCGACTTGAGCAATGCTCCTGGAACCTGCGTTTCACTGCTTCCGGAAAATCCCGAGAGGGTGGCAATCGAGCTTAAGGGCGAAATCGGCAAGGACGTTTGCGTGATGATCATCGACACTGATGCGACCTACATGAAAAACGGCAAGTACTTCACCGGCCTTCCGATAGCCATTGACGGAATCGATGCCGACAATGGGTTTTTCGGCTACCTGAAGGGTCAGCTGTCTGAGAATATGGGCTCAACACCGTTGGGCTGCAGCGAGAGGATGGATGTTGAAAGCGCCCTTGAAATCGCCAACATTGCCGAGGACTATCAGAAATCATTATCCACCGAGATGAAAACCATACATAGCGTCAAGGAGGTTTTGGGTTCCGAAATCGATGAAGTGACAATTGAAGATTTGGATTCCATCACACACACTCCGGCAGTCATCATCAGGCATGTTGGGTGAATATAGCCCCCATCAGCGTTTTTCAGGCCAAACGAGTTTTATTTTAAATTAAATTTAATTTTTAACTGATTTAAACTTTAAAAAAACTATCTGAAAGAAAGTTTTATATTTATGATTTTACAAAAAATACATTATTATAACTTAGAAATTATAATATTATTGATTATATTAATTAGTTAACGGATTTGATTTTTGTGAATATAGACGGCATTGCTAAATTTAGGAACTACTTATTGCCCCTGGCGGATTGTCTTTCAATCATACTGGGCTATTATTTCATATCAGTGCTCATTACAGACTCATTTTTAATGAACCCGACAAGCGTGGTGACCAGAAACGAGATACTGATAAGCATCATATTGTCAATAATTGTTTTCCAAATTGTCTTCAGGATAACCAGAAGATACGCAAACATCATCCGTTATGAGACAAACCAGGATTACATCCTATACCTAATCCTATCCATCGTGTCCGCACTGATCGTTTCCCTCATTGAGGAGCTGGTGCTTCACATGGTCAATCCGTCAATCAAGCACAACCTGCTTGTGGGACTGATTATAGGTATCATAATGATTGCCTATCGCCTAGTCATAAGATACGTCCTTTTGAAGGACGCTCAAAAAAAGACAATGGATAATGGCGACACCAAAAAGAAACTGCTGATTATAGGAGGGGGCTATTCCGCAAATGACATCATAAAGACATTGCATTCAACTTTGAAAAACAAGTATGAAATCATAGGAATCATTGACGACAACAAGAAGCGCATAGGCTACTCCGTCGGCGGGGAAAGAATAATCGGTACCCGGAATGACATTGAACAGATCTGCAGGGAAGAGCACATTGATGAAATCTTTTTCACAATAGTCAATATCGACAACAAAAATAAAAAGGAGATTCTTGAAATCTGCAACAGGACAGGAGCCAAGGTCAAGGTTCTTCCAGGCCTAAGGGAAATCATAACCGAGGAAAACCTCTACCACAGCCTAAGGGACGTGAGCATCGAGGACCTTCTTGGAAGGGACCCGATACAATTGGACAACCACAACATCAAAAGCCTGCTCCAGGACCATGTAGTGCTTGTCACAGGCGCCGGAGGGTCAATCGGTTCGGAACTGTGCCGCCAGATCATGCTGCACAACCCTAAGCAGCTCATATTGCTGGACAATTATGAAAACAGCCTATATGACATTGAGCTGGAACTGAAGACCAATCATCCGAACAATGACATCCGCGCAGTCGTGGCCAACATCCGTGAAAGAGACAGGCTGGATGCGATTTTCGAGGAATTCGGACCTGAAATAGTGTTCCATGCCGCTGCGCATAAGCATGTTCCCTTAATGGAGAACAATCCTACCGAAGCGATAAAGAACAATGTTTTCGGAACATACAATCTTGTAAACTGCTCAGACAAGCATGAGGTAAAGCGTTTCATACTGATTTCAACAGACAAGGCAGTCAACCCTACCAACATCATGGGCGCCACCAAGAGACTGTGTGAAATGATAATACAGGCCAAGGACAAGGAAAGCGAAACAGAATACGTTGCAGTGCGTTTCGGAAATGTTTTAGGAAGCAACGGTTCAGTTGTGCCATTGTTCAAAAAGCAGATTGCCCATGGAGGGCCTGTGACAGTCACCCACAAGGAGATTACAAGATTCTTCATGACCATTCCGGAAGCGGTGGCCCTTGTGCTTCAGGCAATAACCTATGCCGAAGGAGGGGAGATTTTCGTTCTCGACATGGGCGAGCCGGTCAAGATATACGACCTTGCAAAAAGCCTCATCGAGCTTTCAGGATACACTCTTGGAGAGGATATGGAAATCGAGATTACCGGCATGAGGCCGGGAGAGAAGCTGTATGAGGAAATCCTGATGAATGAGGAAAACCTTGAAGGAACCAAGCATGACAAGATTTACATCACACAATCCATGGATTTCACAATGAATGACATTGAAGAGAAGCTGGACATGTTCAGGGACATCCTGGATGATGAGAACACCAGCAAAGAGCACATTAAGGAAACCATGAAGAAGTGTGTTCCTACTTATAAAGAACCAGAAGAAGTTAACGGAGAATAATAATGATGAACATTCCATTTTCACCACCGGACATTACTGACGAGGAAATCGATGAGGTAATCGCCGCCTTGAAATCAGGCTGGATTACCACAGGACCCAAGACCAAAGAATTTGAAAGGCAAATCACCGAGTACTGCGGCAGCGAAAGGACCGTCTGCTTGAGTGCAGCCACCACAGCATTGGAGATGACCCTGCGGGTGCTTGGCATCGGCGAGGGCGATGAGGTGATCGTGCCTGCATACACCTACACTGCATCTTGCAGCGTAATATGCCATGTCGGGGCGACACCGGTGATGGTGGACAGTCAGGTCGACCGTGAGGAAATGGACTATTCAAAGATGAGCGATGCAATAACCCCTAAGACAAAGGCCATCATACCTGTCGACATAGCGGGAATCCTATGTGACTACGATAAGATTTATGAGGTAATTGAATCCAAGAGGGACATGTTCAGCCCAAGCAATGAATTGCAGGAGGCATTCGGCAGGATAATTATCGTGAATGACTGTGCCCATGGTTTCGGAGCGGTTCAAAACGGCAAGCGTGCCGGAAACATTGCGGATTTCAGCTGTTTCTCATTCCATGCAGTGAAAAACCTGACCACCGCCGAAGGGGGAGCGGTTACCTGGAAGCATCATGACAGCCTTGACAGCGATGCGCTCTACAAGAAGTATCAGATATACTCACTTCACGGACAGACCAAAGACGCCCTTGAAAAGACCCAGAAGGGGTCATGGGAATATGACATTCTTCTTCCGGCATACAAGTGCAACATGACTGACGTTCAGGCAGGAATAGGCCTTGGACAATTGAAGAGATACGATTCACTACTCAAAAGAAGGCATGAGATTGCAAGAAGGTACGATGAAGGATTCGAGGGAACAAGAGTCATCACTCCAAGGCATGTCACCGACAACTCAAAGTCTTCAGGACACCTGTACCTTGCCCGTCTCGACGGCTTGAGCCTTGATGAGAGAAATGAAGTCATCGTTAAAATGGAGGAAGCCGGAATCAGCACAAACGTGCATTACAAACCACTGCCATTACTGACAGCATATAAGAATTTAGGATTCGACATTGCTGATTATCCTAACGCTTACCACCTGTTTGAAAATGAGATTAGCCTTCCGATATACTCCACCTTAACCGATGAGGAAGTAGATTATATTATTGAAAATTTATTGGATATCTTAAAGGAATATTAAAATCGTCATATATTTATATAAAAAAATAGATATCTAATATCAATTTTATTTTTATATACATTAGATTAGATTAAACTATTAATTTTTAGGGGAAATTAAATGATAAATAATCCATTGGTAAAGAAATCATTATCACAAATAATTGAAAAAGAACATGAAGACAATCTTAAGAAAAGATTTAAAGAATATTATCCTGGTGAAGAAACCCCTGAAGGAATTGACCATCTCATAAGAGCTTTAGGATTGCCTGCTGAAGACATTCAATTTATTGCTAATGATATTAAAGAAACTGTGGAAAAAACAATCATTCCAATCATTAAAGCATTAAGGGATGGAATTGAAACCGATGAGGAAATAGCCAATAAAACTGGAATAAAATTGAATATCGTGAGAAAAATACTGTACAAGCTTTATGATTTGAAAATTGCCAATTATAAAAGAAGCAAAGATCCTGAAACTCAATGGTTCACATACTCATGGAAATTCGAAGAGGCTGAACTGATCAATAAGATAAACGAGGAATGCGAAGGAGAACTGTCTGAATTGAGAGAGCAGTTAGCCAATGAGGAGAACAACATGTTCTTCATATGTCCGCAAGGCCATGTCAGATACAATTTTGATGAAGCATCCGACGAGGAATTTCTATGCGTTTGCGGTGAGGAATTGGAATTCCAAGACAATTCCGATATAATCAAGCAAATCAATGAACGCATCGAATTAATTGAAAGTGATTTGAATTCATTTAATGAGACAATTAACAAATAGATTAAAATGGAAATAGAATTACTTGAAAAGGAGCACACTCCAGATAATGTCATTGAGCATTGCAAAGCCGTTTACAGAAAAGCTATGAAGATAGCAGCTAATTTTGATAATGTGGATGAAGACCTTATCCGCAAGGGCGCCCTATTGCATGATATTGGAAGGTCCAGAACCCATGGAATAACCCATGCGGTCGAAGGAGTCAAGATTGCAGAGAAATATGGATATTCAGATGATGTCCTGCATATCATTGAAAGGCATATCGGCGCCGGAATAACCGAGGAGGAGGCCATTAAGCTTGGCCTTCCGGAAAAGTCATATGTCCCCGTGACACTTGAAGAGAAAATCGTTGCCCATGCAGACAATCTGGTGAGCGGAAGCGATGAAGTCGACATTGATTTCGTGATTGCCAAATGGCAGCGCACAATAGAGGACAGTGATGATAATATTGAAAGATTAATTAAGCTTGACAATGAGTTGATCAAGGCCTTTGAGGAATAGTTATGAAAGTAATATGTTCAAGTGAAGAGTCCCTCTACCGTCCGGAAGCCGTGAGGTGGAGGCATAGAATGGAAATGATGGAGCCGCTGGGCGAAACTGTAGTGTTATTGCCATGCAGCATGAAGAAGCCTTATTCTAATTCCAAGTCCCATCAGAAGTTTAGGAAATTGACAAGGTCTTATCAGGAGCTTATTGTAACATCCCCCTTTGGGATCTGTCCAAGGGAGCTTGAAAACACTTTCCCTATACAGTCATATGACGTGAGCACCACAGGCTCATGGTCCAGCGACGAGGTTGAGGAAAGCGGAAGGCTGATAGCCAAGTACTGTGAAGGCAAGAGAGTTGTGGCGAATCTTGCCGGAGGATATCTGGAATCATGTGAAGCCTATCTTGACGATTTCGTTAATGTCTGTGTGGATGAGCGTCCGACTTCACCGGATTCATTGTATAATTTGAGAATGGAATTAAAAAATCATAAGAGAGTCAACAGGCGCGATAAGACTTTGCATGAGCTCAAGTCAATTGCCAAGTACCAGTTCGGTGAAAAGGGCGAAGGGTTCATTCCCGATAATGTCAAAACCAAGGGAATGTATCATAAGCGCATACTGTCCAATGGTAAGCAGTTGGCGTTATTGAATAAAGATTATGGATTATATAGGTTGAACTTGCCTGGAGGTGAAATCCTGAAGGATTTGGACATTCATGTTGTCAACATTGATTTTGACCTTGAAACCAATACGGTTTTCGCTCCGGGAGTTGAAAAGGCAGACCATGACATTATTCCAAACGATGAGGTTGTCATTGTTAGAAATGACACTGCTGTAGGTGTTGGAAAGGCAGTGATGACCGGTCGTGAGATGGAGGAATGCCGCAATGGTATTGCCGTTAAACTTAAGCATCGCTTGAAAAAATAACAATGTTTATAAATACCGTTGTTAATATTAATAAATACATAAATTTAGAGGAGACAAAAAATGTCAGAAGAATTAGTAAACGAAATTAAAGACGCACTAACCCCTATTAACGACCCTCACATGGGAATCAGTATTGTAGAAATGGGCATTGTCCAAAACATCACTGTTGATGGTGATCAAGCTGAAGTTACCCTTAAACCAACCAATCCTGGTTGTATGAGTATCACCCGTATTGCGGCTGATGCTAAAATCAGGGCTGAAGGCGTTGAAGGTATCGACACTGCAAAGATTATCGTTGAAGGTCATGCTATGGCTGACTCCATTAACGAAATGATTAACAGATAAATTTTCAAATTTTATTCAAAAATCCATATATGACCGAAACATTTATATATGGATAATGAGATAAGTATAAGTGTTGACAGTTAACTGTCACACAATATTTATAGGCTAGTGGCACAGCTTGGTTAGCGCGCTCGGCTGATAACCGGGAGGTCATGGGTTCGAATCCCATCTAGCCTACTTCTAACTATTTTTACTGATATTTTCATTTTACATGACAACTTTTTCTACATTTTTCCACAATAAATAAATATTACATTCTACAAATAGTTACTTGAATGTACAAAAAGTTGGAATGATGATTAAAATGTGGGAAAAGATTAATGAGAAATTCAAGAAATACCCTGCAAGAATGAGAGTTGCAGAAAAGATGATTGAGCTTGGACTGTCAATAAACGAAGACGGTAAAATCTACTGTGGAAACCTTAAAATCAGCGACAAGGCACTGGCAACAGCTGCAAGCGTGGACAGGCGTGCCATAAAATCAACAATCGAAATCATCAGTGAAGATGAAGAATTATACAACCTATTCAGCAACATAATACCTGCAGGAACACTTCTTAAAAACATCGCCAAGGACCTTGACCTCGGAGTCATCGAAATAGAAGTGGGATCCGAAAGCGAAGGGATTCTTGCAAGCACCACAAACCTGATTACAAAAAAAGGAATCGGCATAAGGCAGGCTTATGCTGAAGACACTGAACTGCAACAAAGTCCAATATTGACAATAATAACTGAAGGGCCCGTTAAGGGCGACTTGATAAATGAGTTTTTAAAAATAAAAGGAGTGACAAGAGTATCAATTTATTGAATCGTAGAATTCTTGTCTTGCTTTTTCCATTTCCCTATCTTCTTCTTCAAGAGATTCTAAAAGTTCTTCCCAAGCTTCTAAAGATTCTTTAGCAGCTTCTTCGGATAATTTTTCAATAGCGTAGCCGGCATGGATTAAAACATAATCCCCAACTTCAACTTCCGGCAAAAGATCTATTTTTGCATGTTGTCTTGCTCCACCAAAATCGGCAATCAACAAATTATCTTCTCTATCGATTTCAATAACATGAGCAGGTGCTGCTATACACATAACTATTCATCTCCAAAATTTAATATATAATTAATATTAAATGTTAGTATTATATAAAACTATCTAAACGGGAGAAAATTAAATGAAAAACATTGTTATCGGATCAGGCCCCGCAGGAAGGTTAGGGTCACTGGAGCTTGGAAAACTAGGAGAAGACGTCACTTTAATTGAAAAGAAACATATCGCAGGAACCTGCCTTAATGAAGGATGCATGGTCGTTTGCGCATTGACCGACATCACAAAGTTCATCGACGAAAACAACAGGTTCAACAAGTACGGATTCCTGAAAAGCCAACTTGACATATCATATGAAAAGATTGTCGCTAAAATCACAGAAACACAGGAAATGCTCAGAAAGCTGAACCAGATGGAAAACGAAAGCGTTGGAAACACAGTTATTTACGGTGAGGCAAGCATTGAAGACGGAGAGGTGATCGTCAACAATGAAAGCTTCGAGTGGGACAATCTGATGATTGCCACCGGTGCAAGGCCTTTCATTCCCGAAGTCAAGGGAAAAGAGTTTGGACTCACCAACAAGGACATCCTGAAGCTCGATGATGTTCCTGAAAAGTTAAACATCATTGGGGGCGGAATCATTGCATGCGAAATCGCAAACATATACTCCACTCTTGGAAGCGAAGTCAACGTGCTTGCAAGAAGCGCATTTCTAAAGGAGTTGAGCCCTGAAACAAAAAGATACGTTTTAGAAAAGCTTATGCCTGACGTCAACATAATGGAAAACACAAATGTTGCCGAAGTATTTAAAGACAAGGTCCTGACTGCCGACAATCAGGAACTGGAGGGAATTCCATTCTTTGCAACAGGAAGAACACCCAACAGTGAAATAGCCGAAGGCTTTGTTGAGCTCAACCCTGACAGGACCATCAAAGTAAATGAGATGATGCAAACTAATGTTGACAATGTATATGCAGCAGGTGATGTTACCGGAGGATATCAACTGACTCCAGTAGCTA
Source organism: uncultured Methanobrevibacter sp. (assembly GCF_902774605.1). Taxonomy (GTDB): domain Archaea; phylum Methanobacteriota; class Methanobacteria; order Methanobacteriales; family Methanobacteriaceae; genus Methanocatella. The sequence continues at coordinate 61,092 of NZ_CACYJE010000010.1, forward strand.
GAAAGGAGGGCATCACAGCAGCAAGGAATATGGCAAACTATGCAAATAAAATAAGCTACAGTTGCATTCCTCAAACATTGAGTTTGAACACTGAAGTGAGCTTTGTGAAAAATGAAAAAATTGACCTTGAGGATGATGAAAAATCAACAATAGCAATACCTGGAATCGCAGGCCCAGGCGCATTCTGGAAAATACTTGAGGGAAACACCGGCTATACAGAAATAGACTTTGATGAGAAAAACAATAAGATAGCTAAAATCAACTCAATATCCCCATCATCAACAAGCGACGTGGCATACCTATCATACCTGATGAGAATGGATTATGACCTCGACGACTATGGGGAATTTTTAGAGATTCACCCGTCAACCGACACAAACTATAAAATAATCAAAAATCTGTGGTTATAGCAACCACTACCTATTTACTTTTTTTAAAATATCCACTGCCAAATCATCGGCGGCATCCATGCACTGCTGACCATAAACCAATGCCTTTTGCCTCATAGGCTCATAGTTCCTGAATGCCTCGTCAATGCTTTCGCAAACATCCTCGACTGTGGATTCGATCATTGCACCCTTGAACACTCCAGCCATGTTCTGGTACCTTCCCCATTTCACACGGGCAAGAGCAACAATAGGCTTGCCGTTTGTGAACGCCTCCTCCAGTGACACGCCGTCATCGGTGAGCACTGTAAGGTCTGCGAACTTGAAGAGGTGATTGATCCAATCGATATAACCGGCATATATGATTTTGTTTTCATCTATCAAATCATAATACTCATCCTTTAAGGGCAATCCGACCATGACGAGATTGTACTCGTCGGTCTTGTCGGCGACTATGTTTATTGCGTCAATCATTCCCTTGAAGATTGATGAACCGGATGAGAACACTATGGTCTTTTTGTTTTCATCGAAATTAGGATACTCCTTCAACTTCTGAAGCGCAACGCTCTCATCGCCGTCACCCATATTGTCCGCCAATGGGTAGAATAGTTTGGATGTGTTTTTAGGCAATTGCTCCCATCTGAACATGTTCAGCTCGGGCAGTATGTAGCACTGGTTGAACTTAGGGCACACCTTGGAGTCAAGGGGTGTTGATATCAGTGAGAATGTGGGTTTTCTTGCAACCTTTCCGCCCAGGGAGGCCACGATTGCACCGCCGCCCAATACTCCAACTACAAAGTCCACTTTCAATTTCTTGATTAGGCTTCTTGCCTTGAATGTGGCGGTCAACAGCTTGACACCGCCTTTCAGTGCTGACAGTTTGGTTGCGGAGTGTCCTCCTGCATGAGGGACTGATATCTTATGCCACTTGTATCCGTGCTTTTCAAATAGTGTTCCGTGAGCGGATGCGTCGAGTGCCACTTCGCATTGAACTCCCTTTTTCTCAAGTCCCTTCATTGCGTTGAGTGCAGTCATTGCGTCTCCGCCAAGTCCTCTTCCTGTTACGATAAATAAGCATTTCATAAAGTATCATTCCACCTTGCCCAATCTTGGTATTGGCCTTTCCGCATTAGGGACGTATCTTTTCGGATGCCTTGCATGAGGATTGTATAACAGTCTTCTGAAACCCAGTGAAATCAATAATGGATTGGTCACTATTGGCTGCTTGTCTTTCAAAACCCATTTCCTGACAAGGTCTCCAAGCCCTCCTCCGGTGAGAACATCCATGAAGAAATCTCCGAATGTAGGGTCCAATAACCTTAGTTGCTGGCGGAAGAACCTGGTCAGGTTGTTTCTTCTGACGAATGCTATCAATGCGGTTGTGAATATGCCGAACACCAGCACTCCAAGGAATCCTCCGAGGATATAGTAAGCTGCTCCAAGAGCAACGCCGAATGTATGGTTTCCAACTTCCCCAAGCATGATTTTTCCAGAAAAGTCAAGCGGAGAGTAAGCCGCACAGACGACCAGTATCAGCAGCGGAGTGTAGATTGCCGGCAGCTCGGCGTAATCCGGTGAGCCGATAAGCAGCATCAGCAGTATGGTGAAAATGGACATTATGATTGTCACGATGCATGTTGATCCAGGCTGCATGTCTGAAATGTTCAATGGCTGAACCATCAATGCTATGAATATTGATGACAATCCCAATCCTTCAGCAAAACCGACTATCATGACCAGGATTATACCTATTCCTCTTGATAGCTGTCCCCATTCTATGCCTAGGCGATAGGATTTGCTTCTTCCTAAAATATCATCGATTAATGCGAAAATACCTATTATTAAAATGAGATTGTTGAATCCCGGAAGCATGTAAAAGGACAGTATCAGGAACGGTATTATTCCAACTGCACGTGGAATGCCTCCGCGCACATTGGGATAAAGGTTTCCAAGATATCCTCGTTTACCCAGAAATCTGAATATTATATCCACAACGGCCGTGCCTATTGCGGATACGATGAAAACAAATATTAATGCAAAAATTATCGATGATGACATCATTTTAAATCACAATATAAACTTTAATTTTTCCTTATATATAAACATTTAATTAATCTGGTACCTTAGAATTGCAGCCATTCCTCCAAGGCTTTCCAGTTGCTTGCCCCCTTCATGTTCACTGCTTATGACCATGACGTCACCTTTCATGTTCTCGACCATGTCCATGGCCTCGCCCATGTTCTCTCCGGCGACTTTCGTGTCAAGTATCAGGAGTTGCTCGACCGCCCCGAGGTTTATTGCGTTCTGGGTTTCCTTCACCCCATAAGCTATCTTGGAGGAGTTCTTCCCTATTTCAGTCAATAACTTATTGATTGCACCCATTTCCTGAGCCACACGGTTTTCAGAGGTGAGCTTTTCAACGGTTCCCTTCTTCAGGACTTCGCTTATTCCGTTTCTACCGCCCGAACCGGTCGGCTCGACTATTGACATCTTCGCCAGATCGGAGTGCTTGTCCTTTAGATAGTCAAAGAAATCGTTCTTGACGAATCCCGGCCCTGCAATGATTATGTTTTGTATAGAGTCGAATTTGGTTATGGATTCTATGACTTTCTCGTAGAACTGTATGATGTTCTTCTGACGGTTCTTGTCCATGATGCGCTTTCCGGATACGTGACCCTTAATCGGACCGTAGTATTCTATTCCGAACTGCCTCATCAATCCCAGTGTTGCAGTGTCATCCTCAAGCACCACGATGATTGCAGAGAGTTTCTTGGATGCTACTATTGCCTGGTTGAGCCTGTTGATTGCCCATTTAGGCCATCTTTGCTTGACTATCTTGAGAGGAGTGTTTAGCTTGACCTCTAGCGTGTGGTGTGAGCCGAGAGGTATGAGGTCTTCAGGGCCTCTTGTGATTACCCCGGTCAATCTCAGCTTTCCGGTGAACAGGTGAAATGAAATGCTTTCAATGTCCAGTCCCAGGTAGAATGTTTTCTTGACTCCCCTGTCGCTTCTAAGCTTGTCTCCAGTGTTGTCCTGTATGCGCCGGGTTGTCTTTGAGGAGGCATTGTCTCCGACCTCTATTATGTGTGACAGGTGCCACAGGTCATCCAGTGTTTCGGGAACGACTTCCACGATTCCTTCCTTTTCATCTTCTTTTATGATTTTCATAATAACATTAATTACTTATAAGATAATACTATTAAAAATTTTTGAAAGAAAAAACACATGTTATTTATAATTTAATCTTTAAAAATTAATGTGATTAAAATGAATGTTGGAATTATTGGCGGAACTGACGGTTTGGGAAAGACCCTGGTATATTATTTCAGGGACGAGTTTGAAGTCTACATTACAGGCACTGACCACAAGAAGGGCAGGCGCGTTGCAGAGGAATTGAATGTCAACTACATTGAATCCAATGCTGGCCTGGCCAACATCAGCGACATGCTGATTGTTGCAGTGCCCATCCAGTTCACTTCAGACGTGATTAGGGAGGTTGCTCCGTTTATGAAAAGCGGGTCCGTGATGATTGATGTCACATCCATTAAAGAGGAGCCTGCCCGAACCATGGCTGAGGTTTTGCCGGAAAGCATTGAGTACATTCCGACACATCCGGTTTTCGGTCCCCGCACCACCCGATTGGACAATCAGGTGATTGTGCTTACTGCCGATAGGAAAGGCAAATGGTACGGCAAGGTTTATGATTACCTTGCAGGCAAGAACATGAGAATCATTGAAACAACCGCTGAGAAGCATGATTTCATGATGAGCATCGTGCAGGTCCTGACCCATTTCTCATTCATCTCCACCGCATCCGCCATTGAGAAGCTGAGCGTTGATTTGTCTGAAACCGAGGATTATGAAAGCCCAATCTATAATCTGATGATTGATATGATTGCCCGTATCGTTTCTCAAAACCCTTATCTGACCTATAACATCCAATCCATGAACAGCAACGGCCCCCACATTAGGAACACTTTCGCCGAGGCGGTCAGTGAATTGAGGGATGTCATCAATGACAATGACGAGAAAAGATTCGTTGACATTGCGATTAAGGCAACCAAGCATATGGGCGACATCACCAATGCCTTGGGTAGAAGTGACAAGGCAATCAGTGCCTTGAGCTCCGAATACACTCATCTGAACGAATCGATTGGTGAAGAAGTTGGCCTGAAGCATATTTATTCAGGCAAGACACATATTGGCATTCTTGAAGGCATTGAGCATAATACGGCTATTTTAAGGGATGGAAATAAGGTCAAGAGGCTTCGCATCGCCAACATCAGAATCATGCTTCCGGATGAGGTTTACGATTGGAAGTTGAGTCACATGAATAGGGTCACCCGTTCAATCAGCTGCGTGTTTTCCAAGAATGTTCATGTTGAGACAATCCAAAAAACCGTCATGAAAATAGACAATGTCATTGACATTAACTTGACTGACGCCTATACCGGCCCTCAGATAGATGATGATTCCATCAGCTTGACTTTTGAGATAAATGCTCTTTATAAGGAAGCCATTGATGATGTTGAAAGGTTGTTCACCGGTTTTGGTGGAACAATCAGATAATGTTTTAAGTGATGCGAACAAATGTTAAAGTGTCTAAAAGTAATTAAATTTTATTTTTGGACATAACATCTTATTTTTTATTTATTATTATTTATTCTATTTCTAAATCATTTTAATGTTAAAATATCTTTTAATATATTAGTAGTGATTTAACAGCTAGTTTTTAGAGTGTTTTGAAAAATTGTTAAAACCAAAAGATTTATATAGTAGAACATACACAGATTAGTTTGTCAATAAAGTTACCAAAAGTAACAAAAAGATTTTGACATTACATTTACATTTTACATCACAGCCAAAAAATGGAGATGATAATAATGGCAGAAAACGAAATTACACTGAAAGTTGCAGAAGCAATATCACAAAAGGATGTAGGTCAGGGTGTTGCAAGGCTTGACCCAAACGTCATGGACAATTTAGGAATCCATGAAAGAGACCTCATCGAAATCATAGGCGAAAGAAGAACCGCCGCAATAGCTCTTCCTTCACAAACAGACATTGGCCTTGGAGTAATAAGAATCGACGGGCTAGTGCGTAAAAACTCCGGAGCAACCATCGGAGGTGAAGTCACAGTCAAAAAGGCAAAGGCCACCGAGGCAAAAAAAGTAGTGCTCGCACCAACCGAGAACAACATTCGCGTGCAGGGAGACGTGAGAGGACTCTTTGCCGGAAAAGTCATGGTTCAAGGCGACATCATCGGATCACAAATCCGCGCACCAAGACCAAGCATGGGCAGAGGATTCAACAGCATTTTCGACGAGCTCATGAGCGATTTCACACCGGCAATGAAAGAAATCAAGTTCGCAGTTGTCTCCACCAATCCGAAAGACATCGTGATTGTCGGACCAAACACCGAAGTGCAATTGCACGAATCCCCAGTGGACGTGTCCAAAATCGAAGGTGTCGGAAACCTCGTTGATGTAAGCTACGAGGACATTGGAGGTTTAAAGGAAGAGGTTAAAAAAGTAAGGGAAATGATTGAAATCCCGCTCAAAAGACCTGAACTCTTCGAGAAACTTGGAATCGCACCACCAAAAGGAGTGCTGATGCACGGACCACCAGGAACCGGTAAAACATTACTGGCCAAAGCGGTGGCCAGCGAAAGTGACGCTCATTTCATAGCCATTAACGGGCCTGAAATCATGAGCAAATACGTGGGCGGATCCGAGGAAAACCTCAGGGAATACTTCGAGGAAGCAGAGGAAAACTCCCCATCAATCATATTCATAGATGAACTCGATGCGATTGCACCAAAAAGAGAGGAAACCAATGGGGAAGTTGAAAGAAGAACCGTTGCACAACTCCTGACACTTATGGATGGTCTTAAATCCCGTGGCCAAGTGGTGGTGATTGGCGCAACCAACCGTCCGGACTCCCTCGATCCTGCACTGAGAAGACCTGGAAGATTCGACCGTGAAATCGAAATAGGCGTTCCAGACTCAGAAGAAAGAAAAGAAGTTCTTGAAATCCACACAAGAAACATGCCTCTTGCAGAAGACGTGGACCTCGACAAGATCGCAAATACCACTCACGGATTCGTGGGAGCGGACCTCGAGTCATTATGTAAGGAAGCTGCGATGAGAGTAGTTAGAAGAATCCTTCCTGAAATACAAAACGACGAGGAAATCCCAAAAGAAGTGATGGAAAAGATTGTGGTAACAGGCGATGACTTCAAGAATGCTCAAAAAGAAATCCAACCTTCCGCACTCAGGGAAGTGCTGGTGCAAATCCCAGACATCAAATGGGATGACGTTGGAGGACTTGAAGACGTTAAACAGGAACTTAAAGAAGCGGTTGAATGGCCATTGAAACACCCTGAAACATTCCAACGCCTAGGAATAAGGCCTCCTAAAGGAACACTCCTCTACGGAATTCCTGGAACAGGTAAGACCCTGCTTGCAAAAGCCGTGGCAAGTGAAAGTGAAGCGAACTTCATTTCAGTCAAAGGGCCTGAGCTCCTATCCAAATGGGTCGGAGAATCCGAGAAAGGAGTCAGGGAAGTGTTCAGGAAAGCAAAACAGGCATCCCCAACAGTGATCTTTTTCGACGAAATAGACGCAATAGCCAGTGCCCGCAGCGGAAACGACACTGACAGCGGAGTGACAAAAAGAGTCGTGAACCAATTGCTGACTGAAATGGATGGACTGGAAGAGCTTGAAGACGTTGCCATAATTGCAGCAACCAACAGACCGGACATCCTTGATGCAGGATTGATGAGACCTGGAAGATTCGACAGGCACATTCAAGTTGGCGAACCTGACGAGGAAGCAAGAAAATCAATCTTTGAAGTGCACACCAAAGACATGCCTTTAGCAAAAGACGTTGACCTTAAGAAATTAGCCAAAAGCACTGAAGGCTATGTCGGAGCAGACATTGAAGCAGTATGCCGTGAGGCAGCAATGCTTGCCCTAAGAGACAATTTAGAAGCTACTGAAATCCCATACAAGTACTTCAAGGATGCAATCGATAAGGTGAAGCCAGGAAACCAAACGCAACTGGATGAACAGTTAGTCCAGTACATGTAGGGAAAACACTCCCTACATTTTCTCCCTCTTTATGATTATATTTAATTTCTAACCATATTTTAGCCTCAGGGGGAAGGTACAGAAATCTTTCCCCGCCTCCATTAATGTTAACCGAATTCTCTACTATATCTTTTGGGAGGGTATGGAATCCTCCCACAACCTCCATTTTCCTATTTTTTCAAACAAAAATCAATATTGATTAAAGCTCATAGAATTGAATTTAAATCATATTATTGTCATTACTATCGAATATGATAAAAATAAAACTATACCATTACATTTATATTGTTTGAAGTTCAATACTTTAATGTGGCAGGCAAAAACAGATTTTATACGAATTAGTAAGATACATAAAATGGCATAGTATGATGAGAAGTAACTGTAATGGAAAAATTATGCCTTCATCTGAAAGTGAAGTCGTTAGAAATGACACATTCTTATCAAAACTTGAAAAGGAAGTCATGGTATTGAGTGCAAAGTATGGTTTAGGTGAAGTATTATTTAGGGAAAGAAATCCCTTAAACAACAATTCATCAAATTCATTCTACATCAGAGCCCCTAAGAACTGGTCCAATCAACAAATTTTTGATGTTTGGGAACCTATTTCTAATGAGGTTCATGCTTTCGCTAAAAAAGAAGGTATTGAAACATTAGCAGAAATTTGCCACGTGATTGTTTCAAATAGATACTGAGGCCAAATTATGGTTCATGCATTTGTACCTCACCATTTGATAGATTTGGCTGAATATTTGAAAGTTAAAGAATTTTCAGACAAAAACTATGATTTGCAATGTATCAATAGAACCATCATTAACAGAGCATATCTTTCAACATATTTGCATGCGGAAGAATGGATAATACATAATGGCACACATTATGACATTAGAGATTATTCCGAAAGAGATGTTGGATATCATACTGCAATCTGCATTGCCTTAAACAAGTTGAATAAACCTCATATTAGTGAGATATATGAGGATTTCATCCAGTTAAGAGTGGATGCCGATTATGACATCGTAACAATCATTACACGAGAAGATGCTCAAAAAGCCCTGGATTTAGCTTCCCAAATCCAAAATGCATTGCAATAGAAAAATTATTTTTTTTTAAAACACAGTTTCAAACTGAAATCAATTTTGATTTCAACATGAAAACTCATTTTCTTGGCAAAATGATTCCCGGAGGAACCATTCCCTTGTTGAAGTATTGTCTCTTATACTCAATGAATGGGAATTTTGGCCCGCTCACTCCCCATTTCGGATTGTAGCCAAAGACATTAATGTATTCCTCCAAGTCATCACGCTCATTAATCATTGCTTGAACAACATTATACAGTGCCTTGGTGTCGTCGATTGCACGGTGGAAATTGACTTCTTCAATGCCATAATGCTTTACGGCATCGATGAGCTTGTGGGGAAATTCCTTGCGGTCCTTGAGGACTGTCACGGTATCGATCCAATCGAGATTTCCAACAATACTGTCAGCTTCATCCGGATAGTGCCTTTTAAGCAGGTAGTATATGAATGAAAGGTCGAACTGGCAGTTGTGGGCTATCATCAGTGTGCCTGGTGTCAGGTGTTTTTTCAAATCCTCCGCCACGCTTTTCTCGCTGAAGCCTTCCATGATGAGCATTTCATCAGTGATGCCTGTAATGTCTATTATTTTTTGGGGCAGGTCCTTGCCAATGTTGATGAACCTGTCGTATTCCTCTATGATTCGGCCATCCTCGACTATCAGCATTGCAAGCTCTATTATCTCATTTCTTATAAAATCCAAACCGGTTGTTTCGGTATCAAAATATATGACTTTCATATTTAACACTTATAATAGTTTATGTGGCGCATCATCCTTGTTTCTTGGATATTCATTGGTTGAAAGTGGCTTTCCGATTTTTTCAAGCCTGTTGTCCAAAAGCCTCCTGCCGTCTTCGCTGGCGCAGAATATAGGAACCTTCAATCCGTAGTAGTATGGCTCGTACTTGTCTGCATAATCTGATATTGCCTTTGATGCACAGGCGGTGACGATATCCGCATTGTCAAAGAGCATTTTAACCTCATCCGGTTCGGCTCCGGTGGTGTGTGCCACCATGATGTATATGTTGACGTCATCATCTATCGGATATTCGCGTATTTCCTTGACCATCGGGGACGGGAGTATTGTTATTGCAATGTTCTTGTATCCCTTATCCAATGCTATCTTCAATCCTTCAAGCTGGTTTAATTCTGCGGTTTCAGGGTTTAAGATTATGCTGTCCTTTGCCTCAAGCTTATCGATGACTTCAGGTATTGGAGTGGTGCTTACAAGACCTGACACTCTTCCGCCGACACCCTGTACGATTCTCGGGTCGGTCATTATAACTGTTCCGGCACCGTCACATGCTCCGACCACGCAGTCGATGCTTCCGTTTTCCATGTTGGTTTTCAGTATCTCTGAAATTCCCACAGTGACCAGGTCATCCATTTCAACTATCCTGTCCGGTGTGCACATTCCAAAGTCCTGTATCCTGAAATTGATGTTCTTTCGTATGAACTCCTCGTTCAGCTCATCCACGCCGTGCATCACATGGAACATCGGACAGTATTTCATCTCTGATTCGCCGACTTCAGTGATTTCACCGTTTTCAATCACTACACGAACTTTACCTAATGTCTCTATTACATGTTTGTCTTCAACCATATAACCACCATATACATAATAATTTATTGAATATCATAAAAATAATTGTTGATAAAAATGATTTGTAAACCCATTATTCTCCAAATTAAAGCAGTTTCCATTTAGTTTGAATTTAAAGAAAAAATCCTATATATTAAGAAAAACTAATACTATTAATGATTAGTCAATTATGTGAGGGATAAATTTTGACTCAGAAAAGCGAAGCGCAAAAGGGCAACATCACTCCGGAAATGGAGTATGTTGCAGAATATGAAAACATTGATGTAAACAAGTTGGTTAAATTAATAGATAATGGAAAGGTCGTCATTCCGAAAAACATTAACGGCCACTCAAAGCCATGCGGCATAGGCGAAGGTCTCAGGACCAAGGTCAACGCCAACATCGGCTCATCATCCAAGATTGATGACTTGGACCTTGAAATCGACAAGGCGAGGCTTGCACAGGAATACGGTGCGGATGCCCTTATGGACCTTTCAACAGGCTCTGATTTGAAGCTGTTCCGTAAAAAGATCATGGATGCAGTTGACTTATGCATAGGCACAGTCCCGATTTATGAAGCCGGCGTGGTCACACTTGGCAAGAACCGGGAAATCATTGACATGGACCCTGATGACATTTTCAAGGCCATCGAAAAC
>NZ_CACYJE010000010.1:71899-91556 GCF_902774605.1 uncultured Methanobrevibacter sp.
TTGAAAAGCTTAAGGCGGCAAACAGAATGATGGGAATTGTCAGCCGTGGAGGAACATTCATGGCCTCATGGATCAACCATAACGAGATGGAAAACCCATTATATGAGAATTACGATTACCTATTGGAACTGTCCTATGAATACGACATCACATTGTCATTAGGCGACGGCCTGCGTCCTGGCTGCCTGGCTGATGCAAGCGATATCCCTCAAATCCAAGAGCTTGTCAATCTAGGAGGCCTTGTCAAAAGGGCACAGGATGCCAACGTGCAGGTTATGGTTGAAGGCCCAGGCCACATGCCACTTAACCAGATCAAGGCAAACATGGAGATACAAAAGACAATATGTCACGGTGCGCCATTCTATGTGCTCGGACCATTGGTTACTGACCTTGCACCTGGCTACGACCACATAACAGGAGCAATAGGAGGGGCAATTGCCGCAACCGCAGGAGCAAGCTTTTTATGCTATGTCACACCTGCAGAGCACCTGTCACTTCCAAGCCTGGAGGACGTTAAGGAAGGAGTGGTTGCATCCAAGATTGCTGCTGAAGCGGCTGATGTTGCAAAAGGCCTGCCGCAGGCATGGGAGCGTGAACGCGCCATGGCACGTGCACGCAAGAACTTCGACTGGGAAGAGCAGTTCAATCTAGCATTGGACAAGTCCAAGCCACGCAAGTACCGTGACAAGTGCGAGTTGGATGATGATGAGATGTGCGCAATGTGCGGAGAATATTGTGCAGTTAAAATAGCTAAGGGCGATTTCTAATGAAGTATCAGGAACTGGTGGATGTTTACTCAGCCCTTGAGGCAACCACAAAGAGACTTGAAAAGACCGAGATAATCTCACAATACCTGAAGACATTGGATTCAGACACCATCGAAAAGGTGGGGCTGCTCATTCTGGGAGTTGTTTTCCCGGCATGGAGTTCTGAAGAAATTGGCATCGGAGGCAAGCTTGTGGAGCGTGCGGTTGCAGAGGCTGTAGGAACCACTCAGGCTGCGGTTGAGGATGCCGTTCGTGACGAGGGAGACATTGGCCTTGCATGCATCAAATTGTATGCCAAGAAGTCCCAGATGACATTCTTCTCACAGCCTTTGACAATCGATTTCGTATTCAACAGTCTTCGAAAGCTCTCACAGATTTCAGGTTCAAGGTCAACCAACCGTAAAATCGCAGTCATACTTGAACTGTTAAGTCAGGCAAGCGCCACCGAGGCCAAATATCTAACACGAACCATCACAGAGGAGCTGAGGATCGGTGTTGGTGACGGGGTTGTTCGTGACGCAATAGCCCAGGCATTTGATATTGACAAGGCGGTTGTTGAGCGTGCGCAGATGCTCACCAATGACTTTTCCGTTGTGGCCAGAACCGCCAAGGAGGAAGGGGAGGAAGGATTGGCAAAGCTTAACCTTACACCGGGAACCCCTGTAAAGCCGATGCTTGCCCAGCTGGCTCCTCCGCTTGATGAGATCATCCCTGAGATGGGCGAGGCGTTATGCGACACCAAGTATGATGGAATAAGACTGCAGGTTCACAGAAACGGTGATGAAATCAACATCTTCACACGCAGGCTTGAAAACATCACCAATGCATTGCCTGAGATTGTGGAGCTTTTCAATGAGCACTTGCCTCATGATGACTATATCGTTGAGGGAGAGGTCATAGCAACACGCAACGGCAAGCCTTTGCCTTTCCAAAATGTTTTGCATCGTGTGCGCAGGAAGCATAATGTTGAGGAGGCAATGGAGAACGTGCCCTTGAAGGTTTATCTCTTTGACGTGATGTACTATAAGGTTCCGATGATTGACGAGCCCTTGAAGGTTAGGCGTGAAACACTTGAAAGCATCGTGGACACCTCAGTGGATGAGATGAACCTGAGCACCATGAAAATGGGCACTGCCGAGAATATCGATGAGATTCAGGAACTCTTCGAATGGTCAATCAATGAGGGGCATGAGGGAATAATGATTAAGGACTCCACCGAAAAGTATATTCCCGGCCTTAGGGGCAAGAAGATGCTTAAGTATAAGGCCGAGCCTGAAACACTTGATATGGTTGTTGTTGGTGGAATATACGGCATAGGCAAACGTGGGGACTTCGTGGGCTCTTATCTTTTAGCGTTGAGGGACGAGGACAATGAGTTCAAAACCGTTGCGCTTGTGGGAACCGGCCTTGATGATGCAGCTCTCGAGTACCTCACCGGCAGGATGAAGGAGCTGGAGATTTCAACCAAGGGCCGTGAGATAACAGTTGAGCCTAAGATTGTTCTTGAGATTGCATTTTCCGAAATAGTTGAATCCCCCGAGTATGAGACAGGCTACTCATTGAGGTTCCCTGTCGTAAAGAACATCCGTAAGGACAAAAGCCCCATGGATGCCGATACCGTTGAAAGGCTGCTTTCAATGTATCATACGGGAAACTAGTTTGGCAGGGCCTTCACCCTGTCTATTACGATTCTTGTCACCGGATATACGATTATCTCATACACAGTCTTGAAGAGTGCCTGAGCAACGATCATCACTATTAATGCCTCAAGGGGCATTGTTCCGTAGAATCCTATGAATATGAATATTATTGCATCCAATCCCTCACCGAAGAGTGTTGAGATTATGCACCTGAAGAAGAGCTTATCGTCATCCCAGCTCTTGAGGCGAACCATCACCTTGGCATTGACCAGCGAACCTGCAAGATATGCGATGAAGCTTGCAGCCAAAAGCCTCCATGTTGAACCCAGCACTGTGCTGAATGCCTGTGAATTTTCAAAAAACACCGGAGCGGGAAGCATGATTGTTATGTTGTAGCACACCACCGCTATGAGATTCATGAAAAATCCCAACAGTATCACTTTACGGGCCTTGTCGTAGCCGTAGCATTCGGCAAGAACATCATTAACGATATATATCACCGGAAAGATTATCACACCGCAGGGCAGTGTCAGAGAAAAAAAGTCGAATGTCTTGCCGGCAATGATGTTTGATATTATCAGTGCCGCAGTGAAAACACCGGTCAGTGTGGCGTATAGGCTTGTTTTGGTCGAATTTTCAAACATATGGTTAGTATGTTTTTCCAAGTTAAAATAAACTTTGCAGTGGACTTGTCACAAATATATAAGCTATAAGCCCCAATCTTCAATTATGGAAATTACAGATGATAAATTATTGAAAATAGCTTTGATAACATCTCTTATTGGAATAATAGGTTTGATAATCTTCACTCCAACAATTGAGGTTAAGGAAATTGCGATTAAGGACATTAATCGTGGGATGATTGATGAGGAAGTGAAAATCACCGGCGTGATTACTGACGTGGCCCAGTCAAGCTCGAAGACCAGCTACTTTTTAAACATCAATGACGGGGAGGCGCAGATTTCCCTGATTATCTTTGAAAACCAGGTTGCCGAGATTCAGGGCAGGAACCTGGATATTGAGGATTTCAAAAACCGTCGAGTCCAGGTTGTCGGGACAATAACCGAGTACAATTCCGACTTGGAACTGATATTGTCAAGCGGGGACAGTTTGCGTATAATTTCCTAACAACATATTTTTATTTATTGAAAATCATAAATAACTAATATAAAATTTTATAGGAAATTAGAACATGTCTGATAAGAAAAGATTATTTGGAACTTTTGGAGTTAGAAGAACTGCCAATGATGTTTTAACCCCTGAATTTGCAACAAGGCTTGCCGCATGCTACGGCAGTGTTGTTCAGGGCACTGTTGCCGTTGGCGGGGACACTCGTACTTCAACTCCAATGTTGATGGAAGCTGTGAAGGCAGGACTGTTGTCATCAGGATGTGACGTTGTGGATTTAGGAATACTGCCTACACCTGGTGTTCAGTATGCTGTTCGCAAGTATTATGATGGTGGAGTAATGATTACCGCTTCACACAATCCTCCAAAATATAACGGTATTAAGTTCCTTGACTCTGACGGTATTGGAATACCTGACGATATGGAATTGGAAATTGAAAGATTATACTTTGACGCCGAACCGAAAAGGGCTGATTTCTCACAGATCGGTGAGGTTTACACCAACGACAAGATCATTGACGAGTATGTTGATGAGGCAATCAGCAAGGTTGACGGCGAGGCAATCAGGAACGCCAACCTGAAGGTGGTTGTGGATTGCGGGTCTGGTGCAGGATGCTACACCGCACCGTACCTCATTCGAAAGCTTGGCTGTGACGTCACCACTTTAAACGCACAGCCTGACGGTTTCTTCCCTGGACGTAACCCTGAACCTATTGAGGAAAACCTTCAGGAACTGATCAGTGTCGTTAAGGAACTGGGTGCCGACATTGGTCTTGCCCATGACGGTGATGCCGACAGGACAATCTGCATTGACGAGAAGGGGAATTTCGTTTTAGGAGACAAGACATTCACCCTTGTTGAAAAGCAGATGCTTAAGGAAAACAATGGAGGAACCATCGTCACCACCGTTGCAACCTCCCAGGCGATTTATGATGTTGCAGAGGAGTATGGCGGTGAGGTCATTGCAACTGCCGTTGGCGATTTGCTTGTTGCCCGTAAGCTCAAGGACACTGACGGATTGTTTGGTGGCGAGGAGAACGGCGGTTTGATTTTCCCTGATTTCGTTTATGGCAGGGACGCTGTGATGACAGTTGCCAAGATCCTTGAGATTGTAGCCAAGGAAGGAAAGCCATTATCCGAACTGGTGGCCGAGTTGCCGGTTTATTATGCAAGCAAGATGAAGATTGAATGTCCGGATGATGAGAAGGAGTTCGTCATGACAAGCATTGCCGATGAGATCAAACAGACCACTGATTTCAAGTTGGACTTGACTGATGGCGTCAAGATACTTAAGGATGACGGTTGGGTCATCATCAGGCCGTCAGGAACCGAACCGATCTTCAGGTGCTTTTCGGAATCTGATTCTCAAGCAAAGGCTGACGAGATGACCGATTGGGGTATGAGGCTTATTAAGAAGTATAAGAAATAATCAAATACGAAAAAACCATCACCAAAAACCTTTTAATTTAATTGCTTAAACGATTGATTAAAAAATATATTATATTAAAACTTTTAATTTAATCGATGCTTATTTTAATTTAAAAATAGTAATTATTGAAAACTAAAAAAACAAATCATGTAATCTACATGAATCTAGAAATATTCAAGACATTCCTCTTTCAGGAAGAATGCATCCTCATTGTCAGGGTCTCTCAGAAGCACCATGTTAAAGCTGTCCACCGCATCCTCGAACTTTCCAAGCTCCATCAGCACAACACCCTTGTTGAGCATGAAGTCGATATTGTTCTTCTCAAGGGCAATGGCCTTATTGAAACATTCCAATGCATCATCAAGCTGACCCAAATCAATATAAGCGTTACCCATACGGTTGATTGCTGAAGCATCCATCTCAGAATCATCCAAACATACTTCAACAGCCTTGTCAAAGGATTCAATAGCCTCCTCCAACATCCCCATGTCAGTCAACAGGTTTCCGCGGGAATTCCAAACCTCAGGGTTTTCACCGTCAATCTCAATCAGCTTGTCATAGACCTTGAGCGCATCATCATACCTTCCAAGCATCTCAAGGATGAAACCCCTCCAGTACAATATTATCGGGCTGCTCGGACGATAGTTGTATGCGATGTTGCTTACCTTCAATGCCTCGTTGATGTTTCCTGAATTCAAAAGGGCAATGGCCTTATTGTTGAGGATATAAATATTTGCGGGTTCAATTTCCAAGGCCTTGTCATAGCACTCGATGGCCTCAATGAACTTGCCCAGCCTTGAGAGGTTATCCCCCTGCTTGTTTAAAAGGTAAACGTCATTAGGGTCAAGGCGAAGTGCCGCATCATAGCACATTGTGGACTTGTCAAACTTGCCGCTGTCAAAAAGAATGTCCGCACGTTTGGTAATCATCGCCTTTTCATCAATCTTATCCCCTTTCCAATCGTCTATATCGATTTTTTCAAAGGATATTATTTGGAACTCATCGTCAGGACTGATGCGTCCCCCATACATTTTCTTGAATTCCCTAAGCATGTCCTTACAGTCCTTGAATCCTTCCTGACGAGCCAATTCCTCATCATCCTTGATGTCCTCAAACGAAACCGTTTCGATGCCTGTAACGAATGCCTCGAAAATCTTCATCTTCTCTTTGGAGACGAGATTCCAGTAGCAGTACAGTCTGTCTCCTACCTTAAGCGGAGTCTTCCACGCCTTGCGTATGGTTCTGGTTTTCTTACCAGTGATTACATCTATATCATTACTTGAAAAGGATAGAATCGGCATAATATTACACTTTAAATGACTTGCTCTCCGAACTCCCCTGACTTGACCTTGACTATGCCGTCGAAATACGGCTTGATTTCACGGGCCAGATCGGCCAGGTCGTGAGGGTTTGGGACTTCAACTTTTTCCAGTGCAGGGTCAAGCACGTTCTTGTTTCTGAATTGCTGTATGGTGTAGACATCGGCGGTTATCTCGTCTACGAGATTGATGATGTCCTTTTTGGTGTGCAGTGTCGGAACGTAGGTTGTCCTCGCTTCCAGGTGAACTCCTGCGTCGTTGATGTATTCCATTGATTTTTTAACTTCAAAGCCTACATTGGCTCCGGTGATTTTGCGGTATTTTGGGAATGTTGTCTTGACGTCAAGGGAAACATAATCCAAAAGGCCCAAGTCAAGGATCTTCTTAAGCTTTTCCGGATAGATTCCGCTGGTGTCCAGTTTGGTTTTAAGTCCGATTTCACGGACATACTCAAGTATTTCAATTACCTCATCGGTTTGAACCAGAGGCTCGCCGCCGGATATGACCACTGCATCGAGAAAATCGAATGATGAGTCTATTTCCTCCTTCACTTCCTCGAATGTCTTTTCGGACTCATCCTCCAGCAGTTCAACATTGTGGCAGTACCGGCATGCCAATGGGCATTTTGACATGAAGATGACCAGTGACATGTTTCCATGGAATTCAACTGAAGATATTACTGTTCCTCCAATATACATTAGCTTAAAACCTCTTTTAAAATTTCAATGAACTTGGCATCCTCCTCCAGTGTGCAGATGCTTATCCTTATCCAGTACTCATCCAAGCCCTTGAATGATGTGCAGTCACGCACGATGATTCCCTTCTTCATGAGCTCAAGCGCCAGCTCGGAAGCGGTGTAGCCTGTTTGCTTGACGTTTATAAGCATGAAATTTGATTTTGACGGGAACACGTATAATCCGTCAATCTTGGAGACTTCATCGTAGAGGTACTGTCTTGATTCAATTCCCTTGCGTATGGATTCCTGAATGTATTCAGTGTCCCTGAAGGTGTTCAGTGCCGCAACGAATGAAAGTCTGGTGAGTGAGAATACCGGCTTGATTCTGTGCATGTACTCAATTATCTCTTCGCATGCAAGGCCGTAGCCTATGCGCATTCCAGCAAGGCCCAATACCTTTGACATTGTGCGGATGATGAATATGTTGTCGTGATCGTTGATCAGGTCCTTGTTGGTGACTTCTGAGTACTCGAAGTATGCCTCGTCGATGACTATCAGTATTTCAGGGTTCTTGGCCGCCATATCAACGAGAACTTCCTTGTCAATCAGTGTTCCTGTCGGATTGTTCGGACTGCAGAGGAATATCATCTTGGTTTTTGGAGTGATGGCCTCATAAATTGAGTCGACATCAAGCTCATTGGCGTCCAAGTCCCATTTTGCGTAAACCGGTTTTGCACCGTATTGCTTCAACAGGTATTCATAGTACATGTATGATGGCAATGGGACGATGAACTCGTCGCCATCGTCAATGAATGTTTTAGCAAGCACATCGATGATTTCATCTGCACCGTCTCCGCCAATGATTACCTGTGAGGGCTTGACTCCCGAATATTTGGCCATTTCATCGACAAGCTCATGCAATTGTGATTCAGGGTATCTGTTGATTGCATGTATCTCCTCTTCAATGGCTTTCATTGCCTTTGGGGATGGGCCCCATGGGTTTTCGTTTGACCCCAGTTTAATGATGTCTTCTTTTTTTAGGTTGAAATCACTGGCAATCTCGTCTTGAGATTTTCCAGGTACATATGAATCCATTTCTTCTACGATTTGCCTTGCTTTCATATTCTAATCTTCCTTATATTGTTTGGAAAGTTTCACATAATTATTTGCATTATTCTGAATCATTTCAATCTGTTCAGGTGTGACCTGCTTGACCGCTTTTGCCGGAACACCTAGTATAAGGCTTCCTTCAGGGAATTCCTTTCCTTCACTCACAACAGCTCCGGCACCTACAATTGAGTTCTTGGCTATGTGGGCTCCGTTAAGGACTGTTGCGTTCATCCCTATGAGGACATTGTCGTCAAGCTTGCATCCGTGAACTACTGCACCGTGGCCGACGGACACATTGTCTCCGATTTCCACAGGAAATCCTTTGGTGCAGTGAACTACGCAATTGTCTTGGACATTGGAATTGTCACCGATTGTTATCGTATCAGTGTCTCCCCTGAGCACGGCTCCGTGCCAGATTGATACGTTTTCGCCTAATTCAACTTTTCCAAGTACTTGTGCGCCTGGGCATATTACAATAGAGTCTTTATTATTTTCCATAATATCGCCATTTATTTTTTTATCTTATTCTTGTCTTGTATGATATGATTCTGTTTTACCAATACGCGTGTATCGGAGGGTACATCATCATATAATAAAACCCCTGAGCCTATAGTGGCATTGTGGCCAACCTTCACTCCAGGTGAGAAGCTTGAGTTGATGCCTGTCTTTACGGAATCCCCAATGATTGATCCGAGCTTGCGCCTTCCGCTGTCTATCATCTGGTTCTTGATTTTTGTCTTGACTGAGCGGTTGTCGAACCTCAGGTTAGCGATGTTTGTTCCAGCCGCAATGTTGCAGTTGGATCCTATCACTGAGTCCCCGACATAACTCAAGTGGCTGACGTTGGTGTTCTCCATGATGATTGAGTTCTTGATTTCAACGGCGTTTCCGACATGGACATTGTCGCCGAGGTATGAGTTTCCGCGTATGTATGAGTTTGGGCCTATGTCACAGTTCTTTCCTATGTATACGTTTCCCTCAATGTATACTCCGGCCCGGATGATGCTTCCCTCATCAAGGAAAACCTCCCCATGGATATGGGCTCCGTCCTCAACATGACCCTTGATTTCAGTCTTGAGCTGGCCGATCAATTCCTCATTTACTTCAATGAGTTCCCATGGTCTTCCAACATCAATCCAATCCTTGTTGGTCTTGTGGCCTATCACTGTTTTGCCGTCCTGAATCTGCAGGGTCACGGAGTCTGTGATTTCATACTCTCCACGCTCTGAGATTTCAGTGCGGTCTATCTTGTCGAAGATGTCCTTGTTGAAAATGTAGATTCCCGCATTGACCAGGTTGCTTGGAGCCTCCTCCTTTTTAGGCTTTTCAACAATGCTTTTGATGTTTCCGTTTTCTATTTCAACCACACCGAATGCTGACGGGTCCTCCACTTCAGTCAGCACCATCAATGTGTCAGGCTTGAGGTAATTGTATTTCTTGATGATTTCATGAATGATCTCATTGTCCAGGATGATGTCACCGTTCAGGACTATCATGCTATCCTTGATGAAATCCTTACCGTAGCCGATGGCGTTTGCTGTTCCTAAAAAGTCCTTTTGTGTCTGGTAGGTAATGTTCACCCCGAAGTCGCTACCGTCACCGAAGTAGTCCCGAACCATCTCTTCCTTGTATCTCACTATCAATAGGATATCCTTAATTCCATTATCTCTCAATGATTCGATATTATATTGAATGATCGGTTTTCCAGCAACCGGAAGCATGGTCTTAGGCTTTGTAAGTGTTAACGGCCTCATCCTAGAACCTTCGCCGGCGCTTAAAATAATTGCTTTCACTTTTATTATCCCCTATAAAATATTATAATAATATTATATGTGTAACTCATTACTTATTAATTAACTTATCTACTCAAATAAGTAATTTTAAATAATAGTTTTAATAAACTCAAATTATATTAGCTATGCTAATGGCAAAAATTTTAAGGAGATAATAAAATGACTATATATGTTTGTTTACACTGCGAATACAGATTTGATTCAGAAAAAGGCGACCCTGCTTACAACATTCCTGCTGGAGCAACTCCTGCAGACATGCCAGACGACTGGGTTTGTCCAGAATGCGCTGCTTTAGGTATTGAAGCATTCATTGCAGAAGAAGAATAAAAACTCTTCTTCAATTTTCATTTTTTACAATAACTTTTTCTCACATAAACCTAAAATTGTTAAAAATATTTATATAATTTAATTTTTAAAAATAATATTGTAGTTTTATTTACTTGACGAATTTTAATGTGAATTTTAAAATTAAGCGTGGGAAATAAGATGACTAGAACAAAAAAACTGATAATAGCTATCTTGATAGTTATTCTTATTGGACTATTAGCATCAATTTACGGTGCTTTGAATACCGGTCCAAACCTTACTCAAGAAAATAAGGACATATTACTATTAACCTCTGATAAATACGAACAGTCAAACGGTGGAGTGGACATGGCATTCATGATCCACTTGGAAAACGGAAGTTTCGCTAATTACACTCCAGTATACCCTGGAGGAATGACACATCCAACACAACCCGCATCAAGTGCCCTTGGTGGAGGAAAAATGTTCCTGCACGATTGTCTATATGACGGTGTTGATGATGGTATGCAATACGCAAAAGAAATCGTGGAAGCAAACACTAATTTAACTGCAGATGCAGTTGTTCTTGTTTATGACGAAGGTGTGGACAACATTATTGATTCAATACGCCCATTAAAAGTAGACGGTGTTGAAACAAACCTTAGTGCAACAGACATTATTCGTGAAAACGATGCATACAATGGATATGCAGGTAACGAAGGAGTTTCAGGAACAATGTCAAGGTCAGATGCTGTTATGGTGCTTGTTAAGGCATTAGCTCAAGCGGCAGCAAACCCTGACAAGAAAGCAACTATGATTCAAGCAGCATTGAATGAATACTCAAAAGGAAATATCGTAATGAAACCTGAGGGTTCATTTACAAACTTGCTTGCTACAAAAGGAATTGAATCGCTAGGATAAACTTAAAACAATCTTTAAAGAATCATGCATTCTTTAAAGAACTTATTTTTTTAAATATTTAACAAAAAAAGAGAAAATAGAGAATTATAGATTCTCATTGATTATTTTTACACAGACTTCCCTAATCTCCTCAGCCCTGTCGGCATCTCGGGATTCAAGGGTTATTCTAATGTAGTCTTCAGTGCCTGACGGCCTTACCAAAACCCAACTGTCATCAGCGAATGTGAGCCTCACGCCGTCAAGGGAGTTGACTTCAGCTATATCGTCGAAGGCCTCTTCAAGCAAATCCTGCATGTTCTCCATCACCTTGACCTTGGCTTCCTTGGAGCAGGTTATCTTTTCGCGGATGTTTGGATATGACGGGATTTCAGCAAGCAGCTCTGACAGCTTGCCCTTGTTGGATACGAGTTCAGCCATTCTCAATCCTGACAGTATTCCATCCGGGCACATGCAGAAGTCAGGGTGCAGCCATGTTCCTGAAGGCTCCCCTCCGAATGCGGCATCTTTTTCTATGATGACCTCAGCAACGTTGACGTCTCCAACGGGTGTCCTGTAAACCTTGCCGTTGACTGACTCGTCCATGCACAGTCCCGCATCGACGGTTGTGACTATATCCCCGTCGAATTCCTTGGAGATCAATGCCAGCAATGAGTCGAACGGTGAGATTTCACCGGTTTCATCAACGGTGATCATCCTGTCTGCATCCCCGTCATGGGCGATACCGAGGTCTGCTCCGATTGCCACCACGGTTTTCATGAGTGTCTGGAGGTTTTCGGCATTTGGCTCAGGGTTGCGTCCAGGGAAGAATCCGTCAGGTTGTGAGTTGAGGGTTGTCACTTCACATCCTGCTTTCCTGAATACTAAAGGTGATATTTCGCTTCCGGCTCCTGATGCGCAGTCAACAACGACCTTGAGGCCAGGCTTGATGTTTACCATATCAACTAAATCATCAATGTATTGGCCTTTGATTTCCTCGTTTTCGCTTAGCTTGCCTATCTTATCCCAGGTTACTGAAATGTAATCCCTGTTGGAGTATATCTCCTCGATTTCACTTTCCTGTGCGGAGGTGTATGCCATTCCGTTCTTGTTCCATAATTTTATGCCGTTGTATGGGGAAGGGTTGTGTGAAGCGGTGAGCATTATTCCTGCATCGGCATTGAGTTTTTCTGTAGCATAGCCGACCAATGGTGTTGGAACCATTCCTATCTTGATTACGTTGACTCCGCTTTCAAGAAGCCCTGCGGTTATTGCCTGGTCGAGCATCTTGTTTGTAGTACGTGTATCGTATCCTATGACCACTGTGCCCTCATTGCCCAGGTAGTATGCCAGGGATTTTCCGACGTTCAATGCGAGTTCACAGGTTACTTCTGAGCCTATTTTTCCGCGTATCCCTGAGGTTCCGAATAGTTTTTTAGCCAACTTGATCACCCTTATGCACCGAACTTATGAGCGTAATTCATTAGATCCATCATGATGTTCATGACGTCTGAGCCTCTGATGCGGTTTAATCCTCCTTTTGCACATGCCCTTTCGGAGAATTCTGTCACGTCATCGGTTCTCACTTCAGGTCCTCTGATGAGCACAGGCACTGGGTCTCCTGAGTGGTTCATTACGGATATTGGTGTTGAGTGGTCTGCTGTGAGGTAAATGTATACGTCCTCGAGTTTAATGAGTTCGCTCATCACCACTTCATCGACCTTTTCAATGAATTCCTTTTTCTCAATTGTCTGGCCGTCGTGACCCGCTTCGTCTGCTCCGTCAATGTTTATCAGGAAGAAGTCATGGTCTGAGTTTTTAACCTGGTCGATGATTGTGTCACGGATGTTGTCGAGGTTTGTGTCGATTCCTCCGGTGACGTCGTCCATTTCGATTATGTCCATTCCTGCGAATCTTCCGATACCCATGATGAGTCCGGTTTCGGCTATGCATGCGGAGTTGATTTCGTATTTTTCATTGAGTGATTCCACCACTGGCACTTCGCCTGCTCCACGAGGGATGACGATGTTTGCTGGCGGCAATCCTTCCTCGATTCTTTTGAGGTTTACCGGATGGTCCTTGACCATTTCATAGGTTTTGACAACCAGCTTGTTTAGGATGTCTGCGGTTTTTGCGGCTTCAGGTGTGTCGTCAAGTGCTTTTACTTCCTTCGGTTTGTTTCCTTCGACTTTAGGGTCTGCATCACTTACCTTATCGGATAATCCTTCTCCGCGAAGCACGAGCACTGCCCTGTGGCCTGTTGATTCCTTGAATATTATCTTGATGTCAGGATAGTCTTCAAGAACCATTGTGTTCAGCACGTCGACTATGTCCTTGGTCCCTTCCTTGATTCTTCCTGCACGCCTGTCTGTCACGATGAGGTTCTCGTCAGCTGTGGAGAAGTTGCATCTGAATGCGATGTCGCCCGGCAGGACGTCAACTCCCACTCCGTTTGCCTCGAACGGTCCTCTTCCAGTGTAGACTTCATATGGATTGTATCCCAGTATGGACAAGTGTGCGGTGTCGCTTCCAGGTATGATTCCAGGAGCGATTGAGTCCATTATTCCAGTTATTCCTTCAGCGGCCATCTTGTCCATGTTTGGAGTGTTGGCTGCTTCAAGAGGAGTTTTGTTTCCTAATTCCTTAATCGGACGGTCGCCCATACCATCCATTATTAAAATAAGACCTTTCATAAAATATCACCTTTAATAAATTATACTATTATAATTTTTATGTTTAATAGTTAAAATAATTTATTTAAAAATACAGTTTAAAATTTTAAAATCAGGTTTAGAAAAAAAGTTTAAATCAGAAGTATTCCAACGATTGCACCGACTATTGTTGCAATCAGGTTAACGTGCTCGTTGGTCATGAAGCCATGGTTCTCGAATACTGCACCGAGTATGCTGTCCATGAAGCATCCCACTGTTCCGGATATGATTGACACGAGTATTGCGGATAGCGGATTGGCCACGACTCCAAGAAGGAATGCTGCTATACCTATTATTGCTGCTCCTGCGATTGCGACAGCTGTTCCCAATGGTGAGACTGCACCGTTTGTTCCTGGATCGACTTTCTGAAGTGTTGTTATCAATCTAGGATGTGCATCCAACACTCCGATTTCAGAGGCGAGTGTGTCTGCGGTTGCTGTTGCTATGGCGCCTATGAATCCTCCGACGAAGGGCAGGTAGTATCCTCCGAATGCGGCCATGAAACATGCGACTACTCCATTTGAGATGACGTTTTTGGAGGTTCTTCTTCCTTCAAACTCTCCCAGTGACATCTTGTATTTCTTGGAGTATTTGGTGGCGAGCAGTGACATTACCAAAAAGAGTATGATTAAAAGCAGCCAGTTGGCTCCTGCTGAAAATATTATCACGATGCCCATTATTACCATTACTGCTGAGCCGAAAAAGTCAAGTGATTTTCTCTTGTAGGTTATGAAACCCAGAATGAATAGAATCAAAACGTAAGCCCAGTTTATCATTAGTGTCTGCATGTTTACCCTCAACATTAATTATGTTGAAGATGATATAAAAACATTATCTTGAATGAAAAACCCAAATGATTTACTAAGCGATTTAAATGTAAATATGATTCATTATCATGATAGTTATGAGTTAAACATACAAAATTATCAGTCAAATATTTGTTTTAAAATGAGAAGTTTTAGAAAAAATAATATTGCTTCAAACTCACCTACATGAGATGATAAAAATTTAAAAAAAATAGTGTAAATGGGAAATTATGAATCCCATTTATTTTTTAATTTTAACTTTTCCACTGACCTTGTTCTTGTTGTAAATTGCAGTGTATTTGTACTTCTTACCCTTCTTGAGTTTCTTAAGCACGGATTTCTTCTTGATAGTTACTTTAGCAATACCCTTCTTGTTGGTTTTGGCCTTGTAGTACTTGCCTTTAAACTTGAATTTAATGACTTTACCCTTAACTGCCTTGCCGTTGGATAGTTTGACTTTTGCCTTAAGAACTATCTTCTTGCCTTTTTTGACCTTGACGGTTTTCTTGACCAGCTTCATTGTTTGTTTTACAACCAGCTTGCTGGTGGTCTTATAACCTCTGTATTGGAAGGTCATTGTGTACTTTTTAGGGTTCAAGTTAATCTTAACCTTAGCATAACCATTATTGTTGGTTACGCCAACGTAGCTGATTCCGTTAACCTTAAGGGAAACGACTTCGCCAGCACCCACTGGAGTACCGTCATCATCTATTGCCCTTACCACTACATATGTTCCGTCGTCGAAGTCCATTGTCACATCCTTGTTTTCAACTATACGTTTGACGATAGTTAAGTTTTTAACCACTTTTTGACCGGTTACAGGGTTGATGGAGGTTACCTCATAGTTTCCGACATCCAGTTTGGCCTGGAGTCTTGCAACACCCTTATTATCCTTAAATGTAACATTAATTAAATTACAGTCATTGACCGGATTATTGAAGTTGATTACCCCAAATCTGCCATCAGCGGAATTCCTTGAAAATACAGTATCTTTAATAGTTATTAAACTAAAACTAGAACCACCAAAGTAGACTGCACCACACATGGATTCAGCCTTATCAGGATTACCTCCTTTTTTTGCAGTATTGTTATCAAAATAACATCAATCAATGGTTATATTATTATTTGCTGTTGCAAAATATATTGCACCACCATATGATTCAACAGGCTTATCATTAGTATTATAAATTGAACTATAAACCACATTATTTGTAAAGTTTGAATTATAAATGAGAATATTATTTGATTGTGATTGGTCTGTAGGTGTTAAACGTGCAAAAGCAATTGCGCCACCATAACTTCTCTCATTATTTCCAGAACTTTCAGCAAGATTTTTATCAAAATTTGAATTTAGAACTCGAATGTTACGATAGGAAAGATACAATAAAATTAATGATAGTGCATGATTTCACAAAAGCACAGTTAAAAAAAAAGAGTGTAATAATCCCATTTGGGATTATTTTTTAAATTTTCTAAAACCAACACCAACCATTGATACTAATACTAAGATTAACACGATTATTGGATTTCCGGTTGGGTGTTTTTCAAGTCCTACCTGATTGTGACTATCCTCCTCCTTGTTTATCGGTTTGACATATATATCACCTGCAGTTTCAGTTGGAAGGTACTTGTCATCACCGGAATACCATACTTTAATTCCATGCACCCCAACACTTAATCCAGGTACCTTGAATACTGCTTTTCCGTTTTTGACTTTCGCAGTATAGGTTTTGCCCTCAACTTCAATTGTCACAGTTCCTGTTGCATCATCCGGCAATGTGACTGTTATTGTGCCGTCTTCACCGACTGTAATGTCCGGTGCATCAACGGTAATGTCCGGTTTCAGCTTGGATACCTTGAAGTTATCCTCACCATTGGTTGGCAGGTACTTGTCATCTCCACTGTAGCTGGCATCAACTGTGTATTTACCGGCCTTAAGTCCAGGGATGGTGAATTCTGCAATGCCGCTGACAACATCCGCAGTGTATTTTTTGCCGTTGACGGTGATTGTCACAGTCCCTGTTGCATCACTAGGTAAAGTCACTGTTATTGTCTCGTCTTCGCCAACATAGATGTCTTCTGAGTCAACATCAATCGGTGGCTTGATTTTCTTGACATTGAATGTTGTTGAGTTTTCACTTGGCAGATAGTGCTCATCGCCTTCGTATTTTACTGTAACGTTTTTAAGACCTGCTTTTAGGCCAGGAACAGTTAAGTGTCCTTTGCCGCCAGTGATGTTTACAGTGTATTTTTTGCCGTCGATTGTGAGGGTGACGTTTCCTGTTGCATCAGGTGTGAGGCTCACCTTGATTATTGCATCTTCGCCAACGTAAATGTCATCGGCAGTGACATTCACAACAGACGGCAGAGCCCTTACTTTAAATACTGCATCGGCACTTACGCTGGTGTAGTTTTCATTGCCCAAGTATGTAGCGGTCACTGGATATTGTCCAACTGCAAGTCTTATCAGCTTCCATGTTGCCTCACCGTCATAAGGTGTGAATCTTAATGCCCTGAGCAGGTTTTTCTCCTGGACTGTATGGTTGAGTCCTGCAATGATTGATCCCACTCCATTGTTAACTGTGATGTTTACAAATCCTGGAGCGTTTACTGTAACGTTCAATACTTCAACTTCACCGTACATGATGTCCACCACTTCTATGCGGATTACAGGCACTCTTGGAGACACCTTGAATTTTCCAGCAGTTGAGTTTCCTTCATATCTGCCGTCACCAGGATAGGTTACGGTCACGTTATACTCTCCTCCGGCCAAATCAGGAATTGTGAGCTCGACAACACCATTATTTATAGGCTGGTCAGGATATGTGACGTTTCCGACTGTAATGTTAACTGTTCCTGTAGCTTTTGCAGGCAAGATCACCTTAATCGGCTCATCATCACCGTAGGTTATGTTTTCTGTTTCAAGCTTGATTGGAGTGTCAAGCTTATTGACAGTGACGTTTTCAGAAGTGTAATTGTTGTTGGTCAAGTTGGTATCGTTTTCATTTGCCTTTACAACTACACTGTTCTCGATTGTTTCAGCCTTAAGCACTTTTACTGTCAGTGTCAATGTTGCAGTTTCATTTGCCTCAAGCAATGGAATTGTCCATTTATTGTTGACATAGGTTCCTTTTGATGGGTTTGCAGTTATCTCAACTCCACCTTTGAGGTTTTCTGTAACTTCCACATCTGTAGCGTTGCTTGGACCGTTGTTTTTAACTGTAATGGTGTATACTACTGTATCGCCGACAGTCACATTTGTCTTGTCAACAGTCTTGTTGATTACAAGGTCGACTGCAGGTGTCACGTTAAGGTCAGTGTAGTTTGTTATTCCTGTTGTGTTTTCAGATGAATTTGCTTTTACAACATTTCTTAAAGTTCCGTTAGCCATCACTTTAACTACAACCCATACCTCAACGGTTTGGTTTAACTTTACATTGCCGATATTCCATGTTACAGATGTCACACCATCTGCAGTGGTTTTTACACCACCGTTTGATGTGACATATTCCATTCCGGAAGGCAGGACATCAGTAATGTTTACATTGCTTGCATCGGATGGGCCTTTGTTATATATTGTTATTGTGAAGTTTACAAGGTCTCCTGCACTTGCATTACCGGTCAGATTAGCCTTTTTGACCGCTGTTAGATTTACTGCAGGTAAAATGGTTACAACTGTTTCATTTGAAGTGACGTTTTCACTTTCAGTTGAGTTTACAACTGCAACATTGAAGTAGAAACCATTCTTGATTGCATTAACTATAAGTTCAATTGTAACAGTTTCATTAACGTTGATCCTATCAAATTTCCATATGACTTTCTGACCGTCTCTTTCACAGGTAATGTTTGAAGACTTGAATCCGAATGCTTCATTCAAGTTATCTGTGACAATCACATTAGTTGCATTGCTTGGGCCGTTGTTTTTGACAACGATTATGAATTTGACTGCATCACCGACACTTACATTTACTCCTTCAGCAATATCAGCGTATTTCATAATAGTTATGTTTGCTTTAGGCGCAACAGTAATGTTGGTTTCGTTTGACGGAACGTTTGTTGTGTTTTCAGTTGAGTTTACTACTGCAATGTTTGTGAATGTGCCGTTGGTCAATAGTTTAACCTGTACCCACACTGTAGTGCTTGTTCCATTTTCTAACTTGTCAATAACCCACACAACCTTACGGCCAGCATCCATTCCAACATTGCCATATGATTTGACCAGTTCAAATGCACTATCCAATGTATCTGAGATTACTACATGTGTAGCATTGCTCAATCCATTGTTTGTGACTGTAATTGTAAAGTTCACAAGGTCTCCCACACTTGCGTTTGCAGGGTTTGCTGATTTTACGATTGTCAGGTTGACATTCGGTGTCACTGTAATGTTTGTATCGTTTGATGGAACATTTGTTGTGTTTTCGCTGCAGTTAGCAACAGCAACATTGGTGAATGTGCCGTTAGTCAATAATCTTACTTTTACCCAGACGCTTGCATTTGTTCCGTTTGCAATCCTGTCAATAGTCCATGTTAACTTGCCGTTGACAGGAGTTGCACCACCGTATGCCTCAATGAATCCGAATGCAGGGTTAAGAACATCTGAAATGTTAACTTTTGTTGCATTGCTTAAACCGTTGTTTACAACAGTTATTGTGAAGTTCACAACATCACCCACAGTAGCATTTGCAGGAGTTACAGTTTTGATTACTGTAAGGTTGACCTGTGGAAGTGCTGTAACATTGTCTGAAGTGTCATTGTTGTTTGTAAGGTTAGTATCGTTTTCATTTCCAGTAACGTTAGCAAAGTTAGGAATAGTGCCGTTCATAATTACTTTAGCCCTAATGGTTAAAGTAACGGTTACGCCTGAAGTAATGTTACCAATTGTCCATTTATGTGTTGTTGCATTATATTTACCCCATGATTCAGTGGAATTGACAAATTCAAGTCTAGGATCTAACTCATCCATTACATATACACCAGTTGCATTTGAAGGACCATTATTTGTAACAGTAATTGTATATTCGACAATGTCACCTACATGAACCTCAGTTTTTGTAACGTTTTTAACAATAACCAAATCAACAGCAGGCTTAACAGTA
>NZ_CACYJE010000011.1 GCF_902774605.1 uncultured Methanobrevibacter sp.
GCACTCTGATTTACAACTTCACCGTTTACACGAACCACTAAGGTAGCATTGCTGTTTGTGGTAACTGTGAAAGTCAAGTTGGTGTCAATCTCAATATTGCCCACATCAGCAATAGTTACGCTAGGAGCGGTCTTGTTGAGGACTTTGAATACTGCACTTACATTGTCGCATGCTTCATGTTCAAGGTCTCCAAGGTAGTATGCATGAGCTGTGTATTCGTTTACAGGCAGACTGACAGTCAGTGTGGCAATGCCATTATTATTGATCTCAACAGTGTAGTTGTAACCGTTCACTTCAATTATGACTTTTCCCCCTGTTACATTAGTCATTGTAACTGTAATTGTTGTGTTTTTGCCGACCATTACTTCCGGAGTTGCCTCAACTGTTAAATCGGTTGTTATTATTGCTATTTCGAAGTTTTCAACTGCAAATGCATCGGTGTAATTCTTATCACCATTATAAGTTGCAACGAGGTAATTGTTTCCGTAAGTCAGGTTATTTGACAATGTTGCATTGCCATTTTCAAGGTCGACTGTGTAGTTTTGACCCCTTATATAGAATGTCACATTACCGGTTACGTTTCCACTCACTGTTGCAATGACATCTGTACCGTTTTGAGTCAAGGTAACTGTAGGAGTTGCTTTAACGATTTTTACACGGAACATCTGTGATTTGTAGGAGTAGTTAGCATCACCGGCATAAATTGCATGTGAGATATATGATCCTGCGGAAAGGTTGTTCAATGTTAATGTTGCTGTGCCGTTTGTAATGTTGACGACATAGACATTGTTTCCGATTTTTATGGTCAGATTCCTGTTTGACACATCGTATGGACTGGTTTTTATTGTAATTGTTGTGTTTTCACCGTATGGATGTTCATCAGCAGTTATGGTCATTTTCCAGTCAGTATTTTGAGCCACATTGAATGTGACATTTGTACTGTTTTTGGCTGCATAGTATCTGCCTCCGTTATATGTCACATTGACTATATGGTCACCGCCTGCAAGTCCTGTGATATTGGCAAGTTGAGCTGTACCCTCATCAAGAACAACAGTTCCCCATTCGATTCCGTCAACATAAATTGTCACGTTTCCGTCAGCCATACTTGGCACTTTTACACGTACTACAGCATTGTCGCCGTAGGTGATATTGTCAACTTTAACGTCAACAGTTAAATTGTCAGTTGCACCGACAGTGAAATTGACCCGAGTCATGTTGGCATTGTAGTATGGGCTGCCGTAGTAGCTGACAAGAATATTTTTATATTCATCACTGAAGAGGTTAGGAATTGCAAATCTTGCAACACCGTCAACGATTTCAGTTACATATTCCTGAGTAGGTGTGATAGATACTTTAACGTATCCTGAAACAGGTGCCATAGCGGTAACGTTGACTGTTTCACCGGAATGGATTATGAAGTTCAGGGTTGCGTTGATATATTCAACTTCCCAGAATACAATATCGCTTGCATTTGCGGTAATTGTTACATTTCGTTTGAATACATTAAATGTTGTTTCATTGATTTCATATTCATAGTAGTCATCTCCAAGATAGAGTGCGCTCATGGTATATTGACCCGGAGCATATAATGTATCGAATCTCACAAGTAAAGTGTATGTGCCGTTTTCATATCTTCCATCCCTTGACAGTTCATATCTTTCAGTTCTTCCATTCATGGATAGCACTACAGTTCCGTTACCGTTTGTGGTAACATTTGCAAGTGCATACTGGCCGTAAACAATGTTTTCAACTACTATCTTAATCCAGGTATCACGTTTCTCGAAGAAGAATGATGTGGAATTTTCAGCACTTAAATGCACTTCATCTCCCGGATGATATGCAGTGACTGTGTAATATCCGGCAGACAGATTGTTCAGTGCATATTTTCCGATTGCCAGTGTCCATGTTGTGAATTCTCCTTCCTGTGTATGGGTGCAGTTCAATGCTGCAGGGTAATAGTTTCCGTCACCGAGCCTGAAGTATATTTGCTCGTCTTTAAGAGTGAAGTTACTTTTGACTTTAGGGGATAATCTTGCTGTAATTTCAACAATATCTCCGTTAATAACATAGCTCACATCCAAATCAAGAGGCATTTTAACGTTGACTGTACCGTTTTTATATTCATACTTTTTAAGTTTGGAATCATGAGGCATGAGATGGAAAGCGCCCTGATAGTATAGATTTGGAATTTGAATTCTGTTGTATTTCATTGGATAAGCGACATCTCCATCTTCCTGATGGACATCGTTGGTTGCATATAATGAATCGACAGATATTATATGGTTGTTTTGAGTATCATCAAGGATTTCAGCCCAGAATGTGAACTCATCCATCCATGTTACATTATATGTCTTGTTGCCTAACATTGAAATGTATGTCTGAGACCAGATTGTTCCGTTGTTGAATGTCACATAATCGAAGTTGTTGTTGTCAAGTGTAAGGTTACCGTCGTTCCATACCGCATAGGATACCTGATTGGTTTCAATGTCATAGTCATTTTCAAGATAAATCAAGTCATCGTTTGGATTTA
This sequence comes from uncultured Methanobrevibacter sp., assembly GCF_902774605.1. GTDB lineage: Archaea > Methanobacteriota > Methanobacteria > Methanobacteriales > Methanobacteriaceae > Methanocatella. The sequence goes on from NZ_CACYJE010000011.1 coordinate 2,531, forward strand.
ATCCTGTGATATTATTGTTTGCTATTGTAGCATTTGCACCTCTTGCAATCCATATTGTGTTTTTACCGTCAAATGAAGAGTTGCTTATAATTGATGTTCCGGCTTGCACATATATTCCGGCGGCATTGTCGGATGATGCTGAAAGCCTTTCGAATGTTGAGTTGTCAACAGTCACATTACCGTTGATGTAGATTGCACCACCGTTACCCCATGGGGTTGAAGTGTTGTTGAACAGACTGTTTTTAACAACCGCATTGGTATTGTTGAAGTATATTGAACCTCCCTCATAGGATGCGCCTGAATTTAGGAAGCGACTGTTTTCAATTGTTACATTATCTGAATTGAGCCATGCAATGGATCCTCCGTTGCTTAAAGCAAACATTCCGCTGAATGTTACATTGGACAGTAATGAATTGCTTGCATTTATTGCGGTTATGGTACCCATTGCGTGAGATTCAACTTCTGAAAATACTGTGTTTACAATAGTAAGGTTGTTTGCATTTTCATAGAATAGCGCTCCACCGTCACCATAGGATGAGTTTGTTGCATCCACATAACCTGCACCTACAGAATGGTCGAATATACATTCGGATATTGAGAGATTAAATGACTGGTGAGCCGCAATTGCTCCACCACGTGTTAAACCGATTGAATATGTGAAGTTTGATTTAGTAATGTTTACATTATTGCCGTATAATACGATTGATCCTCCTTCACCCACTGCACGTGAACCGGTAAATCTTGACTCCTGAATGGTCATGTTGTCGGAAAGAGCACCTACATATAATGTACCTCCGTTTACAGCGAATGAATCTTTAAAGGTAGTGTTGTAGATATATCCATTGCTTCCAATCCAGTCGATTGCACCTCCCTGACCGTTTCTTACGTCAGTCACATAGTTGTTGTCAAAGTATGAGTTGCGCACTTTACAGTTTGGACTGTCCCCCCTTACATAAATCGCTCCACCGCTTGAATAGGCAGTGTTGTTTATGAAGATATATTGGTTAATGTTAATACTGTCCACACCAAGCCATGCAAGTGCTGCACCGGAAATTCCTGCTTCATTTGATATGAATGTGTTGTTTCCACCGAATCCTCCGGTAGCGTTTGCTTCACGACATAATGCCGCACCGTATTCACCTGCATAGTTGGATATGAATTGGGTGTTGTTCAGACCCATCATACTTGCGTTACAGTCGATAGCACCACCGTTTTTGGTAGCTTGGTTTTCTTTAAATATTACATTGAATATTCTACTGTTGGATGAAACTCCGTTGAGGTATAATGCTCCACCGTATTCGGCAGTGTTATGTGTGAAGTTGGTGAACATGATTTCACCTGCAGATGCTCTCCAGTCAATTGCACCACCATGGTCTTGAGCCTGGTTGTCATTAAATACTGAGTAGTAGATGGTGTTTGTTGTACCGTTTCCACCTACATATACTGCACCACCGGATCTTCCGGCGATGTTTGTAAAGAAGCGAGCATCATTCATTGTTACACCTGATGCCCTTAGGTTGATAGCTCCACCGTCAGCTACAGCCTCATTTTGTCTGAATGTCACATTGTTAATGGTGGTTTGGGTTTCACTTTCCACCCATACTGCACCACCATAATGTGCACTGTTTTGGGTGAAGTTTGAGTTGATGAGTGTTGCATAGCCACCTACAATATCGATTGCTCCACCGTGACCGTGGGTTTCGTTCACGATATGGTTTCCGGTAAAGTATGACATGTTGATTATACAGTTGTCACTGCCCGGACCGACAAAGATTGCTCCACCTGTTCTTCCGGCAGTGTTGTCTATGAAGTGGTAATCCGTGATGTTGATTCCACGCACTCCCAGCCATGCAAGTGCCGCACCTGAAATGCCTGCATGGTTTGAGATGAATGTGTTGTTTGTACCGTGACCGTTTGTTGCACCGGATTCCCTACATAATGCAGCACCGTATTCACCGGCATAGTTTGAGGTGAATGTGATATTATAGATTCCAATGTTTGCAGCGTTACAGTCGATAGCACCACCGTTTTTGGTAGCGTTGTTTCCTGTGAATCTTACATTTGTCAGGTTGGTATTTGCGGACCTTCCGTTGAAATAGATTCCTCCACCATAGGCAGCTGCGTTGTTTGTGAAGTTTACATTATCCATCACACCGGCCTGTGCAATCCAGTAGATACCTCCACCGTAACCTTTTGCCTTGTTTCCGTCAAATACTGATTCAACAACAGTGTTGTTTGTTCCTACACCACCGACATACAATGCTGCACCATCCTCAGCAGAGTTGCCATAGAATTTTGTTGAATTCACATTTACCGCTGATGCATGCAGGTTGATAGCTCCACCACGTTCATAAGCAATGTTGTTTGTGAATGTTGACCTGTTGATATTTGTGTATCCGTCATAAGAGCCCACATATAATGCTCCACCCAATCTTGCAGTATTTTTTGTGAATTTGGTATTGACGATTGTAGCATTAGCTGCATAATCAACAATTGCTCCACCAACTCCTAAAATACCGTCAAGAGAACTGGATTGATTATAATAATATGTAGTATGGTCAGTATACTGGATTGTCTTATTAATTTGACTAGGTTCATCATATCCTCGAGCGGAATAATACATTGGAGAGCCATCCCATGCATTCCAATCAAATGAGCCTAACCAGTTAATAGTTTTATTGGTTACGTAGTTGTTTTCAAAGTTACAGTCAATGATTGAACAGTTATGACTGTCAGGACTTACATAAATTGCTCCTCCACTTACATCAGCAGAGTTGTTGATGAATGTATAATTAGTGATTTTGATTCCAACTGAACCCATCCATCCAAGAGCTGCACCTGATACATATGCATGGTTATTTTTGAAAGTGTTGTTTTCACCAGAACCACTTTGAGCATTAATTTCTCTACATAAAGCAGCACCAAACTGAGCATAGTTTCCATCAAATATTGTGTGAGATAAAAACATTTTAGAAGCATTACAGTCAATAGCTCCACCATTGTATTTAGCGTGATTGTCAATGAACTCACAGCCTGAAATTCTACTTTCATCAGACCTACCTCCAAAGAATAATCCTCCACCATAATCAGCACAGTTACTGATGAATTTGGTATCATTCAGATAACCTGATGAAGCAACCCAGTTAATAGCTCCACCAAGACCCTCACCAGGAGTCTGTCCTTTAGCTACATTACCTTGGAAAAGAGAGGAATAGATATAATTAGCAGTACCTTCACCACCAACAAATAGCGCTCCACCTCTGGTAGCATTGTTATAATAGAAATTAGATGCATTAATAGTAACTGCAGATGCAACTATACTAATAGCACCACCAGTGGTTTTTGCATAGTTATGAGTGAAGTTGGATGTGATAACCTTAATTTCAGTAGATCCAACACCCACATATAGTGCACCACCATCAAATGCTCTGTTTCTTGCAAATGTAGAGTTGACAATTGTACCTTTCTGTGAGTACCATTCGATAGCACCACCATGGCCCTGAGTATCTTCATTAGCAACATAATTGTCTTCAAAGACACAATTTGAAACATTACAGTTAAGACTGCCTTCACCAACATAGATTGCTCCACCGCTGAAACCTGCACCATTATTGTAGAAATAATATTGATTAATACTGATACTTGATGCATTTAACCATGCAAGTGCTGCTCCTGCAGTCTGAGCATAGTTGTTTGAAAATATATTATTGTGACCGTGCCCGAATGTAGCATTGATTTCCCTACATAAAGCTGCACCATAATCCGCATAGTTACTGTCAAATGTAGTGTTAATCAGTTCCATATTGGATGCATTACAGTCAATAGCACCACCATTAGTGGTTGCATTGTTATTTGTAAATGAAGTACCATATATTACACAATCTGAAGCGGAAGCATTGAAGTATATTCCTCCACCTAAAACTGCGTAACTGTTGGAAACAGATGAATTCAATAATGCACCATTTTTGCCTGCCCAGTATAATGATCCTCCAATACCAATAGTATTATCGTCAAGTTCACCATTACCAAATGAAAATGTTTTATTGTATATTCCACTTGCGTTACCTCTAGCAAAATGTATATTTTTAAAGGTCACATCATTAGAGGTAATATAAAATATTCTTGAAAATCCTAATGCATTTACAGTATAATCATGTCCATCAATGATAATTGGATGAGAGATATCTGTAAGATTCATACAGCCTTTATCATACTCATCATCAAATGTATAAGCCCTTGGTAATGATACATGATAAGCACCATCATCCTTGAGACCACGAGAAATGGCCTGTTCTATTAACCGTTGAAGACGTTGGAAATCACCCATAAGTTCACCGTGTGCTGTATCAAAAGTGAAATTTTGTTTATACATGTAGTTTTCATCTGAAAATCCGACAGTAATATTGTATGTTTGATTTTTCTTAAGGTTACTGAAAGTTGCATAGATTCCCAATTCTGAACTATAATGTTCCACATAATTTTCAGTAGTTATATTAACTTCACGAACTTCCTCACCGGTAGTGGCGTCAACTAATTTAATAGTAACATTAAGGAACCTTCTAATTGAATCCCTTGGATTATCTATATAAACTGTAATATATGGGTCATCCATATCTGATTCAGTTTTAATACGTAATATATAATCCTGATTGTATTCAAATAAGGAAGTGGAGATAAATTGAGTGTTGGTATCAGTATCCTTAAGGTTTGTTCTTCCAGCAGAGGCAGGAACGCCTAAACCATCGAAATTATTATAATCCCTGTATTTTGTAAGGCCATTATTGGATATGTATAAAACTGCACCACCATTGCGAACAGCAATATTTTTAATAAATGTATCATTATTTATTTTAAGATTTGTATTTAATGGACCTGCATCATTATATATAGCACCACCATTATTTGCATGAGAATTTTTAAATGTAGAATCCTTAATTTCTAAATCAGATAACCCTGTATCTGTATAAACTGCTCCACCATTAAGAGTAGCATTATTTCCATAGAAGTTACATGACAATATCTTTTGATTTATATTTGCAATATAAACAGCACCACCATTTTGCTCGGCAGTGTTATTAATGAACTCACAATTTTCAACATATCTATTCTTAAATCCTTGTGATCCTAAATAAATTGCACCACCATTTAACGCATGGTTTTTAATAAAAGATGAATAAGTAACTGCTACACCTTTAGCAGCTATTGGTATGTAAATTGCACCTCCCTCTTGAGCAGAATTGCTTGTGAAAACATTTCTAGAAGTTACAACATTATTCGCATTAAATTCAAGTGCAACATAAACAGCACCACCATAATCAGTTGCAGTGTTATTTGTGAAATTGTTATTTGAAACGGTTATAATATTATTATTCGCATAAATCGCACCACCACTTAAAGCGGTGTTTCCTGTGAAATTGTTGAATGATACAGTGGTTGACTGTTGAGGAATGTAGATAGCTCCACCAAATTGTGTTGCAGTATTGTTAATGAATTCCATATTGCTGATTGTAACAGAACCTTTATCCCAATAAAGGCCTCCACCATATCCTGCAGTATTATTTATGAAAGTAAAAGTATCATATATAATAGTGCCTTTGGAATATAATCCTCCACCATAATTAACAGCAAAACCGCCAATCATTGTAATATTTTCTAAATTGATAATTTTAGAAGCATCAGTCCAAATAGCTCCTCCAGACCCTGCAACAGTATTTGCATCTGGACTATTTAATATAGTAGCATTATTTCCTATAAAAGTACAATTAATCATTCCATTATTGTTTCCATTAAGAGCTTTAAAAGAAACACCACCACCTATGTTTGCAGTATTGTTTATGAATTTACAGTCTATAAAGTAAATGTAATCACATTCCTTAACTTGAACAGCTCCTCCACCCCAAATATTTTTATTTGAAGTTCCTTTTGAAAGAGCAGTATTATTGATAAATGTTACATTAATAATTTTAACATCAATAGGTTTAATTGGAGAACCTTGCTTATTGGATACGTATAATGCTCCACCTTCCTTGTCAGACCATGAATTCTCAAATATACAATCACTAATTGTAAAATTAGTTTTAGGTCTTAAAAGCATAGCGCCACCTTGAACCCATATACCATTACCGTCATAATCCTCGGTTGTGATGAAATTACCATAAAAAGTACAATTATCAATTATACCATGAGAACATGTATCCCATAAAATAGCACCACCATCAGCTTTACCTTTTATAGCCTGAACTGAGTTGTTGATGAATTTAGAATTAGTAACACTACCATAACTTCCTTTTTCAGACCAGTAAAGTGCTCCTCCACCTCTTGTAGTTCTTACACCAGAAGAGAAAGTGCCTTTTGCAACAGCAGTGTTGTTTATGAATGTACAACGATCAACACTATTATATACAGATGATTCACCACCGTGCCAGAAGATTGCTCCTCCATCATATTCAGCTAAATTATTTGTAAAGGTTGAGTTGGATAGGCTAGTATGTGCACCAAGATATGAAAAGATTGCTCCTCCATCCCATAAAGCAAATCCTTTATCAAATGTGGAATTGACAATAGTACAATAATTACTTTCAAGATAAATTATTCCACCCTGATATGCAAATGAATTTGTAAAGTTAGAGAATGAAATATTTGCATTGTTACCTTTAATATAAATCGCACCACCTAAATTGGTTGTAGCATAACTGGTTGGAGAAGTTCTTGCAAAGGTCAAATTGAATGTTGAATTTTTAACATTAGCATTAACCCCTAAAATATAAATAGCTCCACCACTAACGGTAGCATTGTTCATAGCAAAGTGAGAATCCTCGATTGTAGCATTTACTGCATCAATATATACTGCTCCACCATAGGTATCTGATGAAGTACGTGTAATAGTTGAATTAATTATTTTTGAATAATCACCTTTAATATAAACTGATCCACCTTCTTTTCCTGCATGAGCAATAGTCAAATCGGAATCTGAAATGGTAGTATTTACACCATCCACATATATTGATCCACCCTGACCGTTAGGAGCCTGTGAAATAGATGCATTTATTCCTGAAATATTAGTATTAAGACCACCAACATAAATAGCTCCACCACTACCATGAACGGCTATTGTAATATTAAATCTTGAATCAATGATTGATGCTGAATCACCTTTAACATAAATTGCACCACCATTACCGTTAGTGTGAACTCCATTAATGACTGAACCTGAAGCATTTGTCATTCCAAAAGTGGAATTTTCAATTGTTGCATTAAATCCTGCAACATAAATAGCTCCACCATTCTCATCAGCAGAACACATCATCAATGAAGAACCATTAACAATTGCATTCTGACCTGCAATGTAAATAATACCTCCATTAACCTTAGCATGAGACCTGCTTAAGTTAGTGTCTATGATGGATGCATCATTTCCTAAAATGTATATGGATCCACCGTTTCCACCAACCAATACTTCTTTTTTATTTATAATTACATTATAACCTGTAGCATTAGCCATAGTTATAGTGGATTTTTCAATATTAGCATTAGTACCGTTAACAAATATTGCACCACCGTCGCCATAAGCAATACACATTCCAATATAGGTGCCTGTAATGTTTGTATTTTCACCCAAAATGTAAATGGCTCCTCCATTATATGTTGCATTACCCATTGTTAGATTAGATCCGACAATTGTGGAATTCGCACCTCTTACGTAAATTGATCCGCCATAATCTGCGAAACTGTGAAGAGCAGTAGCGTTGTCAATTGTAACATTGTTTCCCTGGATATAGATGATTCCACCACGTTTAGCATTGGACCTGTCAAAGCTACAGTTGATAATGTTTGAGAAGTCACCTAATACATAGATGGAACCTCCACCATAAACCTGATTGTCAGTACCGAAGGTTACATTACATTTAAAGAAAGTGGATTCAGTAATATTTACATAGTTACCGGTAGCATAAATTGCACCACCGTCAACAATTGCTGAACTCATTTCAAAGTGAGATTTGGTTACAAGTGCATTGTTACCTGTAAGACAGATTGTACTTCCTTTTGGTCTTGAAGATTGAAGTGTGTGACCGGTAGCACTATTTATTATACAGGTAATGTTATACATCAGACCGTCTTCACCAGTCCAATAGATTGCTCCACCATCGTCTCCGGCAGAGTTTTTAGTGAATGTGGAATTATATAATTTACAGTCATCACCAATTACATATATTGCACCACCGTCTTCAATTGAATTACATCTGTCAAAGGTACAGTTCTTGATGATAGTGTAGTTACCTGTAATAAACATTGCTCCACCCCAGGTTTCATTATCTTTTGCTCCTTCTGCTATATTAGCATATACAACTCCTAAAGTGAATGTGGAGTTTTGAATTGTTACATTGTTACCTACAAGACAGATTGTACCCCCTTTTGAAGTTGAACCGAATCTACCTAAAGCAGTGTTATTGTAGAATGTGGAATCATAAACACCACATAAATCAGCACCGTGGTCGAAGTTGATTGCACCACCATCATCATAAACAGTGTTGTTTGTAAATTCACAGTGAGTGATGTTGTTGTTTGTTGAACCTTCATCGAAGTTAATCGCTCCACCGTTTCTACGAGCAAGGTTGTTGTAGAATTTGGAGTCAATGATTTTACAATCCTTAGCGTTTACGTCAAATGCAACTGCTCCACCATGACCTGTGAGCTTGTAATTTACTTTAGTATCACTATTTGCATCATTTCTTTCCTGAGTATAGTTTGCCCATGTGTTGTTTGCTACACCTTCAGCATAGTTGCTTTCAAATTTACATAATTCAAATGTTGCATTCTTATTGTCCTGTAAAAAGACTGCTCCTCCACGACCTACTGATGTACAGTTGGTAAATGTAGCATTGTAAATGTATAAATGGTCACCGGTAATCATGATTGCACCAGCATCCCCACCTGTAGTGTTTGTATCCCAGTGGCTTGAATCCCAACCGGCATATTTTACAAGACCGTCTTTACTGGTTTTTAAAGATCCTCCAAAGGAGGTTGCATTAATGATAGTGATGTTTTTCATTTCACCATAATCACCATCGTAGTAGATTGCACCAGCGGAACGTGCTGCACGGGTGTTGTTGAATGTACAGTTGATTACTTTACCGTAGTTTGCACCGGCGAGCCAGTCTACTCCTCCACCGTTTGTTCCGGAGGTACAGTTTTCAAAGTAACAGTTGGTGAATTCCACATGGTCTCCACCGGTCATGTATGCTGCTCCTCCACGGCGTGCGGAGTCTGAATTGTAGAAGTTACAGTTGTCGATGTATCCAATGTTTCCACTCCAGAGGATTGTTCCTCCGTCACCTCCGAAGAACTGGTCGATACCCCAATCCTGTGGGGATGGGCAAGTATCGTTAATAATGGTGATTTGGTCTAGGAGTAACCATCTATTTTCACCATTCTTATTAACATATACCCATGACTCGTAATGAATTCCGTCAGTGACTGTCTGATTGATGACATATAATGTGTTTAATTCAGTGTTTTCAGGTTTTTCACTCACTACTTTTATATTATCCAATGTTAATGTAAGGTCATATTGCAATGAGGTTCCTAATGCATCATTGTTGGTGAAGTTACAGTAGCTTACATTACCTTCAGTTCCTTCCCAGTAGAATGCTCCACCTGATCTGCCTGCAGTGTTGTCGATGAACACTGAATTGTATACTTTTCCGTTGCTTGATCCTTCTGCAAAGCTTATTGCTCCACCGTTACGGGCCGCTGTGTTATTATAGAAGTATGAGTCCTTAACTACACCAAGGGAGTTTCCTATATCGAAACCGATTGCACCACCGTGTCCGGTACGTGCTGGGTTGAATCCACTGGATTCATCCATACGGTCATAGTAGGTGTTGTTTGCAGTTCCCAATGCCCTGTTGCTAGTGAAATTACATAATTCGAATGTCACGTTGTCATTGTCTTGAAGGAACACTGCTCCTCCACGGCTGGTTGCTGTACAGTCGATGAATGTCATATTGTATAGGTATTCATGGTTACCTGTAATCATTATTGCACCACCATCACCACCAGTAGTGTTGGTGTCCCAGTGACTTGAGTCCCAACCGGCATATTTAACCTTACCGTCACGACTGGTTTTAAGTGAACCACCATATGCAGTGGCATTTATGATAGTGATATTCTTCATTTCACCATACCAACCATCATAATATATTGCACCTGCGGAACGTGCTGCACGAGTATTGTTGAATACACAGTTGTATATCTTACCATTGTTTGCACCTGCCAGCCAATCTACTCCACCACCATTTGTACCTGAAGTGGTGTTGGTGAAGTTACAATTATTATATGTTACATAGTCACTACCAGTCATGTAAGCTGCTCCACCACGACGTGCTGAGTTTGACTCAATGAAGTTACAGTTTTCAACCAGACCGATGTCACCACTCCACAGTATGGATCCACCATCCCCTCCGAGGAACTGGTCTATTGCCCAGTCAACTGGTGAAATGGTTAGGGCATAAGTAGTTGTTTCATCTAACAAAACTGGTTCATTTGTATCATTTAGGGTATATGACTTGAATACTCTTAGACCATTTTCAGTATAGTTGAGTACATATAGCTTACCTTTTTCCATATTGGTTGGTAAAACATTGCTGTTGATGAGGATTATGTCACTATAGGAGAGGGTCATATTATATTGTAATGCTTCACCTGTTGCCCTGTTGTTAATGAAGTTGGAGTTCCTCACTATACCATTGATACCATACCAGAATATTGCACCACCATTACGTTTTGCAGTGTTGTCTATGAATGTTAGATTATCAACTATACCATCATGAGCACCTTCATACCAGTCGATTGCACCACCATTAGTTTCAGCAGTATTGCTTCTGAAGTATGAATTAGTGAAAGTAGTGTTTGTACAATTACCTTCTACACTACCTTGCAGGAATACTGCACCACCACGTGCTGCTGCCCAGTTATTTATGAAAGTGGAATTATCCACTACACCATTAGAACCAGTCCACATTACTGCACCACCATCACCACCAGTAGTGTTATAACCGTATGAACTTGGTGCATCTACAAGACCATATGCTTTATTATCAGTGAATGATACATTTCTTATCTCTCCATCAGTACCATACCAATATACTGCACCACCACTACGCATAGCAGTATTATTTTTGAATGTAGAATTGTATAATTTACCATCATGAGCACCACGATACCAATCTACTGCACCACCATTTACACCAGCATAGTTATCTTCAAATGTACTTAAATCTATGGTTAAATTATCACAATTTTCATCACTAGCACCTTGCATGAATACCGCACCACCACGGCGAGATGCATTGTTACCTATAAATCTTGAATTAATTATATCTCCATTGTGTCCAGTCCACATTACTGCACCACCATCACCACCTGTACTATAATAACCATAAGTACTTTGGCCCATAGCAATACCTAATGCTTTATTATTGGTGAAGTTACTATCTTTAATATCACCATCAACACCATACCAAAATACAGCACCACCACTACGTTTAGCAGTATTGTTGACAAAGTTGGAGCCAATCAACTCTCCATGTGTAGCTCCCTTATGCCAATCAACAGCACCACCATTCACACCGGCAGTATTGTTTGCAAAGTAACATGAAGTAATCTTACTTGCATTACTGTTCTCAAGATATATTGCACCACCATGCACACCAGCTGTATTGTTCATGAAGTTACAGTTGATGATCTCTAGGGTGTCGTCACCTTCCACATAAATTGCCCCACCTGACTGGGTTGAATAACCGTTGATGAACCTGATGTTTTTCAGGATTATGTCAGGTGCATTAATGTCAAATATCCTAGCCTGCCCATTACCGTCTATGGTGTATCCGTCACCGTCAATGGTTATTGAACTTGTAATGCTAATACCATTTAGGAATGCTGAATCCGTTTCTGGATTGTATGTGTAGTTTTGGGTTAATTTATATTCATTTGCCCGATTATGCAGCAGAGCATCCAAGTCGGAAAATGATCCTCCTCCGCTTCCTGCTTGCAGATTATCATCTACCTCAATCGAGGTTGAAGTAAGATTGTCGTTCGTATCAACGCTTTCACTAACCGATACCGATAGTGTTTCGTTTGCATCACTTTCACCTGCATCAGAGGCAGTTGCTGTGCTGAATGATAATGCGATACATATTAAACATATTATTAATATTATTGCCTTCTTATTCATAGTACACCCCCTCCTATTGTCATGACAATATCAATACATATGCCATTATGGAGAGTTTATTACGATATTTGTATAAATTGAAATTAATATATAAAGTTAACTAAGTTAAAGTAAAAATTATCAGAGATGAGTCCTTAAAAAATAAGATGCATTGAACAAATCATTAAGAATTATCTTAATTTAAAAAAAATAATCATAATTAAAAATCAATACGCATAAACTGTAAATAAAAATAAATTGTATTATGAAAAATTAAAAAAAATTAACATAATTCATCAAATTACATTATAATTAAACTTTTTTTCAATAAACCTACAAATGTTATTCAATTTAATAGAAATTAAAAATTGAATTTAACAGTGATTTAATCCATACATCAAAAAAAGCATTTAAACCTGTTTTAATCGTTGATAAACTGTTAAAAATCCTTTGAATCATCAAGTTTAATTTAAACAAAAACAACCCTACTAAAAGACATCAACATCCAATACGATATTGAAATATTAACTGACAGTACAATAAAGCAAAAAACACCAACTTTAACACGATTGCAAGCAAAAAGCAATATTCATGTGAACTTGTTCGTATGAGCCTAAACGAAAACAAATTTAAAGAGGAGAATGAACGAAAATCAAATCATAAACACATGTAAAAAATAAATCACAACACATAACATATTTTCAAATAATCAAATGATTTTTAAAGTTAAACATGAATATTTGACAAATATCAGCACCCCATTGAACAAACAGGCAAAATCCATGTGAGTTCCATGATTTCAAGCAAGAAAATGCGGTGAAAAAATGTGGTCGTTTAATTGAATTTAGCCTCAATAAAACAATGTTGAATCATGAAAACTTCAACGAAATTAGCCATATATAATATTATAATAAATGGTTTGTGAAAAATTAGTTAAGAATTGAAAGTACAGATAGATAAAGTTATGAAAAAAAGAAAAATAGAAGTAATCTTATTTGATTACTTTACTTTTGATGATTTCCACTCTTTTGAGAGGGTAGATTTTTTTAGCGTTGTGGTAAATCTCGGATGCTAACTTACCGTTAACACACACTTGCACCAATTCATCGAATGATCTTTCAGCTGCAGCTTCGACGAGCAAGTCTTCAATGGTTTTTCTCATGTATCTTTGTTGGGAAGATTTAGCCCTTCTGATGGTTACAGCCAATACTTGTAATTTTAATTTGCGATCATCTTTTGTTTTAACGATTGCGGAAGCGTCGATTCTGGAAGTTCCTCTTCTGATCATGCTTCTAACGTAATCGGTAGTGGTTTTGTGTCCAGTGAATTTGGTGTTTGCAACTGTTCCTGCAACATTGTCGATTTCAAACCTGAGTTTGATGTATTGTTTTGAGAAGTCACCGGTTAATTCCCTCATGGTAACTTCAACGCCTCTTCCGATGAGGAGGTCTGCATCTTTTGCTGGAGTTTCTCCAATTTCCTTGTCTTCAAAGTTCACTGGTGTTTTGATAGTATACCAGGATTTTTCTTTCCATGTATCACGTACTCTACGTCTTGCTTTTGCTTTTGCCATTATATCAACCTATATAAATTTAATCTATAATACTAGCGTTTTCGCCATAAAATTTTATAAAATATTCTTATTAAGTATAGAAGATAAACTGAACTGTAAAAATGATTTTAAATAAGTATAGATTTACAATCGTTTATTTAACTATTGTGAGTTATCCTCACGTTATTTTAAGAAAATATATCTAATTAAGTTTTATTTTTTAAAACCCGCCCATAAAGGTTACAATTAACTATTTTATTCATACTATATAAAGATTATTGAAATAATAGAAAAAATGGAAAATTTTCAAAAAATAAAAAATAAAAAATTTTTACAATATAATGAAAAATCATAACGAAAAACAGAAATCCAACCCTGAAACTGTGAAAAAAACATGCTGAATACAGGGCGAAAAAATTTACAATATACAAAAAAAATTTACAATATACCTGAAATTTCAGCAAAAAAATAAATCATCACAATTTATTGGAGAAGATGATTGAATCATGTGAAAAAAAAGAATGTGAAAGCTTGAAAAAAGAAATCAAGCTCTAAGAATAATTTTTTAAAAAGTTACAGTATATGAAAAAATTATATTATAGACTGGTTTTTCATGAAATCAACATGGTCGGTGTAACGCTTCAGCACCTCATCAATAGGACCCTCATCCATGACCAGCTTGAGTCCCGCATCATCAGCCTTGATCTTGGACTTGAAACCATACTGCACACATATCAGTACGTCACAGTCACTGCATGTCTTTATGACCTTGCCGCCCTGGTGCTTTGCCTCGCCCTTGATTTCAATTTCCCTTTTTTCAACAAAGGTCAGTTCATCATCATAATCATATACATAAATGCTGCTTCCACGTCCAAGGTGCAAGTCCACATTTTCCCCATCGCTTGATACAACAGCCAAACGCATACTTAATCCCTTACCTTTTTAATTATTTGAGCCACATTACGGCCGAAGAGTCTTATTGTCTCGATTCCTTCCTTATCTTCCAGTGCAGTTCCCTCATCATATGCAATTACCATATTCCAGTAGCTGCTCCCGACTATTATCATGTTGTTTATTGTGAAAAACATTGACATTTCCTGCAATGTTAATGTAACGCCGCCCCTTCTTGCAACGGCAATCGGACCTCCAACCATCCAGTCAAGGAAATGGTCGCCGTGCCTGGACACTCTGCCGATCCTCTGCAGTGCAGACATTATATCCCCTCTTGCAGTTCCAAAATACACTGGCGCTGCAGGTATGAATCCGTCGGCTTCACGGAGCTTGTCGATGATTTCGCTTAATCCATCCGGCAATACGCAGTTTCCTGTTTCCTGGCATTTGTCACATGCTATGCAGGATTGGATTTTCTTGCCCCTCAGAGTTATGATTTCAGTTTCAACACCCTCCGCTTCGATTTCATGTGCGCATTGCTCGAGTGCGATTTTGGTGTTGGAATCCTTGCGCGGAGAAGCGTTCAATAGAATTACCTTGCTCATATTTCCGCTCCATCCAAGGCATGATTGCATGTGCAGTCTGATGTTTCATCAACATTTCTTATGAAGTTATATATGAGTTCAAGCAATTCAGCCTCCTTTTGCTTGATCATCTCGAAGACCTCATCGATTGTGAGCTCCTCTTCTGATATTCCGGATGCGTAATTTGACACGATGCATATTGAATTGTAGCAGATTTCCCTTTCGCGTGCCAGTGTCACCTCAGGCACCCCAGTCATTCCAACAAGGTCTCCACCGAGCATCTTGAACATTTTAATCTCAGCAGGAGTCTCGAATCTTGGCCCTTCAGTGCAGACGTAGGTTCCTCCAAGGATGACATCTCCACAATCCGCCAGCACGTCCCTGAGCTGTGGACAGTATGCTTCTGTCACGTCAATGTGAACCACCTTATCCTCGTAGAATGTCTTCTTGCGGTCCTGGGAGAAATCAAGGAAATCGTCCGGTATGACAAATGATCCCGGAGGCATTTCCAGGTTCATTGACCCTACTGAGTTGGTTGCGATGATTTTTGTCACACCAATTTTCTTCAATGCGTCGATGTTGGCCCGGAAATTAATCCTGTGTGGAGGGATGCTGTGTCCTGAAGCATGGCGAGGAATGAATGCCACTTTCTTATTGAAGATGTCAAGTATGGACACTTCAACTTCCCCGTAATCTGTTTTCACCAATTGTTTAGTGCATTCATCCGCCTTTTCAGTTATTTCATAGACTCCACTGCCTCCTATTATGCCGATCATGGTCATCTACCCCTTGCATACTGATAATGGTTTGACTTTTGCAACGAGCTTTGCGATTCCTGTGCTGTCGGACACTCTCACTACTGAGTCAACGTCCTTGTATGCGCCAGGGGCTTCCTCTTCTATGACGTGTTTGCTTGTTGCCTTTATCCTGATTCCCTTATCGTTCAAATCCTTGGTGATTTCATCAGCGTCATAATCCTTCTTGGCCTTGGACCTTGACAGCACCCTTCCGGCTCCGTGAGCGGTGGATCCGAATGTTTCCTCCATTGCGGTTTCAGTGCCGTGCAGCACGTATGATGCGGTTCCCATTGTTCCAGGTATGAGCACTGGCTGGCCAACTGCCCTGTATTTTTCAGGCACTTCTTCCCTGCCTGGTCCGAATGCTCTTGTTGCTCCCTTACGGTGAACCAGCAGGTCCTCTTCACGATTGTATACTTTGTGAGTTTCCATTTTAGCGATATTGTGAGCTACATCATATACAATATCCATCTCCATTTCTTTAGCGGTTTTTCCAAGAACTTCCTCGAAGGTTTCACGTATCCAATGGGTCATCATCTGACGGTTGGCCCAGGCATAGTTTGCCGCTGCCGCCATTGCCTGAATATAGTTCTGCGCTTCCTTGGAATCAAGGGGTGCGCATGCGAGTTGCCTGTCTGCCAGGTTGATTTTATAGTTCTTGTATGCCTTGTCCATTATCCTCAAGTAATCAGAGCAGATTTGGTGTCCGCATCCACGGGAGCCTGAGTGGATCATTATGACTATCATTCCCTTTTCAAGGCCGTATACCTTTGCGACTTCCTCATTGTAGATTTCATCGACTATCTGGATTTCAAGGAAGTGGTTTCCTGAACCGAGTGAACCCAATTGTGGAATTCCTCTCTTTTTGGCCTTGTCTGAGACTATGCTTGAATCGGCATCAACCATTCTTCCGTTTTCCTCAAGCACATCCAAATCCTCAGGCCATCCGTAGCCGTTGTTGACTGCCCATTCGGCACCGTAATCCAATACGTCGTTGATTTCATCCTTTTCAAGGCGTATCTTTCCCTTGCTTCCAACGCCTGATGGGATGTTCTCGAACAGCTTTTCGGTGAGCTCATCCAAGTGTCCCTCAACGTCTTCCAGTGTCAGGTTGGATTTGATCAGTCTCACTCCGCAGTTTATGTCGAATCCGACTCCGCCAGGTGAGACTATTCCGTTTCTTAGGCTGAATGCTGCCACTCCACCTATCGGGAAGCCGTATCCGAAATGGATGTCCGGCAATCCAATGGAGTATCTTTGAACACCAGGTAGGCAAGCCACGTTGACTATCTGTTCGATTGCACCTTCCTCAAGCTCGTCAATGTACTCGTCTGCAATGTAGAATCTTCCGGAGGCTCTCATGTTCTTGTTGTATGAGCCCGGAATCTCGTAAACATTATCCTTAACTTTTTTAATTTCATCTTTAATGCTCATAATAATCACTAAAAAATTATGTTTTAATATTTATTTGTGGTGTTTTAATAAGGTTTTGGTGAATTGAATGGTTAAGCAGGTATTTGAAAATTAAATGAAAAAATCATTTCCTAAACAGTGCTGATATCCCGGCCACCATGAGGAATATTGCGCTTATTATGTTGATGTGTGCTGAACCCACTATCACGAACATTGTGGCGATGATGAATCCGACTCCTGCGATTTCAGCGTTTTTCCTGACATAGTATGTTGATGCCAATGCCAACAGTGAGGCAAGGATTGCAATGAGGCCCAAAAATGGTGTGTGGGCTTTTGGGAACTGCTCAAGAAATATCAGAAATGATCCGGAGAATATTCCGATGACTGATCCTATCAATCCAAGTGCTGTTTCGAAATTTCTTGAGATTACTTTTGTTCTTTTCATGGTTAATAGTATATGTTATTATATTATATATTTTTCTACAAGTCCACAATGGCCTGCAGTTGCCATTGCGTTTCCCTTTTAACGTCCATCTTGTGGAAGGTTATTGCCTTTATCTCGGTTTTCCTCTCATGCCTGTCCCAATCGATTCCCTCTCCCTTGATTGTTGCCCTGAGTGTCAGGTCATCATCGATTTCCACATGAAATTCGCTGAAAAGCATGAATTCAACCTCATGGTAGAACAGCAGTTCCTCCAGGTAATCATACAGCAATGATATCTCATCCTCTGAACGTATCTTGAATGTTATCTCTCTTTCCGCTTTAATGTCGGATGTGTCTGAGATTATGTTGAATATTGCAAGTCCTGCATTTTCAAATGCCTCATTCAAAGTTTCCCCATATGACTTGAAGCCGATATCGGCTGTTACATCGAAATACTCGTACTTTTTCATGATTTTTTCTCCAAAAATAATACTAATCACACGCTCTCTCGCACTTGCTTTATATTATATTTTCAACCACCTTAAATATAGTGATTAAAATGATAGGCAATAATGACACCACAATACAAGTAGACTTAAGAAAGAGAAGTTCAATAAAAGATGAAATTGCATTCAGCAATCTAGACGTTCAATCTTGCATGGTAATGCTTGTAGTGATGACAGCGTTACTTTTATCTGTTATTTCTGTTGCAGCCGCCAATGCGCCGATTATCTAATTGGCAGGATATTAAAAAAATAAAATACCAAACCCTTAAAAATAATGGTTGCAACATTAGATCTATGAGCTTGCCATGCAAAATCTATTTCTAATGTTTAAACAGAAAAAAAACTAATTTCCCAAGTTGAATTTACAGGAAACATTTAAAAATCATATTCATCGGGGTTGAAACGCAATATAATTTCACGAGAATTCCCAACAGCCCCTTTTCCTGTAAATTTAGTATCGATTAATCTTACGAATTCAAGCTTGTCCAATGCCCTTGCGCATGAGGCGTAGCTGCCACCTGTTTTTTGCTTGAATATCTTTGACAGTTCGCCTGCAGTGTACAGGCCATCGTAATCAGCAATCATCCTCAACACTGTTTTTTCACTTTCAGTCAATGTCTTCAATGTCTCGACGATGTTGATTGAAACAAGTGAGTCGATTGCCTTTTCATAGTGCTCCTGTGTGATTTCACGGCTCGCATCGGCTTCTGCAATGTTTCCGCAGCTTCTCAATAGGTTGATGCCGACCCGCAGGTCACCGTTTTCAAGGGTGTACATTGCAATCTGCTCTAGTATCTCATCTGAGAGGACATTAGGGTAGAATCCTGCCTTTACACGGTCACGGAGAATATCTTCGATTTCAGAATAAGTGTATAATGGGAATGTTATCTCCTGAGGTATGAAGACTGTGTTGACATTCTTGTCGAAGGCGTACTTGAACTCCAAGTCTGAGAGTATTGCAAAGATTGAGGTTTTGACTCCAGGGTATTCCTCATATGCCCTGAGCAAATCATACACTACCTTGTTAGCGTTTTTTGACTGGAATAGATAGTTGATGTCGTCGAATGCAACGACCAGCGCCCTTGAGTTTTTCTGAAGCTCCCTCATTATCTGGTCATAGATTCTTGCGAATGGAACTCCGGTTTCGGGTGGGGCGTATCCGAATATTTTCTTGTATATCTGTGAGAATATTCCAAAGCGTGTGGTGTGCATCTGGCAGTTGACGTATACGCATGAGACCTTTTCTGTGTTTTTTTCAACAAGTTCGAAGACTTTCCTCATTGCAGTTGTCTTTCCTGTGGCCGGTGAGCCTAGGACTACTGCATTTGATGGTTGGCCTCCCCTCATTGCAGGCCTTATTGCCATTGCCATCGCTTCCATTTGTGTGTCCCTGAAATTGTAGTTTGGGGGCATGTAATCCGGGTCGAAAGCGTTTATGTTTTGAAACAGACTTTCATCATACATTAAAATATCTTCTATTCCCATGTTATCATATTATATTATAATTATTATAAAAAACTATTCTTTGAGGTTTATGACTTCCACGTTCTCGTTGTCGCATATCCATTGTGTGAATTTCTCTGCGTATTTGAGTTTCTTGGCTTTGAAATCATCTGCCCTTGCGGTTTCGGTTTCAATGTTCGGCCTTGAGTATCTGGTGACGATATCTCCGAAGTCCATTCCTGCCAGCATGATTTGGGATGCTCCCAGTGCGACTGATAGGAACAATGCCCTGTCCCCGTCGGTGAATCCTCCGAAGTTGTAGAGGTTTCCCACCGGCTGTGCCTGGGTGGTTCCGAGGACGTTGTTGAAAAATGATGTTGCGCTTGCAATCTTGTCGATGTTGTCTCCGTGGGCATGGATGATTATGTTTGCTCCTCGTATGTTTGCAAGGAGTATGTCGTCGAGCTTGCCGTCAAGATCGGTTGCGACTATATCCGGCACGAGCCTTTCCTCTATTAGTGCTGTTGTTGCCCCGTCGGCAGCAACCAATACGTAATCCCTTAGGTCATATTCCTTTTTGAGAAGTTGAATGTGCTCCTTAAGTGACGGTCCGGCTCCGAATACTATGTATTTATCAGAAAATCCAACGATTGCTGATAGGTCATCCAGTGTCAGGCATCCTTCAGTGGAAAGTATTTCATCGAGCAGTTTTGCGGATTCCTCATCGTTTTTGCGTGAAAATCCGAAGTCGTCTAAAATTTCAGCGTAGTATTTTTCCCAAAGTCCAAATTCCATTTTTTAAACCTCACTATATTATATATTAACAGTTTAATTTGATAAATAATTTATCATTTACAGGGTAAAGTAAAAATTGATTTTAACTCGTTATATTGCAAACTAAAAGCAATAATTATCCATATTGATACATAGCTTTATATAAAACTGAATTTATACCCTTAAATACTCATGAGTGAGAATTATTTGATTTCCGGAAATCCTAAAAATATTAGGAGAGCATATGAAATAATATTGAGAATCCCTCATGTCAACGACCGAACCGCCAAATACTCATCAATGGCACTGCTTCGAAGACAGCATGAGTATCTGGAATTGCCCGGAGAGTATGAAACAAGATATCCTACAGAAGTCGTGTTTCCAAATATGGATAATGGCCGAATGGATGATTTGTATTCAGTTAAGGAGGGCATGCTGATTAATCTTGAGGAAGAAACAATGGATGTTAGTGAGAAAACATTGAGGAAAATTGCCCGCTATAGGGTTTTTGGAGATTTTGTATATTCCAAATATGTTTATAGTGCAATAATTTGCCACAAAGACCCTAAAAATTATCCCAAAGAATTTAAACTAACCGATACAGACATTTTGAGGCCACATTACATATATTTTCCACAAGAGACACTTTGGAAAAAATATGAAAACCTTATAAGGAAAATTGAACAAAAAGAAAAATTAAGTGAAAGGGAAATATTGGACATTGCATTTGTTCCAAAGTTTATTTCAAAAGAGGATGCACCCTTTGTTACTGAATCATTATGCCTCAGGTTCAAAGAGGTTGAAATTGATGATAAGCTTTTAAGGATTGATGTGGGATGTATATTGGGTGCCATGGTGTTGAAAAATATCGACAGTGAAACAAAACAGATTAAATTATTGGAGAGGATTGGCATGAGACAAATCAACAATGACATTAAAATTTTAGTCCAAGACGAATTTGGTGACGAGCTTAGAGAAGTGGAAGAAGAAAACTTTAAATTAAAACAAAAAATGAATCAACAAAAACAAGAAATGAAATCAACCATTGAGAAATTAAACAAAATGGAAGATTTAAACACTCCTCAAGCAAGAGAATTGCTGAACACTATTTTGATGATTATGAGATGATTATTTTCATCTCCAAATCACTTGTTAACAACATTGACTTCATGACCAGTGATGTGAGCATAAATGTTGTTGATTTGACGTAGCGTGAACCCTACAAGGAATGCTGAGACTATTGTTCCGACATTCACCGCCCCTAAAATGTTGGTGTACCATAATCCACACATCACCAACGAGATTATCACCATTGTCGCATCAAAGCCTATCTTGATGGTTGAAAATCTCCAGTCTGTGACAACCGCAACCGCCTCAACGCATCCCTCACCAGGCAACGGTGCAATGTTTGCCGGCATGTAGACGAATATTCCGAATGCTGTGAGGATTATGCTTACAAGCAGGAATATTGCGCACATGAGGATTGACCCGTCAAATGGCACGAATGACACTAGATACAATGCAAGATCTGTGAAGTAGCCGAAAAGAACACAGTTTATCAGCTGAAGCAGCCTTTTCCGGTGAAATCTCTTCCTTAAAATCAGAAACTGCACAAGTATCAGTGCGGCATTGAATATGAATGTGGTTATTCCAATGTTGATGTTGGTTATTAGTGCTAGAGAGTAGGATATGGAGCTTATTGGTGTTGTTCCAAGCGTGGAGACTATTGAAAACGCCACACCCAGCGACATTATGAACAGTCCAATTGCAAATGAGCATATCCTTCTAATCATAGTATATACTATATTTTACATCTTTTTTAAATCTATATGGTTGCCGGTCATTTTGGCATGGATTTTATGGATGTACTTTACGGTTGTTCCTATGAACAGTGCACCGATTATTGTTCCGATGCCCACGCTTCCGAACTGTCCGAGGAAGCCGTAGCTTAAAATGAGTGCGGTTGCAACTACGCACACGTCGAAGTAGATTTTTATCCTGTGGAATGGCTTGTCCGTTACGATCGCTATTGCCTGGGTGACTCCTTCAACGGATAATGGTATGATGTTTGTCGGCACATAGAAGAAGAGTCCCAAGGCTATAAAAAACACTGAAAGCATTGTCATTAGAAGCGCAATGGCAATGTTGTCCGCCATGGGTATGAAACCTAAAAGCGCAACTGAAAGGCTTGTGAAGGCTCCGAAGAGTACTCCGACGAACACCTGGAGGAAGTGCTTTTTCTTGAAGTCCCTTTTTAAAAGCAGCAATTCTATCCCTACAAGTATTGCATGGAATATGAATGTTGCAACTCCTATCTCAACCATCCATATCAGATCCATCGCATATGGAATGGAACTGACCGGCGCTGAGCCCAATCCTGATTTTATGGAGAATGCCACCCCCAATGTTATCAGGTACAGGCCGAAAATGTAGTTGAATACCCTTTTTAGTGTTAGCTCCTCTCCGCTGAATTGCATACTACAATATTTGGATAGCATCATATTTAAACAGTTGGTAAAAATCATACTACCAAATTAGACAATGCCATAAAATGTACAATGCCATTTAATCCAATATTGAATAATAATATATTTTAAAAATGTTTAATAAGTATAAAAATTAAAGATATAAATTAGCTTGATGAAGCTTTATACTATTTGGAGGAAATTTAATGAATGATATCTTATTAATGCTTCCTGGACCGACAACAGTGCACCCAAGAGTACTCAATGCAATGTCAAAAGCTGTTGTTAACCACAGGGGCGCTAAATACGGTGAAATTTTAACTGAAACTACTGAATTAATGAGCAAAGTTTTCCAAACCCAAAATGACTCTTACCTATTAACAGGATCAGGAACTGCAGCGATGGAGGCTGGAATCGCAAACACTGTTGCGCCTGGCGAAAAGATGTTGAATGTTGTGGGCGGAAAGTTCGGTGAAAGATTCATGAAAATCGCACAGACCCACGGAATCGACGCACAGGAATTGGCTGTTGAATGGGGAACTGCCGTTACACCTGAAGCGATTGAGGAAGCTCTTGAAGCTGATGAGGACATCAAGGCAGTCAGTGTTATCCACAATGAAACCTCCACTGGTGTTGCTGCACCTATTGAGGAAATCGGTAAGGTAATGAAAAACTATGACGCATTATACATCGTTGATACCGTATCCTCCCTTGCAGGAGATGAAGTGAATGTTGACAAGTTCGGAATCGACGTTTGTCTTACCGGATCCCAGAAATGTATCGCCGCACCACCTGGAATGGCTGCAATCACCTTCAGTGACGATGCATGGGCTGCTGCCGACAAGGTTGAGACCAACACTTTCTATCTTGACATGAAAGCTGCTAAGAAAAGCGGTGACAAGGTACCTCCTCAAACCCCGTACACCCCTTCAGTTTCACTGACCTATGCCATGAATGAGGCTTTGAAAATGGTTATTGAAGAAGGAATTGACAACAGGGTTGCACGCCACCACAAGGCTGCTAAGGCTAGTGTTGCAGCAGTTAAGGCTTTAGGATTGGAATTGTTTGCTGATGAGGCTGTTTCATCCGCCACAGTTACTGCCGTTAAGATGCCTGAAGGAATCACTGATGATCAGTTCAGGGGCACTACCCGTGACAAGTACGGTGTTGAATTGGCTGGAGGCCAGGACCACTTGAAAGGAAACATTTTCAGAATCGGACACATGGGAAATATTTCCTACAAGGAACTGCTCCAAACCTTCGGTGCTATCGGCATGACCCTGAAAGGTTTAGGTGCAATTGAGGATGCAGGCGCTGGTGTTGCATCCATTACTGAATCATACTTATGATTCTTCTCTTTTTTTCTTTTTTTATTTAATCTTATGTAATATATTTTTTACTCATGATAAGTTATAAGTAACATATTTTTTGCGAATTTTGCACGTGATAAGTTATAAGTGAAAAGTTACACTTGAAATGCACGTCTCAAAAATCAGTCTTGTAAGTTATAACTTAAAAGTTACACTTGAAATGCACGTCTATACTTTGTGTCTTAGAACTTATAAGTGAAAAGTTACACTTGAAATGCACGTCTCAAAAATCAGTCTTGTAAGTTATAACTTAAAAGTTACACTTGAAAATTATGTCTCAAATATAAAAAAAGTAATACTGAAAATTGAAAGAAGTTAATGAATTCTTTGAATTCCCCGAATCTTGTCAAAGTCATCATCGAAACTTATAAATGCAATATTCTGGTAAAAAAAAACAATCATCGATTGAAACAAACTAAACTTATTTAACATATCAAAACCATAAATATATACATATAATAGGATGTGATTCAATATGTCAAACAATATTAAAACAACCGTTGAAGAACTACGCAAGCTAATCAACGTGGACAATGTGATAGGCACACCAATAGAAACCGAAGACAAAATCCTCATACCAGTAATGAAAATGGGAGTGGGATTCGGAGCAGGAGAAAACATACTCGGAAGCGAAGGCAGCGATGCAGCAGGTGCAGGTGCCGGAGTCGAACCGATCTCCATGGTAATGATACCAAAAAGAGGAAACGATGCTGAAGGCGTTCGCGTACTCGACCTAAGCAAAGGAACAGAAACCAACAAGGCAATATCCGACATCGGACTGATAATAACCGACCTTGTGAAAAACTTCCTAAGCACACAGCAAATGGGCGAAGAATACTACGACGAATCAGAATACATTGAACCTGAATTCAGCACAACAGATGAAGAATAGGAAATAAACCACCATGTTAAACATCCTATGGATGATTATACTCATAATCATCTTATTCATTATTATACTACTCATACTAGGCATTAAAGTAACATTTGAGTATAATAAGAAGGGCAGTGACTTTAAAGGATGTTTAAAAATACTTGTTTTAAAAAAAATCAAAATATACACCATCAACTTCCCAGACACCCCCTCCGATGAGAAAAGCGACAGTAAAGAGAAGGGGAAAAACCGAGACTACAGAAAGATGCTTGACCTTGCAAAGCCATGCTTCAGGGATCTTCTGGATTATGTGAAAAAAATACTTGAAACATTCAAGATTTCAAAAATCCACAATCACCTCATCTTCGGAATGGATGATTACGCCGACACAGGCAAGTACATTGGAGTCATATGGGGCGTTTGCGCAGCACTGAACCCCCTCCATAAGAACCTGGAGTTGAGCGCAGAGCCAAGATTCACTGGAAGTACATTGGATGGATATGGAATTAATGAGGTTGAAATATACCCTTTGAAAATGATAGTCCCAACCATAAGGCTTGTTTTGAAAAAGGAAGTCAGATTATTAATTAAAGGTGTTTTAGATGAAAGATGAGTTTGATGAACTGATAAGCATCAGCGAAACCCATGAGTATGATTTCAAGGAAGTCTGCGGTTTCACTTTCGTCTTCAAGACCAGCATAGTATCATTCAACGACATCATCGCCTCATGTGAGATTAAACCCCAAGGCATAATTTATAGAGAAAATGATGATTTTTACTTCGCACCCCTAGATAATGTGGATGACATTAAGCCAATTATTAAAAGTTTCGTGGAAAAAAAATTAAAATAGAATCATTCCGGCAAGGGAATGTTTTCACTTTCAACAATTACCTCAACCACCAAAGGCCCGGCCAAATCCTTGCTCAACAGGAACTCCAAGTCCTCGAGGCAATCGACCCTCACGCCGTCAATGTGATAGCTGGCTGAGAGTTTTATGAAATCGGGATTGTTCAAGGCGACCTGGTAGGGTTCCATGTCGTAGAAGTCTTCCTGCCATTGGCGGATGATTCCGTACTCTGAATTGTTCAATATGAATATTATAACATCAAGATTGTTTTCCTTAAGGGTTGCCAGCTCCTGAATGTTCATCTGAACGTCACCGTCACCGTTTATGACAATGATCTTCTCGCCTGTCGCAACACCTGCGCCTATTGCTGCGGGAAGGCCGTATCCCATCGGAGCCATTGCACCTGAAAACAATAGCTGCCTTGGGCGGGTTGATTTTTTAAGGAGTGTTGTCCAAGTGGTGTGTGACCCGGCATCGCTTACTATAATATTGTCATGGTATTTTTCAAGTATCCTTTTGATTGCGGCCTGCGGTTTCAGGTCATCATCAAGACCTTTGAGGTTATCCGTGTTTTCAACCTCAAGTATCTCATCCAGCCATGAGACTTCATGGAATTTGATGTTTGATAGGAAGTCCTCCACCTTGCCGTGAATTGGATAGTCTCCCACAAGCACTTCATTGTTGATGTTTACGTGTATGAGGTTATCCGGCAGTGTTGGCAGTGTCCTTTCACTTGCCTTTATGCCTAATGCTATTATGCAGTCACTGTTTGCAATTGCATATTTTGCCCTCATGTTGGCTCGTATGCCGCACAGTCCAAGGTTCAGCATATCATCATCTGCCACTATGCCCTTTCCATGGTATGTGGTGGTTACCGGTATTTGGTACTTTTCACTTATCCTGCGTATATCGTCTGCTTGTGTTATTGCACCTGCACCAAGTATCATGACTGGCCTTGTGCTTTCGTCTATGAGTTCCTGTGCCCTTGTGATGTTTGAAAGGTCATCCTCGCACAGGTAGCACAGGTCGAAATCGTCAAACTCATCTTCCATGAGAACATCCTTGGAGAGGTTGATGTGGATCGGTCCGCGTGGATTGTTTTTAAGCTCATAGATTGATGCCCTCAAAACATACATTGCCTCGGTGCCGTTCAAGGGATTGTATGATGCCCTTGTGATGTTTTTGAATATTTCCACCTGTGGAGTGGATTGGAAATGGTCGCTTCCCCTGTACTTGAGCTCATTGTCGCCGGTGATTACCAATATCGGCACGTTATCCTTATATGCTGTTGCCACTGCCATGGTGAAGTTCAATGCCCCTGGGGATGCGGTTGATATGCACACTCCAATCCTGCCTGATGATCTTGCGTATCCGTCGGCGGCATGTGCTGCAGCCTGTTCGTGACGGGTCAGTATGTGATTGACTTTGGACTTGGAGAGTGCCTTGTACAATGGCATTATCTGCTCGCCCGGCACTCCGAAGACTTCAGTTATGCCTTCCTCCTCAAGAATCCCAACGAACTTGTCTGCCACGTTCACTCTTCCACTTCCTGATATGAACCGTTGTACTCACCAGACCCCTTGACCGGGTACACCACTGCCTGTGCGATGCGGTCGCCTGACTTGATTTTATACTCATACTCCCCATGATTGTATATCATGAACATGAGTGTCCCATAAAATCCAGGGTCGCCCACTGCAGTTTGAACCGAGATGAATGACCGCAGGAGTGTTGAGCGGGGAAGGTAGAGCATTGTGTATCCCTTCGGTATCTTGATTTTCCTCCTGATGCTTGCAAGATAAGCGGTGTGGGGCTTTAGTGTGTAGATGTCTCCTGGCAGCTCCTCTATTTCAGGGAGTGTCTTTTCATTGTCTATGAGGGATCCTGGGCTTTTTTGAATGTATATCTTGTCCAGCTCCAGGTCTATGCCTGAGGGCTGAACCAAATCCTTGAAGTCCGGGAACAGTTTGATGAGTTCTTCTTCACCGAGCATGATTATCAAATCCTTTTTAATAAGTTATTTATCCCATGTGATTAATATAATATAATGGTGAATAATTATGCCTGTTATTACAATAGCTGGAAACGAGAACATTAGCATTGAGGATAAACGTGAAATGGTTAAGAAGGTCTCCGAGACCGTGGCTGAAGCTTATGGTTTGCCTATTGAAGCGATAACCGTACTGGTTCAGGCTTACAAGACTGATGATATCGGTGTTGCCGGTGAGCTTCTAAGCGACAGAAAATAAGAATATGATATTGGAGAGCTACAATGACTAAAAGCTCTCCATTCAAGTTCAAACCAAAAAAGAACTTAAAGTATTTGTTTAACAAATACATGTTAATATTGGTTTACATTGTTTTTATAAATTACCTTTTTGAGTAGACTTCACCTTTTTTTGCAATCAGGTCGAGCTCGACCAGCTCGTCAAGGTTCCTTTTGATTTTCATTGTGAAGTTTCCCGACCGGTACCTTGAAAGCCTCGCCTCAATTTCCTCGAGGGTGGTGCCGTCGACATTGTCATACACGATTTTCTGGAATGGAGTCAGCTTGAAGATGATATCGCCGAGTGGGTTGGCGACATTGCTTAAGTCCCACACATCGTCATGGGCCTTGACATTGTACTTCTCCTCAAGCTCACTGACCATGCCTGTCAGCTCGTCAAGGTAGGGGTGTGATGCAAGGCCGTGATTGTGCTTGGTGATTTTGACAAGGAACTTGTTGTATGACCGCTCAAGATCCATATCATCTTCATCGCCATAGGTGTCTATGACATACACCTTCCCGTCGATGACATCCGTGATTTTGATTTTTCCCGTTTCATCGTCATGCATGATTTTTGAAAAAGTTCCAGTGTCCCAGTTGTTGTCAAGAAGATGGTTTCTCACAAAGCTTGCATCCTCAAGATTGTCATAGTATCCGAATATGTACTCGTCACCCCTTATGGTTTTTTGTATTATGAAGGTGTCGAATACTCTTGTGATGTTGAGTCCGTATCTGGAATTGTTCGGGTTTCTCCTTTGCCTTTTCATCATCTTTTCCACAAGATCATCTGATGGTTGGGTTGCGGTTCTTGCAGTGATGTGGAGCTTGTCGTCTGTGACTGTGAGGATGAGGTATCCATCACCAATCTGCATCACATTCGGAATCCGGGTCACATCCCAGTCATGACTTGTGAGAATGTCTCGTGCAGTGATGGCATCCTCAAGTTCATCGAACCTGCCGTATGTTTTCGAGCCCTTGTATATGGTGTATGATTTGCGGTTTTTGCGGATGTGCTTTTCTGTCATTGAACATCATTTTATTTTTACATGATGATATATTTTTTCATTCAAGGAGAGATGAATTTCAAGTGTAAAAGTTTGGAAAATACTCATTTTCATGAATTGATTGTTAAAAAATTATTCAACAGTTAAAATGATTGTTTATGTATTGTTTCATTGGATTTCAACATTGAATAGACATGGGCGACTTAACGGTTGAATGTGGAGTTGAACGTTAGTTACTATAATGTAATCTTCTTACAGTAAACCGGCTAAAACCTGCTGATTTGTGATTTGATAATTGCACTTGCCATGTTTGATGGGTTGTTTTCAATGCAAATTCCAAAGCATGATTGAATGATTTTGACATGCCATTTCATGAAACTTGAAATCTGACATGCATACCATTTGATTTCAAGGCTTTTGAATGATTTTAAATTGTTTAATTGATTATTTGAAGCTGGATTGTAAAGTTATTGTTGATTTTAACTTGAAATCCATGATTATTGATTGGTTTTACTTGATTTAAGTGGTGCACATATGGTGTTGATTGGGAGGTGGAACAGTAAGTCGTGACTGTCATGGTCTGGAAATGCCATGGTCATCCCTCCCTTTTCGACACTATGACAGGATGTGGGTTTCCATGTCTGGAGCGGAGTGATCGTGTTGAGTTATTGTAAGGATATTTTTTTCCAAGACACAAAATACTGGAATTCCGTGAAAAATAACATATGCTTTAAATTGCAGAGACAATTTATTAAATCAATAATATAGCAATTACTTTCAATAATATTGATGGTAAAATAAATTAAATGATATGTTCTCTTAGGCATCGTCAAAATCAGGCTGGGAAATGTAGATGATGGAAATGAAATTATGCGAAATCCCACAATAATTGAAAAAGCATTATGATTCCCGCAACAGACAGTGAAAAAATGGATGATGAGAATCCCCTTCAAAGGAAAAACTTCCCATGAAAACATGAAAAATAAGCCGGTACCAGCAGGTTACTTGAAAAAAATATTATGCGAATAACTCACTTGAACACTTAAAAAATAGGAATAGGAAGTGATGCTCCCTTATCTTTTAACTTTGACTGTTTTTTTAACAGTTTTTTTGACAAAAGTCACCTTATAGGTAATTTTTTTGCCACGTTTCAGTTTCTTCAGCACATTCTTCTTGATTGTGACCTTAGCAACACCATTCTTGTTGGTTTTAGCCTTGTAGGTTTTGCCCTTGAACTTGAATTTGAGCACCTTGCCCTTGACTTTCTTTCCATCGATTTTCAGTGTTGCTGACAAGGTTAATTTTTTAGCGGACCTTTTCACATTGACCTTCTTAAGGGTCAGCTTAACCTTTTTCGCAGGCTTGATGGTTATTATGAAATTCTTAGTAAAGCGGTATTTCCCATTTTCAAAGTGGATGCCTATGATATGGGTTCCAGCCTTCAAGTTGGAGAAGCTCTTGGTCAGCTTGCCCTTGGAGAATTCGAAACACCTACTATATCCAGCACCATCAATTTGGACATCAATAGCACCTTTTGATACTCTGCTTGAAAACTTGATGATTACAGGTTCCCCCTCCACGAATAGATTGTGGTTAATGCTTGCTGAGAACTTCTTGCTGTTCTTTTCAACCGAAAAGTATAATGTATCGTTGAATGAGTAATTTCCATAGTCATAGTATACGTGCAGGAAATCATCCTTCAGCCCAAGGTTTTTAAGCACCACATATGCCCGGCCATCCTTCACATTTGCAGTTTTCAAAAGCTTGTCGTCGACCAGATTATAATGATAATCACATTTAGTGGTATATATTCTTATTTTCCCATTGTACTTCTTGGGCGCTTCAAATATCACGAGATTCTGATTGCCAAGAGCCATGAAAAAATTGTTTCTAATGCTTGGAGTGACTGTGAGAGTGTAATTTATGCTTTTCATCGGATGACTTGCATCTGAATAGTTTGCATAGATGACATATGTCCCCAAATCCAAATCCCTTGTCTTAATAGTCACTTTTGCAATGCCATTTTCGACTTTGACTTTGCATGGCTTATTGTTGAGAAATACTGTCGGTTTATTGGCTGCGTTTTTTGGAAGTTCTATCTCAAGGGTTTCATCGCTCCCCCACTCGGCACTTCCTGAATCATAGACTATAAATTCACCTTCCTCCTCCCTAGCATCTATACCAAAGGCAAAGGCATATGTAACTTCAACTGTCCCCTGGCAAACAAATGGCCCGTCAACACCTGTCCGGTTATAGATCACTTTAACGTCATAAGGGCCGTAGCCATAGTCTTTCAAGTTCAAATCATTCCATTCAACATAAACATGGTCATCTTCTCCAGAGGAGTTTTTACGGTACGCTTCGCTTCCATTGACAAAGATTGCAAGTGTCCCTTTGAACCCATAGTAATCGAATAAATCAAAGAAGTATCCATTATCCAATATGCATTCAGATGATAAATTTATGCTTACCGGATTTTTGACGATTATGGTTCCGCTTGCAGTTACGTTTTTCAGGCCGTCCTCGTACTTGGCTAGAATCCTGTGCTCCCCTATCGGCAGTTCCCCATTCAAGTCAGGATAGTTGACAAAATAGCAGGAGTATTCCCAGCTGTAATTGCACTCTGATATTTTCTTGTTGAACATTACAGTATCGTTGATTGAAACGCTGACATTGCCCTTTGCCTTGTAGTCATGGTCAAATACTTGAGCAACCCAGAAATCCTTGTCCGGATATATTTCATCATTCACGTAAACTGATACCCGATAGTTCTCCGATAATATTTCATCATCCTGTTGGCTGATTAGTTCATCATTGCCTTGCTCAAGAACATCCTCTTCAATCGGGTCTTCTTGAGTGTCGGTTATTGTTAAATTATCCATATCTTGTGATGCATTCACTGCACCTATTGTTAGTACTGATAAGATCAATGCGATAATTATCAAATGTCTTATCCTCATAATAAATCACATTTACATTTATTTTAAACACGATTATATTTTTGAAGATAATGTAATATATACATTCGGAATATGCCTTAACAGGATTGATTAGTGAATATTTTAAAAAAATAAGAAAAATAAGGATTTTACTCCTTATCGTTTAACTTTGACTGTTTTTTTAACAGTCTTTTTGACAAAAGTCACCTTATAGGTGATTTTTTTGCCACGTTTCAGTTTCTTCAGCACATTCTTCTTGATTGTGACCTTAGCAACACCCTTCTTGTTGGTTTTAGCCTTGTAGGTTTTGCCCTTGAACTTGAATTTGAGCACCTTGCCCTTGACTTTCTTTCCGTCGATTTTCAGTGTTGCTGACAATGTTAATTTTTTAGCGGACCTTTTAACATTGACCTTCTTAAGGGTTAGCTTAACCTTTTTCGCAGGCTTGATAGTTATTATGAAATTCTTAGTAAAGCGGTATTTCCCATTTTCAAAGTGGATGCCTATGACGTGAGTTCCGGCCTTCAATTTGGAGAAGCTCTTGGTCAGCTTGCCCTTGGAGAATTTGAAGTACTTGTAAAATCCACCGTCAATGTAAACTCCGACTTCGCCTTTTGACACTCTGCTTGAAAACTTGATGGTTACAGGTTCCCCCTGCACGAATAGGTTGTGGTTAATGCTTGCTGAGAACTTCTTGCTGTTCTTTTCAACCAACACGAATTTTGTATCATTGAATGAGTAATTTCCATTGTCATAGTATATGCGCATGTAATCATCATTCACGCCAAGGTTTTTAAGCACCACATATGCCCTGCCATCCTTCACATTTGCGGTTTTCAAAAGCTTATCGTCGACAACATTATAATCATCATCATATTTAGTGGTGTATATTCTTATTTTCCCATTGTACTTCTTGGGCGCTTCAAATATCACGAGATTCTGATCGCCGACAGCCATATAAAAATTGGATCTGATTTTTGGAGTGACTGTGAGAGTGTAGTTTATGCTTTTCATCGGATGACTTGCATCTGAATAGTTTGCATAGATTATATATGTCCTCAAATCCAAATCCCCTGTCTTAATGGTCACTTTTGCAATGCCGTTTTCGACTTTGACTTCGCATGGCTTATTGTTGAGCCATACTGTCGGTTTATTGGCTGCGTTTTTTGGAAGTTCCATCTCAAGGGTTTCATCATCTCCCCACTCGGCACTTCCTGAATCATACCTTACAAATTCACCTTCATCCTCCCTAGCATCTATACCAAAGGCAAAGGCATATGTAACTTCAACTGTCCCCTGGCAAACATATGGCTCGTCAACGCCTGTCCTGTTGTAGATTGCTTTCACATCATAAGTGCCGTAGCCATTGTCTTTCAAGTTCAAGTCATTCCATTCAACATAAACATAGTCATCTGCTCCAGTGGAGTTTTTACGGTATGCCTCGCTTCCATTGACAAATATTGCAAGTGTCCCGTTAAAGCCATTGTGATCGAACAAATCGAAGAGATACCCATAATGGTCCAATATGCATTTAGAGTATAATTCCATGCTTACTGGATTTTTGACGATTATGGTTCCGCTTGCAGTTACGTTTTTCAGGCCGTCCTCGTACTTGGCTAGAATCCTGTGTTCGCCTATCGGCAGTTTCCCATTCAAGTCAGGGTAGTTGACAAAATAGCAGGAGTATTCCTGGCTGTAATTGCACTCTGATATTTTCTTGTTGAACATTACGGTATCGTTGATTGAAACGCTGACATTGCCCATAGCCTTCTTGTCATGGTCAAATACTTGAGCAACCCAGAAATCCGTGTCCGGATATATTTTTTCATTCACATAAACTGATA
>NZ_CACYJE010000012.1 GCF_902774605.1 uncultured Methanobrevibacter sp.
GTCCATATTATAATATTTAGAAAAAACTTTATATATAAAATTAGATATTTTAACATTATGTTTAAATTTACAGCAAGTGAAGTAAGAGATTTAATAATTGCATTCATCGTAATTTCACTCTGTTTTGCAATAGTGCAAGGTGGAAGGGATACAAATGCAATATTATCCATCCTGCCGATTGTCATGGTTGGTGTCGGAGCAGGATTCATTCTGCACGAGCTTGGGCACAAATTCGTGTCAATGAAGTACGGCTACTGGGCCGAATTCAAGTTATGGCCTCAAGGATTAATATTTGCACTTGTAACATCATTTTTCGGTTTCGTATTCGCAGCTCCAGGTGCGGTCTACACCTATGCGAACTACATGACTGATGAAATCAATGGTAAAATCTCAATTGCAGGACCTATTGTCAATATCATTTTGGCTTTAGTGTTTTTAGCGATTGCCACATCAGTTTACCAGTCCGCTTTCACATCAAGTGATGCATTGCTAATATTCATCATTTGTGCAACAGGATACTCCGTCAACAGTTTCCTGGCAGTGTTCAACCTGCTTCCTATAGGCAACCTCGACGGGTCTAAAGTATTGACTTGGAATTTCGGAATCTGGATTGTTACAATCGCTATCGCAGGAATTTTAACCGCCGCATCAATGACCATTGGTGTTGAAAATATTGTTAGATTAATCTTAGGAATGTAAAATGACAAACGAACTCACATACTTTAAAGGAACTCATAGGGTAATAGCTCCCAAGAAAACTATTGAAATCAATGAAGACAAATTGAAGACCGCTGGAATAACCCGTATTGCAGACATTACCGATTTGGATCGTATAGGATTGCCAGTGTATACTGCAATCAGGCCCACAGCCGAGGATGGTGCAATCAGCATCTATGGGGGAAAGGGAATCAGCAAAGACCATGCAAAAGCCTCAGCGATGATGGAAGGCTTTGAGAGATACTCATCTGAAAAACAAGCTGATGATGAAGTCATCATAAGCACAGTCGATAGCATTTCAAGCCATGGCAATTACATTGACCCAAAATCATTGAACCTGCCAAAGGAATTTGAAAAAAGGGACATCGGCGACATGAATTTGGAATGGAGCCTTGCTCATGATTTGATTACCTGCGAGGATTACTACATCCCATCCAATGCAATCTACCATCCATACAACAGTGGGGAGGATGTTGATAGTTTATTCAAGTCCAACACTAACGGCCTTGCTTCAGGAAATGTTTTGGAAGAAGCAATCCTGCACGGTATTTTTGAAGTCATTGAAAGGGATGCATGGAGCATTTTCGAGCTGACCCACAAGAACTATTCTCAAATCAACCTGGAGACAATTGAAAGCGATGTCATCAATGAAACCATTGACAGGTTCACTTCAAACGGAATCAATATCAAGCTGATGGATTTCACAGCAGACATCAATGTACCGACAATAGCCGCTTCAGCAGACGATACCGTTACAAGGGATGCCGGATTGTTGACCCTGGGGATTGGAACACATCTTGACCCGGAAGTTGCAATACTTAGGGCATTGACTGAAGTTGCCCAAAGCAGAGCCACACAAATCAACGGTGCTCGTGAAGACACAGTCCGGGCGGATTTTGCACGTGAAGCCGGTTATGAGAGAATGAAAAGAATTAATAAGTTCTACTTCAAGCAGGAGGATGAGCAGGTTAACCTTGCAGACATTGAAAACAAGTCCACCACTTCAATAAGTGACGATTTGGATATCGTCAAGGAGGAATTGGTGTCCAATGAAATCAAGCATGTGCTCTATCATGATTTGACCCGTCCCGAAATTGATGTCAGCGTTGTTAGAGTAGTGATTCCTGAAATGGAAATGTATGCCATTGATCCTTCCCGTGCAGGTTACAGGTTTTTAAGAGTTTGAGATTTATGGTTAAGATTATAGTTTATACTGGATTGTCCCTGCCTTTCGATGAAG
Source organism: uncultured Methanobrevibacter sp. (assembly GCF_902774605.1). Classification (GTDB taxonomy): domain Archaea; phylum Methanobacteriota; class Methanobacteria; order Methanobacteriales; family Methanobacteriaceae; genus Methanocatella. Next base: position 1,958 of record NZ_CACYJE010000012.1, read on the forward strand.
CAAGAGACATATTGGATTCAACTGAGGATGTTGAAGTCATATATAAAAGACCCATTCAGAGAGGAGACCTAAATTTGGCATTGAAGGAAAATCCAGACATCATTGCAATTATAGACGGCGTTTTTCATCAGAACTCCGCTGTTGGACATAAGGAAATACTTAAAGTCATGAAAAGCGGCGTTAAAGTGTTCGGCGCTTCAAGCATGGGCGCCTTAAGGGCATCGGAACTGGATTCACTGGGCATGATTGGTGTTGGATACTGTTATAACCAGTATGCAAGCGGGGCGATTGATTCCGATGATGATGTTGCAGTGATGCTTGACAGCGAAAGCCTGGAGGCATTGTCCGTTCCCCTAATCAGCATGAATTATGTTTTTGAAAATGCCGTATGTGAAAATATCCTGACTGAAAGTGAACGGGAAGAGTTGAGCAGTATTGCAAAGGAGACTTTTTACCCTAAAAGGAATTATGCTCAAACCTTATCCGAGTCCAGCCTAAGCGATGATAAAAAGGCCGAACTGATTGACTTTATCCGTGAAAGTGAGGATATCAAGAAGAGTGATGCGGTTGAATTATTGAATTACATTAAAAATTGCATTTATGAGTGATGAGATATATAATCACTGGAAACTTTTTGTAAAATCACAACCATCATACCATTAAAACAATTCTTCAATTGATTAAATAGTAAGAAATAGAAAAAAATATGTTTTAATTAACCAATGCTTAAAGAAAATGATATCATGAACAATAGCAAAAAAAGGTAAAATAAATGAATTGAATCATCTATTTTTCATTTCCTTATATTTTTTCAAAACAATATCTGGTGTATCAATACTTTGATCGAAAGTGGCATTGAATTCTTTTTCTTCAAAATCATCCTCCACTTTACGAATGCCCTTTAAAGAGATTGATCCACCATCAATTTTAAACCCTACATTGTCTGCTACAACGGAAATCAGATTGATTTTGATTTCAGAAGCATATTCCAATGTTTGATTGGCAGTGACCTCATACTTCAAATCCAAAGTCTTATGAGGCATAATTTCATTGACTGTTCTTTTAATAACCGAATCGAAAAGTTCCAAAAACTTCACGGCAGGTGGCAGATTATTAGCCCACCAATAGGTAATGACAGAATTCAGGACAATATTGTGTTCGGCAAAATCATCATAGAATCTTGCACGAACCCCAACATGACTATCATCTGTTTTTATCACTAATACTGGACTAACTACCATCATATCACAATTATTCTGTCACTAATGCTTTGATTAAATCACTTGCTCTTACAAGTCCTACTAAATCTCCTTCAACACCGATTACAGGAATCTGTTCAATGTTTAATGTTTTCATTTTTTTAGCACAGTCTGAAACCTTGGTTTTTGAGTTTGCAACTTCCACATTTCCAACAGCAACATCGGCAACTACCTTGTCGGTGAATTTTAAACTGTTTTTCTCAATGTACAATACGGAAGTGCTGTCCCATGACCATTTGTCTCCTTCAGTTCCAACAGTGGAACTGTGTTCGCTTCTCTCAGAGATGATTTCTATTTCAGAAATGAAGTCGGTTTCGGTAAGGATACCTGATAGTTTAGCTTCATCATCTAACGCTAAAACTGATTTCAAACCAAATTGATTCATGGTTTCAAAAGCAACGTTCAATGGAGCTTTTTCCCAGGTTGTTGGCACAGTGGTGATCATGTAGTTTTCAACTGCATCATTGATTTCGATTTTGGTCAATGCTTTTGACACTAAGTCGAAGGAAGTGATGATTCCCACAAGTTCACCGTCATCGTTAACAACTGGTACTCTTCTAACATTATTCTCCATCATTACACGAGCAGCGTCCACTACATCATCACCAGGTTTAACTGTGATTAAGTCTCTGCTCATTAACATTGCAATTTGTTCTTCATCAGGATTATTAATTAAATCAGAACGAGTTACTAGTCCTACTAAAATGTCAGTATCTTCTTTTACTACTGGAAGCACTGCTTTGTTTTCTTTTCTCATTAAGTCTAAAACTTTTTCACGATTTCCTGGAACGGAAACACTTACTACATTTTTAGACATTGTTCTTTTAACTAACATAAAAAACACCTTTATAAAATTCAATAATAAAATGGTAAATAAAACTAATGAACTACGAGCACTGCACACTTGGCTGAGTTCACAACCTTGTCCGCTACACTGCCCATAATAAATCTATCGAAACCAGATTTACCTGAACTACCCATTACAATTAAATCAACGGCTTCTTCGTCTGCAACCTCCAGGATGACCCTGGCAGGTGAGCCTTCTCTAACCACATGAGTAACCTTTAGATCTTCTTCATTTAGCTTATCAAATTCCTTAAGATTCTCTTCTGATCTTTCTTTTAGGATTTGATTTAACTGGTATACTTCATCGTCTAATGGAAGCCCGTTAACAAAATTATTTTCTGTGACACTCACAGCGATTATTTCAGCTCCACTAACACTTGCCAAGAATAAGGCGTGTTTTTGAGCTTTTTTTGCAAATTCTGACCCGTCTGTAGGGACCAATATTTTCTTATACATCATTAACATCTCCCATAATATATAGATTTATATCCATGATATTATATGCTAAATTTTTTGTTAATGATATATAATATATTTTTCGTTTCTGCCCTATTGCATATATTAAGGTAAGGATTTCTAGAAAAAGATTTGTAAACAATAAATTCCGCAAAATTATCCTCTAAAATCATCGACTTTTTAATTATGTCATTGATTTTAAATCCACAGACATTGGTTGTTGCCATCTTAACCAATTCTGCAGGTTCAATATAACTTCTATAATGCACTGACATAATCTTTAAAGTGAATTCCAATTCCCTAAGCATGTTGGGTGAGTTGAGCATCACATTGTCAGTTCCGAGCAATGGCTTTAAGCCTAAGTTAAGCATTCTCTTTAACGGAGCCACACCTACGTTTAATGTAGCATTTGCTCTTGGGCAAACCACAACGTTTTGACCGGATTTGGAAACCAATTCCAAGTCATTGCCCTTAGGATTGGTCAAGTGCACAAGCTGGTTGAAATCGGCTTCAACCCCCTTAGCTATTTCAGTTTGATTATCATTGTTTAAGGATTCTATTTGGTTGGATTCCGATTCGGCAACATGTATTGATGAAATCTTGCCTTGCCTATTGCACTCATCAACAATCAACCGTGCAACCTCCGAGGTTATCTCCCCAAATCCGCTTGGAGCAATTCCGTCAGCGATTTTTAAAAGTTTGCGAATAGCATGCCTAACCTTGGCCAGGTCAGGGTCATCACCATAAAAACTGTCGTCACGACCAAGGATGATTGGCCTAATCGGCAAGTCCGCAGATGCCTTTTTCAATAGTTTAACCCCTTTAAGACCGCCTTCACGATAATCTATGAAGTGTGTTGTACCTGACTCGACCATGTCCTTCATTGACTTTCTCATGGCATCAATCAACTCATCATCACCAGCATTAGACAGTGCCACATGCTTAACGCCATTGGGCGGCTTGACCATTTCGCTTAAGCTCAATCCGTATCCCTCATCCTTGATTATTGAGTCCCCAATGTGAACATGACCGTTAATGAAAGAGGGACTTACCACTGCCCCATCAACATCTATGATTTTACCTTCTTTGGCGTCTTTAGCGATTTCAATGATTTTACCATCGTCAACAACAATGTTTTCACGAACAGGCTTTAAATCTTGGCCCTTTAATATTAATCCGTTAGATATAGTGAACATTAAAGGAAAATCTAATTTTTTTTATTAATATATTTTTTGCAAGCAAAACAATTTGTTTTAAAAATTCTCACTAGATTAAAATAAAAATTCAACCCCTTCCAGTTGGAAATCCGATTTTTCAAAAGAGTAATATAGATTAAAAAATATAATATTATTAACAGTTTTTTTAAGACTCTAATGATTTGAATTAAACCTCATCAACAAACTTATCAATGGGTGATTTTCATTAACTCTCAGGAAATAAGATACTTTTACAGGAATATTGTTAAAACTGGTGATGTATACCGAGTTAAATATAACAATAAGGATTATGGAGAGTTCAGAAAGTTATCTGATGCATTATATGAAAGGGACGCACTGTTTTTTTGCAACTTTGATTATGACCTTCTTGTGGAATGCGACCTTGAAAACAAGTATGAGAACATGGAACTTCCGCCGTTTCCAGAAAAAAGACCAAAAGGCCGTATAAAAGGAAGTAAAGTCAACAAGACCGAAAGGGAAGGGGAAATACTGTTCAACCACAAGATTAGGAAATTCTATATTCAGAAAGGCGATGAAACCATCGGATCATATGACACAATGACTGAAGCTTTTTACTACAAGAAGCTTTTGATGGACAACAACTGGGACATGTCAGTGTTAAAAACCCACATTACCGAGAAAATTGAAGTCAACATCATCATCGATCAAACAAAAGAATATAAAGTCAAGCTTAATTTCTGTCCTAAGTGTAAAAGCAGGTTGAAAATCGGTGAAGAGGAATGCCCTTCATGCGGTATTAACATTAAAGACTATTTATATAATAATTAAAAAAAAAAAGAGTTGTGGAGAATAACTATTCCCCATCAGCATATTTGTTTAAAGATTTGACGTTTATTTCACTGTTCTGAACAGCTTCAATAGCATTCAAGACTGCTCTTGCACCTGCTAAAGTGGTAACGTATGGTATGCCCAGTTCAATAGCTAAACGTCTGATGATATAACCGTCTTTAGCAGATTGTTTTCCTTCAGAAGTGTTAATGATTAAATCGATTTCCTTGTTGAGGATTGCATCGCGGATGTTCGGTGAACCTTCAGACACTTTCTTAACAATTTCAACAGTATCCAAACCTGTTGATTCACCAGTTCCTCGGGTTGCAGCGATTTCAAATCCTAAATTAACTGCTTTTTCAGCGATTGGCCTGATTTTCTTCTTGTCTGTTTCTTTAACACTAATGAATATTTTACCTTCCTTAGGCAATTCCATGCCTGCTGAAAGCTGTGACTTGTAGAATGCCATTCCGAATGTCTCATCAATACCTATGCTCTCACCAGTGGATTTCATTTCAGGTCCAAGCACGGTGTCTGATTCCGGCAATTTGAGGAATGGGAATACTGATTCTTTTACAGCAACATGGTCAATCTTGATTTCCTTGGTCAAGTCGAAGTCTTTTAGCTTGGCCCCGTCCATAATCCAGGTAGCCACTTTTGCCAATGGCACGCCGATTGCTTTGCTGACGAATGGAACTGTCCTACTTGCACGTGGGTTTGCCTCGATAATGTATACCATTTCCTCATCAGGTTTCACTGCGTATTGAATGTTCATTAAACCTTTAACGTCTAATTCCAATGCAAGTTTTCTTGAGTTTTCACGGATGGTGTTGAGCATGTGTTCAGGCACTGTTTGAGGAGGTATTACGCATGCGGAGTCTCCTGAGTGGACACCTGCTTCCTCAATGTGTTCCATGATTCCTGCAATGAACACGTCTTCTCCGTCGCACAATAGGTCAACGTCCAGTTCTATTGCATCCTCGAGGAACTTGTCCACAAGAATTGGATGGTCCGGTGAGACTTTAACTGCCTCTTTCATATATTCCTCAAGCTCATTGATATCATAAACGATTTCCATCGCCCTTCCACCAATAACGTATGACGGACGCACCAGCACTGGGAATGTGATTCTTTCTGCGATTTCTTTTGCTTCCTCAAATGAGTTTGCGGTTCCATATGGTGCTTGGTGAATGTGTAATTTTTCAAGGAGCTCTGCGAAGAGTTCACGGTCTTCTACACGGTCGATGCTTTCATATGGTGTACCCCATATTTTAACTCCAGCATTTGCCAGTGGCACTGCAAGGTTGATTGAGGTCTGTCCTCCGAACTGCACGATTACGCCGTCCGGTTTTTCCTGTTCGATTACTCCCATAACATCCTCAAATGTCAATGGCTCGAAGAACAGCTTGTCTGAAATGTCATAATCGGTACTTACTGTTTCAGGGTTGTTGTTGATTAGGATTGTTTCTATTCCATCATCTTTTAATGCAAGTGATGAGTGTACACAACAGTAATCGAATTCTATACCCTGACCTATTCTGATTGGTCCTGCACCTAGAATCACCACTTTCTTCTTGTTGGTTGATGTTAACTCGTTACCCTTGTCATAGCTGCTGTAGTAGTATGGTGTTTTTGCCTCGAATTCAGCTGCACAGGTGTCAACCATCTTATATGATTGTTTGATATTGTATTTGTTGAGCAGGTTTCTAATGTACTCTTCGGTTTGACCGGATAATTCCGCTAGGCGTTTGTTGGAACATCCTATTTGTTTTGCTTTTCTAAGGTAATCCTCATCATCTAATTTGTCAGCGCTTACCTCGTTTTCGAAGTTGACGATGTTTCTGATTTTGTAAAGGAAGAAATTGTCGATTTTTGTCAGTTCACGAATCTTGTCGATGTCCATTCCGTCCTTAATGGCTGAGTAGATTTGGAAGTAGATTAAATCTGTCGGATGTGAGAGGTCCTCTTCGGTGTATTCCACATATTCGAATCCGTCAAAGCCCATGTCTAGTGATCTTAATGCTTTCTGGAATGCTTCCTCGAAGGTTCTTCCGATAGCCATGACTTCACCGGTTGCCTTCATTTGAACTCCGACTTCACGGCTGATTCCCTTGAACTTGTCGAATGGCCATCTTGGGATTTTGATAACAACATAATCGATTGCAGGCTCGAATGATGCAGGGGTTTCCTTTGTGATGTCGTTTTTGATTTCATCCAATGTCATTCCGAGAGCTATTTTGGATGATATCTTAGCGATTGGGTAACCGGTTGCTTTTGATGCAAGCGCACTACTTCTTGACACACGAGGGTTTACTTCAATTACCTTGTATTCATCGGTTTCAGGGTTTAATGCGAATTGAATGTTACATCCTCCGCGAATACCGAGCGCTCTGATGATCTTGATTGATGCGTCACGCATTTTCTGAATGGTTTCATCGCATAGGTTTTGGATTGGAGCCACTACGACACTGTCACCGGTGTGGATTCCCATCGGGTCGATGTTTTCCATGGTACATACGATGATACATGTGTCTTCCTTGTCTCTCATTACCTCGAATTCTATTTCTTTCCATCCAAGCACTGATTCGTCAATCAATACTTGGTTGATGAAACTCATGTCCAATCCGTGATTTGCTATTTCGATTAATTCCTCTTCGTTGTGAGCTATTCCCCCACCGGTACCTCCTAAGGTGAATGCAGGTCTTACGATTACAGGATAACCGATGTCCTCCACTGCCTTGAGTGCGTCTTCAACGCTTTCAACAGCATGACATTTTGGTATTTCCTCGCCGATTTCCTCCATGAGGTTTGCGAATAGGTCACGGTCTTCAACGTCCTTGATTGTTTGAACGTCGGAACCTAATACTTTGATTCCTTCGAGTAATCCTAAATCTCCAAGTCCTGTTGCAATGTTTAATCCGGTTTGTCCACCCATTGTTGGTAAAATAGCATCAATTTGTTCTTCTTCAATGATTTTTGCAACAACTTCAGGAGTTAATGGTTCAGTGTAAACAGTGTCTGCCATATCTATATCTGTTTGGATTGTAGCAGGATTACTGTTAACGAGTACTGTTTCTATACCTTCTTCTCTTAATGATTTACATGCTTGTGAACCTGAGTAATCGAATTCTGCAGCTTGTCCGATTTGAATAGGCCCAGATCCAATAATTAATACTTTTTTAATATCTTTATCTACTGGCATATGTAATCCCCTTCCTTAATAATCATCCATCATTTGGCTAAACTCGTCAAAAGTATTTCTGGTGTCGTTTGGACCAGGTCCCGCTTCAGGGTGGTACTGTATGCAGCGCATTGGCAATTCTTTATGTGAAATACCTTCAGGAGTGCCGTCATTCAAGTTAACGTGAGTCAATACTAAATCAGTTTCCTTCAAGGATTCCTTGTCTATTGTGAATCCATGGTTTTGTGATGTGATATAGACTTTACCAGTGTTTAAATCCTTAACCGGCTGGTTTTCACCACGGTGACCGAATTTCATTTTATATGATTTTGCTCCGAATGATTTTGCAATCAACTGTTGACCCATGCAGATTCCGAAAATCGGCAGTCTGTTGGCTAATTTTTTCATGGTTTCGATTATCTCGGTCACCCTGTCAGGGTTTCCAGGTCCGGAAGTAATCATCAAACCGTTTGGAGAGTAATCCAAAACAGTTTTGTAATCAGTGTCATAAGGGAAAAGCACTACTCCAATGTCCCTTTCTAAAAATGAGTTGATAATGTTCTTTTTGACTCCACAGTCAATCAATGCTACTTTTTTATCGGCATCCTCATTGAATTGCTTAATCTCTTTTGTTGAAACCAATGGCACAACATCAATGTCTTCGATGCTTGGCTGTGATTTTGCCATTTCAACAAGCTTATCGTCAGCAATGTCCTCGGTTGTTATTGCTGCTTTAAGTGAGCCTCTTTCACGTATCTTCAAGGTCAAATCACGTGTGTCGATTCCGCTTATTCCCGGAGTCTTGAATTCTTTCAGGAAATCATCCAATGTTTTTTGAGGTCCGAAATTGGATACTTCACGACAGACCTCACGACAAACAAATCCTTCAACCTGAATTTTATCAGATTGGTACCATTTTTCACTTACGCCATGATTACCTTCCAATGGGTAAGTGGACATCAATATTTCTCCTTTAAAAGACGGATCAGTTAATGATTCAGTATAACCACCCATACCTGTGGAAAAAACGAGTTCTCCTAATTTAGTGGTTTCATAACCGAATGCTTCACCTTTTAAAACAGTTCCATCTTCCAAAGCTAATTTAGCTATTTTTACCATTAAATCACCATTTTAAGAAAATATAATTCTCTATCTTTTATATATTTCATTTTACTATATTATAAACTTTCTTTTTTAGCGTTTTAATTCAAAATTTAAAGAAAAATATTGGGGATTATTGAATAAAATTTAGCAAATATCATACTTGAAAAAAATTTTAATAATCATGAAAACATTATAATTAACTAATCGAATATGAAGAGAGCAAAGTTATGGGAAATACTGGAAGACTGGCTAGAAAACAATTAAAAAATCCTTCAGATTACAAGAGGTTTCAGAAATTAATCAAGGAAACCAAAATCTATGATTCCCCCGAATCGTTGACCGGGGAGTTGAGACCATACCAGAAGATAGGCTATTCGTGGCTGATTCAGAATATCCGATACAAGTTCGGAAGCATACTGGCCGACGACATGGGGCTTGGTAAGACAATACAGGTATTGTCCGCAATTCTTTTTTACAAGGAACATGATATGCTTGAAGACAAAACCGCACTGATAATCGTTCCACCTACATTAATATCCAATTGGGAAAACGAGATCAACAAGTTCACACCAGACTTAACATATTACATTTACCATGGCTCCAACAGGACATTCCCATTAGAGACTTATGACATAATATTGACTTCATATGGTGTAATCCGCCTTGATTTGGACATGTTCATGGACCAGACCTGGTTTTTATGCGTTATCGATGAGGCCCAAAACATTAAGAATCCGAATACCGAGCAGACAAAAGCAATCAAGGAAGTTCCCGCCAGAACCAAAATCGCCTTGACGGGTACTCCGATAGAGAACAGACTAATGGATTACTGGTCCATATTTGATTTCGTGAATAAGGGTTACCTATCCACTAAAGATGACTTTAAGAGGAACTATGTCATGCCTATTGAAAAACTTGATGATGAGGAGGCCTTGGAAAACCTCCGAACAATAGCTAAGCCATTCGTCATGAGGCGTTTGAAGAGTGATGAGGACATCAAAAAGGAATTGCCTGACAAATTGGTCAATGACGTTTACTGCACATTGTCAAAAAAACAAATCAAGTTATACAATGCCATTCTGGATGAGATATTCTTCGACATTGAAAACTCAAAGGGGATTCAAAGGAAGGGAATCATCCTGAAAATCCTGACCGCACTTAAGCAGACCTGCAATCACCCGGCACAATTCCTGGACATCAAAAAGCCCAAGATTTCCGAATCCGGCAAAATGGAGCTCCTGGTCAATATATTGGAGAACATACTGGATAACGATGAGAAGGTCATAATATTCACCCAATACGTTGAAATGGGCAAGCTGATTCAGGAGCTAATATCCAAGAAGTTCAAGCAGGAAGTGCTGTTCCTGCACGGTTCCCAGACCCTTAAGGAAAAAACCGAAATCATAGACACCTTCCAAGAGGATGATGATTATAAAATATTCGTTGCCACCCTAAAGACTGGAGGCACAGGTTTGAACCTGACTGCTGCAAGCAATGTCATTCATTATGACTTATGGTGGAATCCCGCCGTTGAAAACCAGGCAACCGACAGGGTTCATCGTATCGGCCAAAGCAAGGACGTGATGGTTTACAGGTTCATCACCAAGGGGACTCTTGAGGAGACTATCGATGCGATAAGCAAGCATAAGACTGATCTTGCAAGCAAGTCCATCAGCAATGACGAGACATTCATCACTGAAATGAGTGATGAGGAACTTAAGGAAGTTCTTTCATTAAGATTATGATTCCTTGATTTTTAAGCTGAAGTTCAGGCTTCTAGATGAGTGTGTCAATGCGCCTATTGATATGATATCCACGCCTAGGCCCGCATAATCTGAGATATTGTCCTCAGTTATTCCGCCGGACACTTCTATTAGTGAGTTTTGGCGAATGTTGAGCTCGTTTAACTTATCAAGAACTTCCTTGACCTGGGAAGCGTTCATGTTATCGAGCATTACAATGTCCGCACCGTTTTGAACACAGTCAACTGCATCATCAAGTGTTTCCACTTCTATTTCTATCTTTTTGGAAAAGCTGGTGTTTTTCTTTGCCTTCAGAAGTGTTTCCAATGGTGTTCCGCAAGCCGCTATATGGTTATCTTTTATCAAGACCATATCATCCAAACTGAAACGGTGAGTGTCTGCACCGCCCACCTTCAAGGCATACTTGTCAAATTTGCCGATGGCCGGTGAGGTTTTGCGTGTCCCGGCAACCCTTACGCTGGAATTGTCAACAAGGTTAACATAATGGTTGGCCGCCGTAGCCACTCCGCTCATCCTCATGATGAGGTTCAAGGCTGTGCGCTCAAGCAGCAGGATTGTTCTTGCATCCCCTTCGATTGCCAATAATAAATCGCCTTTTGATATTTTGCTTGCTTCAGTTAGCCAGAATTTAACCTTGACGCCATATTCCTCGAAGAGATCACGGATAATGTTGATTCCTGCAAGGATTCCTTCATCTTTTGAAATAATATATGCATTAACGATTTTGCCCTCTTCAACAACGGCATTGGATGTCACATCCCCAAATCCTTCATCTTCATCAAGCATATATTTAATAATCTTATCCAAAATCATCACCCCAATAAACATTTAATATGAATTATTAATATATATTATATCTAATAACTATTAAAGTGATTACATTATGGAAATAATATTTTTAGGAACTTCATCAGCAGTTCATTCAAAGGAAAGGAACCATCCGTCAATTGCCCTGAAGGCATTCGGAGACGTGATGCTGTTTGATTGCGGTGAAGGAACCCAAAGACAAATACTTTTTACAAAAGTAAGTCCGATGAAAATATCAAAAATCTTCATCACTCATTTTCATGGAGATCATATCCTGGGCCTTCCGGGACTATTGCAGTCAATGGGGCTTCAAGGAAGAGAATCAAAACTAACCATTTATGGACCTAAAGGTTTGAATGCATTGAAGGATGCTATTTACGGTTTAGGTTATTGTGTAATCGAATTTCCTATTGATTTTATTGAAATCGAATCGGGAATTATAGAGGAAACCGACGAGTACATAATCTCATCACAATGGGTTAAGCATAATGTGCCCTGCCTTGCATATTCCATTGAAGAGAAAAAGAAACCACGTTTCCTGCGTGACAAGGCTCTTGAGTTAGGAGTTCCCGAAGGACCTGCATTTGGAAGATTGCACAATGGCGAAGAAATTGAAGTTGACGGCAGAATCATTAAACCGGAACAGGTGCTTGGAGAACCTAGAAAAGGTAAAAAGATAACTTATTCCGGCGACACCAGACCCTGTGAAGAAATGATTCAATTTGCAAAGGACAGCACCATACTAATTCACGAGTCAACATTTCTAAAGCAGGACAGTTTGAATGCCGAGGAGCATGCCCATTCAACTTCCATCGATGCGGCCTATGTTGCAAGAGAGTCAAACAGCAAAGAGTTGATATTGACTCATATCAGCACAAGGTATAGTGAAGATTATGCGGATATGATGCTTAATGAAGCGAAAGAAGTATTTGAAAATACGCTGATAGCTAAAGATTTAATGGAACGAAAACTATGAATATCCAAATACTAGAGAATCCCTTTATAAAAGCATTAATGTATGTTCTAATCGTCGTGGCAATAACAGTCATTGCAACCAAGATAGTTACCCTTATAACGCATAGGATGGAGAAAAGGTATAATGACATGACTGCAACCTATCTTATAAGAGACATAATAATTTCTATTATTTACTTCATTGCAGTAATGGCTATCATGCAACTTTTCGGAATAAATCTTGCAGGAACCCTGTTGAGTTTAGGTATTGTAGGTATTGCAGTGAGTTTTGCTGCAAAAGACATTATTTCAAACCTATTTTCCGGAATAATGTTGATTTTAGGCAGAAGCGTTAAAGTGGGGGACACACTTAAAATCAATGAGGAGAAGGGTTATGTCGAAAAGGTTTCCCTCAGGTCCACCACAATAGTCGACGATTATGGAGTCAGGAACCATGTTCCGAATTCCGTATTGACCAACAATGAATATCTTGAATTCACTGAATATGAAGTGAATAGGGTGGACATCATGGTGGGATTGCCATTGAATGTTGATGTCGTGGACTTCCGCAAGCACATACTCGCGAAAATAAATAGTTATCCTGAAATTTCAGACAAGCCAAATCCTGAGATTTATGGAAGAGAAATCAGCTTTAAACAAAGTAAGTTTAAAGTATCCTTTTGGGTAAATAATTTTAATGATAAGGACAAATATAAAATAATAATTACAAATGACATAAGAAAATATATACAAGGTGAAACAGATGAGTAGCCCCATTCAAGATGAGATTTTAAGATTGAAAGAAGAAAAAAATGCCATAATCCTTGCGCACAATTACCAGCCGAAAGAAGTTCAGGAAATCGCTGATTTTCTTGGAGATTCACTTGAACTATGCATCAAAGCATCCGAGATTGATGATAAGGATCTGGTGATTTTCTGCGGCGTTGATTTCATGGCCGAAACCGCTTTCATACTAAATCCGGATAAAAAGATTGTCATTCCAACACTTGAAGCGGAATGTCCAATGGCGCACATGCTTCCGGAAGAGGAATTGTTAAAGGCAAAAGAGGAACATCCTGATGCAGGCGTGATTCTTTATGTGAACAGTATTGCAGAGGCCAAGCAGCATGCGGACACATTATGCACTTCAGCAAATGCGGTCAAGGTCACTGAAAGCCTGCCCCATGACAAGATTTTATTCGGACCGGACAAGAACCTGGGAACACACGTTGCTGAGAAAATCGATAAGGAAATCATCCCTGTTCCAAAGGACGGTCACTGCTATGTTCACAGGCTTTTCCATGTGGAGGATGTTGAACTCAAACGTGAACAGCACCCTAACGCTGAAATCATTTGTCATCCTGAATGTAACATTGAAGTGCAGCAGGCATGTGATGTTGTCATGTCAACCGGCGGAATGTTAAGGCACATTGCTGAAAGCGACAAGGAAGAATTCGTTATCGGAACTGAAATCGACATGATTACAAGAATCAACTCCGAGGTTCCGGGCAAGAAATTATACCCGTTGCTTGAAGGAGCAATCTGTGAGACAATGAAATTGCATACTCTTGAAAAAATCAGGGATTCACTTGTCAATGAAGCTCCAGAAGTTGTATTGCCTAAGGATGTTGCCGACAAGTCCAGAAAGGCAGTTCAGCATATGTTGGACGTATCCAAATAGCTAGTTTTTTCTAGCTACTCTTTTTTATTTTTTAAATTATCCATAAACTCCCGAATGTCATCTTCTATTATGGAGCAGTCATCATAATCGACATATTGGCTGTTGGATTTGAATATTATCACTTTTGAATTTTCAATCATGTCATTTAAAGGCAACACGTCAAATTCAGGAGTGTAATACATGTCATTATCTGAACTTACAATTAATGCATGTGCCTTAATGTTTTTTAACTTGTCTTCCACATCATATTCCAATATGGCGTCGTTACGCAGTTTGAAATCATAAACGTCGGTGAAAAGTCCCTCATCAACAAAGTCATCCATCAAAACATCAATCTCATCATTGGTCAGATTCTGGAAGATTTTTTTAGAAAAATAGTTGGAGTACAACAGCCGGTTTATTGAAACCATCATTCTTGATAATGTGTCGCTGTACACTTCAGAGTAAAAGTCGTCTGAGGAATCGATTATGCTTTCCATACATTTTGAAACGACATAACGATAGCCGTTTGTCTTATATGCGCTGCCGGCAACCATTATGAAATCCATTTCATCTGGATATTCACATGCCCAAGTGTATGCCTCATATCCTCCGACGCCCTTGCTTATGATGCCGTAAACCTTTTCAATGCCAAATCTTTCTTTGATGAATTGTCTTTTGAAATTGACACGGTCTTTTATGGTCAATTTTGGGAAATTATGTTTCATGCCGGTGGTTGAAGCCGAACATGATTCTGGAAATCCTAAAGAGGTAATGGATATGAAATAGTATTCATTTAAATCAAAAGGTTTGCCTTCAGCAGTCAATTGGTATAGGTTATCAACTGAGGAGTAATTACCATTAAAGGTATGGCAATAGATTAATGAATTGCAGATTATTCCGTTTTCATCATATTTGGGAGTTCCTTTTGCTGAATATTCCACTACAACATTTTCAAGAACCTCACCAGACTCGAATTCAAATTCATCCATAGTAAATTTACCATATCCTTGAAATATTTCTTCCACCCCAGCCATATTTATACACCTTCTTTACTTTGATTAAATATATTTTAATTTTAATATATAAAATTTCCTTAAACATGCTGAAAGTGAATAAAAATTACTTAAAATATTAACCGAACATTCAATCTTTTACATGTCCTCTAAAAAACTCGATAAAAAAACAGTCATCTCTATTTCTTCACGAGATATGAAATCTTCCAATCGAAATTGTGCCACTTCACTTTGGAAGGGATATAATTCATCATCAAAAATGCTTTCAATAATTAAATTATTCTCCCTAATGGATGTTTTCTCATTAAGATTGTCGTTTAGATATTTTAACTGTTCTTCTGTTAATCCGGAAACCTGATACTCGACAAAATTAACCTCACCCTGGCCGTAATCTGTTATCTTAACAATCATCATAACCCTCTCATGAATTCATTCAAGTCCTGCCTTATTGTTTCAAGCTCATTGAAGCACAAGTGTCCCAGCTCGGAATCCATTATGACGATTCCTGCATCCTCAATCATTTCGCTCATTGGAATTCCATCAAGCTCTGGAGGAAAATGAGGGTCCTGCTTGCAGGAGATGATTAACACTTTTGATTTGACCTTATCCAAATCCGCCTCGACATCATAGTGCATGCATGACTCGTTGCAGTATTTCACATCATAAATGTCCAATTCAAGCATCTCATTGCCGAAGTTTTCAAGCTCCGCGTCCAATTCATCATTGGACATTGCTCTTAATGCCTCCTTTGAAAGTCCGAAATTGAACTCTGCAAGATTGGCTAGCCTCAATGTTCTGATCAATGAATATGTCATCTCACCCTTATTGTAATCCGGATCGGAGGTTATTATCTCGTCAACGAACTTTGAGAGAATGTAATCATGACCTGCAACCTTATAGCTGCTCACCCCAGGCATTATGAATTCGACATAATCCGGATAATGTATAGCTGAGGTCAGCGCAACAAATCCCCCCATGGAATTTCCTATAATTCCCAAGACATGTTTTATGTTGAATTTTTCTTCAAGAAACTGCTTCTGGAAATTGACAACATCAAGAATTGTATATTTGGGGAATTTGTTCTTCAAATCCGTAGTTGATGGTGAACATGAAGATGGAGACCCTAAAGCAGTTAGGGATATGAAGAAGTACCTGTTTTCATCAAACACATCGCCTTCGCCAAGAAGCGGAGCGAGCTTTTTGATGCCGGAGTAATTTCCAAGTGAGCCATGACAGTATACAATTGCATTGCTGATATTACCATTTTCATCATAAACTGGTGTTCCGAAGGCCATATACTCAACAGTCACATCATTCAGGACTTCCCCGTTTTCAAATTCGAAAGAATCCATTGTATAGTATTCGTTTTTGCTTTCAAAATATTCATCATCGTAAATTTAAATTCCCCCATGAACCATATAATATCTTCTTTAATGAACAAAATATTTAAATTAAACTAAACAATGTAAATTGTGATGAAATATAAAATATTAGAAAAACCCACTTGCGAAAATGCATATGAATTGATTCAGGACGCCTTAAGGAAAAGAGCGACAATAATCATTTATGCATGCTGTAGAGTCGAGTATGAAGGTCGTGCATTAAGTGAATTGGATTGGGGAGAACGCATAATCATGATTAAGCCCGATGGCGCTTTTTTAATCCACCAGGACAAGAAAGTTGAGCCAGTAAATTGGCAGCCTCCAAAATCCAAGACAAAATCATACCTCAGGGACGACCATCTCTTTTTAGAAAGTCGCAGAAGAACCCCTAAGGAGTTATTAACCGCTGAAATCAATAAGATCCAATTTATAAGCTATGCCAATATCGAGGACTATGAGGAACTTGAGCAGGCAGGATACGAGAAGGACATGGGCGACATGATAATGGAAAAGCCTCACATGATTGAGGAGGGTTTCACACCGACTGCCCGTGAATACAGCGTCGAGCATGGATTCATTGACATTCTCGGCAAGGACAGCGACAACAATTTGATGATTCTTGAGCTGAAGGCCCGTAAGGCCGGAGTGAGTGCGGTCAAGCAATTAAGAAGATACATTCAGGACATGGAAAATACTGACAATGACTATTTAAGAGAGGTTGAGGCTGAAAAGAAAAAGATTCGTGGCCTGCTTGTGGCGCCTTCAATAATGGATGATGCTCTTGAGTTGATTGAAGAGGAAGGCATTGAATTCGTATCAGTTGAACCTCCTCGTGAGTTAAAAAGAGATAAAAAAGTGACATTAGACTTTTTCTAGTCTAATGCATCTTCAATTTTTTTCAATTCGTTTTTAAAGAATTCCTCTGTGAATTTGTTTGCTGGAATGGATGTAGTCACATGACAATCCTTTTCCAATTTGTATATGAGATAATCTTCACCGTCCAATGGAATGGTATCATCATCACTTAACACTTCCAATTCTTCAAGTTCAGACATGATATTGTTGAATTCTGTTTCTTCAAGTTCAATAACATCCTCCAGTTTCATTTCCTGCACTTTAGGGTTTAGCTGAAGGGCTATTGCCACAAAACCGTTGACAGTCTTGTCTGAAATTTCAAATCTGGAATTCCTGATTTCATCCATTGAAAACTTAATATGGGTTATTGTGTTTTTTGTGACCGGAATTTCATGGGACAATCCTATTTGATTGATTTCATAATGGTTTTTCCAATCACCTATTTTATAAATTGCATAATTTATATCATCAAGATTAATAATTTTTTCATCTGTCATACTATCACGCTTTATTAAATATATTTTTATATTATGATTAATAAATGTAAATTTTAATGGAGGTAAAACTGTGAAAAAATGTCCTGAATGTGGAAATCCGAGTTATGATGGAGCTCCTGTTTGTGGAAATTGTGGTTACACTTTCCCAAAACCAAAAGTTGTAGCCCCTAAAAGTGAAAATATCTTCCAACAAGAACCTAAAAAAGAAAAGAAAACCAATAATCAAGATACATTAAGTATAATTAAAGATAACAAGCTTGTTATTGGAGCAATAGTGCTTATAACATTAATAGTTATTTGCGGAATTGTTCTCACTGGATCAAATGATAAGGCCAACAATAATTCAAGTTCACCAATACAGCTATCAGGTAATGATTTGCTTGAATACAGCGCTGGCGAATTCTCATTCAAATATCCTGAAAGTTGGAAAGAATTAAATTTAACTGATGAAGATTATATAGGAGCTAAATTTTTCCAAAATGAAAATCAGACAGTTATAGAATATTATAATGTAACTTCAGAGTCTGGATCAATAAAAGAAATAGCTCAAGGCATAATTAGCTATGCCCAAGGTAATGGCGATTACGTGGAACTTGTTGAAACAATAACCCTTGACGGTAGAAACTCATCAAACATCATTCTAGAAAATGCTGATGGAGACTACACCCGTTATGTTTCAATGTTAAGTGACGGTCAAACTCACGTGTTCAAGATAACCGGCAGTTCAGTTAATTCAGTTACATCCGAAGACGTTGAATCTGCCATAAGTTCTGCAGATATTGCTTAAGTATGATTTAAATCATACTTCTTTTCTATTTTTTAAAGTGTTTAAAATGACCACTGTCAAACTTGCGCTTTGTCAAATGAATGTTGTTGACAATAAGCAATCAAATCTTAAAAAGGCCGGCGAGATGATACGTGCTGGCGTGGATGCGAATGCCGATTTTATAATTTTGCCTGAAATGTTCAGCTGCCCCTATTCCAATGACAAGTTCATTGAGTATGCGGAATATGAACAGGACAGCTTGAGTTTAAACACCATTTCAAAACTAGCTGGGCAAAACAATGTTTATATACTTGCGGGATCAATTCCCGAAAAGGAAAACGACAAGCTATACAATACAAGTTACCTGTTTGACAAAACCGGGAAAATCATCGCGAAGCATAGGAAGATGCATCTTTTCGACATTGACGTTAAGGACCAGATCACCTTTAGGGAATCTGATGTATTAACCGCCGGAGACAATGTCACAATTGCGGATACTGATTTTGGAAGAGTGGGCATTGGAATATGCTATGATGTTCGTTTTCCAGAGCTTGCCCGTCTGATGGTTGAAAAAGGTGCATTGATACTGTTTTATCCCGGAGCTTTCAATATGACTACAGGCCCTGCCCATTGGGAACTGTTATTCCGTTCAAGAGCATTGGACAATCAGGCTTACTGCGTGGGCGTTGCCCCTGCATTGAACGAGGAGGCAAGCTATCACAGCTACGGCCATTCGATAGTCACAACTCCATGGGGAGAGGTCTTGGCCCAATGCGATGAAAAAGAACAAGTTATCACATGCAGTGTTGATTTGAGTGAAATTAAAAAAATAAGAGAGGAGCTTCCCCTTTTAAAAAATAAGCGGGAAGACTTATATGAAACTAAATTACTTTAATTTAGCCAATCTTTTTTCAAAGTATGCGAGTTTTTTAGGGTTGTCGGCAAACACTTCTATTCCGGTTTCTATGACCCTCACTTCATTGTCATAGTCGTTTGCTTTCCTGTATAATATGCATAATCTTTTGTATGGTGCATCTTTAGCCTGTTTTGATTCAACATAGCTTTCATAACCCTTGATTGCTTTTTGGACATTGGTTTTTTCCATTTCCTTAAGGGTGCTCATTGGAATCAGTGAAACTATTTCCTCACCGGATGCCTTTGCCTTTTGTCTTTTTTGGGCTTTTTTAAGTGCCTTGTTGCATGATTTTTTAAAGTCCTTGTCGCTTTCGGCCTTGCGGGCGTCCTTTATTAATTTGATTGAATCGTCGGTTGCAATGTCTCCCAATGCCTGGATTGCTGCGAGCCTGACTCCCCAGTCCTCATCTTCCAAGCATTTTTCAATCGCATCCAATTCTTCTTCAGCCTGAAGCTCGCCTAGGGAGCGTGCTGCCACTTTTCTCACACCGAAGTCCTCATCCTGTGTTGCTTCAACAAAGTATGGGATGACCTTTTCGTCTCCGGTTTCCTTAAGTGCGAACGCTAAAAATCTTTTGTCCTTTCCTTGTGCGTTTTCGAATTCTTCTATTAATTTATCAACAGCAACTTCACCCATGTTCCCCAATATTTCAGCCGCTTTGAATCTCACTTGTGCGCTTTCATCAGTGGTGGCTTTTATTAATGGTTCAATAGCTTCCTCATCAGTTATTCCAACTAATGATTCTATTGCTTCTTTTCTGACTTTAACATCATCATCTGATAAATTGTTAATAGCGTCATTAAAATTTAAATTTGACATGTTTATTAGTTAGATTTTAAGCATATATTAATCTTTTTAGAAAATATGGCAGGGTCTGGTTGAATTGGCTTAATGGCTAAAAGTTTGTGATTATTGTCTAAAAAAAGAAAAAAGGAAAATTGAAAATTGGTTATTTTCAATTTAGATACAGGTGTATCCGCCGTCTACAGCAATTGATTGTCCGGTTACGTAACTGGATTTAGGAGATGCTAAGTAAACAACTGTGGAGTCTAATTCTCCGTCAACACCGGATCTTCCAACAGGCACAACGGTTTTAGTGTATGCTTTGTACTCATCGTTGTCGATTGTTGAACGGGTGAGTTCAGTTGGGAATGTACCTGGACAGATTGCGTTTACGGTAATGTTGTATTTTGCCCATTCTGCTGCTAATTGTCTTGTGAGGTTTACTACTCCACCTTTTGCTGCTGCGTATGGGGATGTTGGGGTAGCCATGGTTCCGACTAAACCGAACATGGATGCAGTGTTGATGATTCTTCCGTATTTTTGTGGAATCATTGCTTCACGTGCTACAGCCCTGGACATTTTGAATGTACCGGTAAGGTCAACGTCTACGGTTTTGTTCCATTCATCATCGGTTAATAATTCTGCTTCCTTGGTTGCACCGTATCCTGCGTTGTTGTGGAGGATGTCGATTCTTCCGAAGTGGTCCATGACTTCTTTTACACATGCATCTACACTTTCAGTGTCGGTTACGTCACAAACTACACCAATGCAGTCAACGCCAAGTTCTTTGATTTCTTCTGCCACTTGGTCTAATCTTTCTTTCCTTCTTCCGGTGACTACAATGTTTGCACCGTATCTTGCGTAAGCTTTTGCCATGTCCACTCCGATACCGGAGGATGCACCACTTACAAGTGCTACTTGTCCTTGTAAATTAAATAAATCATTCATTTTATTACCACCTTTAGGCGTAATGCCTATAGTTAGATATATTACGGCAATGTTGAAATCCTAAAATTTTTTTCACTTGAAATTTCACATCGATGTGATTTCTTGATGTAAAATTAGTATTTCTTAGATTTGCTCAATATATGTTTCTTGATGTAAAATTAGTATTTCTTAGATTTGCTCAATATATGTAATTTATTTTATTACATTTGAAATAATACTTGGTTATTTTAAAAAATAAGATATAATAAATTATATATAGTAAAATGGAGAATATTTATATATATGAACCAAAAAAACAAACATTCTCCAGTAATAGTTAGGTTTTCAAAGCATAAAAACCTTTTGGATTTTGGCTTTAAAAAACAAACAAAAAAATATTTCAAAAAATATGAAAAAGACAGTAAAATCGAGATTAACACGAATAACTTGATTAAATTCATTGAACATACTTACAGTTATGCTAGAATATCTTTAAATCTATATTCAAGTAAATATTCAAAGAAAATGTACTCGCAACCTGCATTATTCACAATTATTGCATTGAAAACTTATTTAAATTTAACTTATCGTCAAATAGTTGAATTTATTAGCTTTTCAGATAGATTACAGAAATATTTGAAGATTAAAAGAGCTCCAGATTACTCCACTCTTCAGAAATTCTTCAAAAGGATGCCAACTGACATGTTTGAAAGAATAACAAAGCAAATTATCGGACATTTAGAAATACAACCAGAATTAGTTGCTCTTGATGGCAGTGGGTTCACAAGCGACTACGCTGATAAATATTACTCAAAAATACGTAGCCATGACGTGAAAAACTACACTAAATGCCATATTGCAATTGATGTTGATTCAAGACTAATACTCTACTCACAAGCAGTAAAAGGACCAAGACACGATACAAAATTCGCAATAGCATCAATAAGAAGTCTAAAAAAATATAATCCGCAATTCATCATAGCAGACAAAGCATATGACTCAAATCCAATAAGAACCTGCATAAATGAAGAAATAAAAGCATCAGACCAAATACCACTACGATCAAACTTCAGACATGGTTGGTACAGAAGATTAAGCATCAAAACATTCAAAAAAGAAATATATTCAAGAAGAAACAATGTAGAAAGTGTATTCAGTGTAATAAAACGTAAATTCTCAGGAATAAATAAAAGCAAGAGTACACGTTTGCAGAACAAAGAAACAAGACTAAAAACATTAGTTTATAATATTGATCAATCAACAAAAATTTAAAAAAGGATTTCAACAAGGTGTATATTACATCATAAAGTATATAAAAATTTTTATTTTCCAAAATTATTTAAAATTTTTAAAAAATATTCAATTTAATGTAAAAAATAATAGATATTATTGGTTACTTGATTAATCGCCCCAGTATATAAATCGTACTTAAAATAAAATATTTTAAACAAAAATTAAATAAACCAATAAGTTTAATTAAAAGTAAAATTAAATAAACATTAACAAACTTATAAAAGACGAGGAGTCAAATATGATTGAAGAGCAAACCAAAAGCTATACAAAAAAGCAAATATTCAAGACCCTGCACCCATGGGTTCAGAAATGGTTTGACTCACAGTTCGACGATTTCACGCCGGCACAGAAAAAGTCAATCATCGACATTCACAAGAAAAACAACATCCTCATCTCATCACCAACAGGGTCCGGCAAAACCTTAACCGCATTTTTATCAGTGATTAGTGAATTAACCTCATTGGCCGAAAATGACAAGCTGGAGGATAAGGTATACTGCATATACATTTCCCCCCTGAAGGCACTTGACAACGACATTGAAAAAAACCTTGAGGAACCCCTGAACGGCATTGAAAAGATAGCTGGCAAAAAGCTTGGAATAAGAAAAGCCGTCAGAACCGGTGACACTTCACAATACCAAAGGCAGAAAATGCTTAAAAAACCTCCACACATATTAATCACCACACCAGAAACATTATCAATTCTACTGGTGGCACCTAAGTTCAGGGAGAAACTGAGCCACGTCAAATACGTCATCATCGATGAGATACACTCACTTGCAGAGAACAAGAGAGGAGTTCATTTAAGCCTGTCATTGGAGAGGCTGCAGCACCTGATTGGAAACTACACAAGAATAGGCCTGTCCGCAACAGTAAGTCCATTAAAAGAGGTTGCAAGGTTCCTTGTAGGTTACGAGTACGGTGTTGAGCGGAACTGTAAAATAGTCAACATCAACTACCTAAAGGAATTGGACATGGAGGTAATGTGTCCTGTAAGCGACATAGTGCTTGCCGATGAGGAGGACACCCGATTGGGGATGTATGACCTGCTGGATGACTTGATTCAGGAAAACAAGACCACGTTGATATTCACCAACACCCGTAGCGGAACCGAAAGGTTCGTCTACAACCTGAAGAAAATGTATCCGATGAACTATAACAACTCAAACATCATGGCCCACCACTCTTCACTCTCGAAGGAAGTTCGTTTGGAAACCGAAAACAAGCTCAAGGAAGGGAAATTGAAGGCAGTGGTGTCATCCACATCCCTTGAATTGGGAATTGATATAGGATACATCGACCTTGTCGTTTTGATAAATTCCCCAAAATCCGTTGCAAGAGCCCTGCAGAGAATAGGCAGAAGCGGACACAGACTGCATGAAAAGTCAAAAGGCAGAATCATAGTGACCGAACGTGATGACCTTGTGGAATGCTCAGTTCTGCTCAAGAATGCCAAGGAAGGAAAAATTGACAAGATCAGCATTCCAACCAATTGCCTTGACGTTTTGGCACAGCACATTTACGGAATGAGCATTGAAAACCCCTGGGACATCGATTACGCATATGACGTAATCCGCAAAAGCTATTGCTATAAGGACCTGACTAGAGACGATTATGAGGATGTCTTAAGCTACATGGCTGGCGAATACCCTGAGCTCGAGGAGCGTTACGTTTACGCCAAAATCTGGATTGACTATAAGGAGAATACCTTCGGCAAGCGCGGAAAGCTCGCAAGAATGCTTTACTCCACCAACATTGGAACAATCCCCGACTCATCAGGAGTGCTTGTCAAGTGCGACGGCGAGACAGTGGGAAAGATTGAGGAATCTTTCATGGAGCGACTGAAAAAGGGAGACACCTTCGTTTTAGGGGGAAGAACATTCAGGTTCAATTACGGCAAGGGAATGACCATCAACGTCACTCCTGCAAGCGGCCCGCCAACAATTCCTTCATGGTTTTCACAGCAGCTGCCTTTGTCATTTGACCTTGCAATGGACATTCAAAGGTTCCGCTCACATATGGAAACACGATTCGAGTACAGGAGAAGCAAGGAGGAGATAATGGAGTTCATCTACGATTACCTCTACGTTGATGACTTTGCGGCAAATTCAATTTATGAATACTTTGTCGAACAGTACAAGTACGCCAAAATCCCATCCAACCGATGCCTGCTCATTGAGTACTACACAGGATTCGGCGGAAGGAAATTCGTAATATTCCATTCCCTTTTCGGCCGCAAGGTCAATGACGCATTGTCACGTGCTGTGGCTTATGTGGTTGCCAAAAGATACAATACGAACATTACCATTTCCATATCGGACAATGGTTTTTACCTAAGCTCAGACGGCACAATAGGAGGTCTTGAATCATTCAGGCAATTGACTCCTGAGAATTTTGAAAGGATACTTGCAAGTTCATTGAACAAAACCGAAACCCTGGCTTCAAGATTCCGCCATTGTGCAGGCAGATCACTGATGACCCTTAGAAGATACAAGGGAGAATCCAAATCCGTCGGTCGCCAACAGGTTCGTGGAAAAATTCTTCTCAAGTTCGTTCAGGAGATGGATGACAATTTCTCCATTCTAAAGGAAGCGCGTCGTGAGGCAATGGAAGATTACATGGACATTAAAAACGCATTGAAAGTCATCAACATGGTTGCCAGTGAAGAAATGGAAATCAAAACCATTGATACGGTTATTCCAAGTCCATTTGCATTCAATCTTGTTTCACAGGGTTATCTTGACGTGCTGAACCAAAACGACAAGGGAGAATTCACCAAAAGGATGCATCAGGCAATTCTTGACCAGATAAAAGATAAGTTAAAAGACATCTATTGACATCATCAAATTGAAACTCAAATATAAATACTTTTATTAATGAAATTAAATAATAATACTTAAAGGTGATTTTCATGACTAAATGGAGTGCAGTGATTATAGGTTTCATATTAGCTGTAATTGTAAAATCATTTTTTGCCCCTTATGAATTTATTGGATTGTTGATTGTCGGTTTCATAACCGGTTACATTGCCCATGACGGAATGTTTGGCGGTTTGTGGAATGCCGCTGTCGCAGGAGCATTGGGAACAATCATCTGCGCAATATTATTCATACTGGCTGCAACCTTCGGAGGAAGCATTGCCGGAATCTTTGGAGGATTGGCCGGATTTACAATATCTGGAGTTGCAAGTATCATTGCAATAATTGAAAATCTAATTTATTATGCAATTGTAATGGGCATAACAGGAGCTTTCGGAGGACTATTAGCTTCTAAAGAATAATTTTTTGGAGTAAAATAATATGAATAAGTTTCTACCAGAAATCAATATTAAAGCGTTAGTATTCGGTGCGGCGATTGCTGCAGCATTCATAATATTCGGATATCAAATCAATGATTGGCTTTACCCATTCTCAGCAATAGGGCTCTTATACATTGGATATGGGCAGGACAGCATTTTAAAAGGAACAATATTGGGAGCGCTTGGTGCAACCCCTATTGTGATTTTGACCTTACAGGGATACATGGGAACCTTTTCAGGGTTTTTCGTGAGCAATACTGGAGTAATAAGTGTAACCCTGATTATTATAGTTGTCGGTGCTGTTGTTGGTCTTGTTGGTGCATTGACAAAAGTTAATCGTATGAAAGCATTGGCTGAATACGAAAAACAGCAAAAAATCGGCAAAAACAAAAATAAAAATAAGAATAAAAAATAATAACAGTTTTATGTTATTATTTTTTCTAATTCATCTCTTTCTATACCGCGCTTGATTTCAAGAGCGATTCTTCTACCCATACTCATTGGCTTACCGTAGGTCAAGTAGGAGTAAGGGGAACCGTCCATGAAAGTGTTGGTACCGCCGTCGGTTCTGGCACTGATTTCAAAACAGATTACTTCTAGATTATCGTTGACTAATGTTTGCATACAGAATGGACCGTTCAATCCCGGTGCAACTAGTTTTTTAGCGCTTTCAGTTAGCTTGTCAGCAATGTCGAACACTTGTGGGAGCAATGATTCACGAATTACTGCTGGGTGGTTACCGGTTACAACGTAAGATGGGCTTAAGTCAATGTCCAATTGGTCTTTAGCAGGCATTCTTACAAAACCGTCTATACTGGATTCGTATCTTGTGTCCATACCCATCAGCTCTACGGTATCGTCAAGTGCTGAGTAGAAATAGTGTATGCAGTAGTTACAGCCTGAAACGTATTCTTCAATGTGTGCTGCTTCCACATCACTGTCTTCCAGCCATCCACGTGCTTTCATTGCCTCAATTTTTGCATCGAATTCTTCAGGGGATGATGCAACGAAATATCCTCTTCCACCTCTTGCGCCTGGGAACTTGACCATTACCGGACGGTCGATTTCATCAGGACTGTTGTATTTGAATGGTATTCTCACATCACCTTCAACAAGCAATGCTCTTTCCTTGTCCCTTTCAGCTTCCCATCTGAGCACGTCCCTGTTTCCGAACATCGGTACGTTGAACTTGTCTTCAACATTGTCAAGGCCAGCATATGCTACAAAAGATCCATGAGGAACAACAATCGCATTCATGTCCCTGAGTTTTTGCTGAACATCCTCGTTGACTATGTCCTTGAACTCATCGACGATGATGTATTCGTCAGCCACTCCGAAACGTTGATATGGAATTTCTCTTCCCTTTTGACAGACAATAGCGGTTCTGAATCCTTCTTCTTTTGCACCTTGTAGAATGTGTAAAGAAGTGTGGCTTCCGAGAGTGGCTATTGTGATTTCACTTTTGTCATATTTAGCCAAAATATCTAAAATATCTTCCTTTTTAACTTCTCCCATTTTATCTTCTCCTTGCAAGAATGATATATATAAATATATTTTTAACAATTTATAATAGTTGTTATTTAAAATTTAATTACAATGAGAAACAAAGAAATAATTTGAATAAATAAGGATTGAATAATATGTTAATCGGTTTAATTTCAGACACACATATACCTGATCGGGCAAAGGTATTGCCTACAAAAGTGCTTGAAGCGTTCAATGATGTTGAATTGATATTGCATGCAGGGGATTTGACTTCACCGAGAGTCATTGAAGAGCTGGAGGAAATCGCTCCTGTAATGGCTGTTCAGGGCAATATGGACAGGGCCAATGGAATCCAGCTTCCCAAGGCAAAGGTCATCGAAGCTGAAGGCTTGAAAATTGGATTGATTCACGGAGAAGTTTATCCGAGAGCTGACAGTGACCAATTATTATACCTTGCAAAGGAATTGGATGTTGACATTCTGGTTTCAGGACACTCACACCAGCCGAAAATAGAGCAGAAAAGCGGAGTTTTGCTCATCAATCCTGGAAGTCCAATCGTTCCCAGATTGGCTGACAGGACTGTGATGTTGCTTGAAATCCATGATAAGGAAGTTGATGTTGAAATCATAAAGGTCGGCGCTCCGGTATGCAGCGCACTTGACTTTGACCAATACAAGAGGGATTAGAAATGGGCAGTAAATGGCAGATGGAAAAGCATAATGATCCATACTATAAAAAAGCAAAGAAAGAGGATTACCGTTCAAGGGCATCATATAAGCTCAAGCAATTGGACAAGAAGTACAAGCTCATCAAGCAGGGAAATACCGTGGTTGACCTTGGAGCGGCACCTGGAGGATGGTCACAGGTTGCGCTTGAAAAGGTCGGTGAGGAAGGAGTCGTTGTGGGAGTTGACCTCAACCGCTTCAAGAAATTCCATGAAGAAAACTATTATGGAATCCGCGGAGATTTCACCACCCCCGAAGTTCAGGAAAGGATAATGGAGCTTATCGGGGGAAAAGCCAAAGTAGTGATGTCTGATGCTTCACCTTCACTTTGCGGAATTAAAAACATTGACCAGCTCAGGTCAATCGACTTGACATATACAGTCATCGGAATCGCTGAAAACATTCTTGAGCCTAAGGGAAACCTTGTCATGAAGGTGTTCCAGGGTCCTGAATACAAGGAGATGCTGGATTCACTTAAGGGCAAGTTCAGACATGTTCGAACAACAAAGCCTGCATCATCACGTAAAAAAAGTTCTGAAATGTATGTTGTCGGCCTGGAATATATGCCTAATAAAAAAAAGAGAAAAAGAAAATAATTTAAAGATTATTATACGCCTTGTTAGCAGTATCAAGTTCTTTTTTTGCAAATTCAATCCTACTATCTACTTCATTGGATGGCTTGCCCGCATCCAATGCACTTTGAACATTTTCAATAGCTGAATTCGCCCGTGTCAACTCTAATTTTGCATCATTGTAAACTTTAACGTCATCGGCGCCGCCAGCATAAAATGTGGATTTGACGCTGTCAAACTTCACGGACAGATTACCATATGTAGCTTTAAGCTCTGCAAGTTCATCATATTGAGTTCCGGAAGATATTTCATTTGTAATTCCACTGGAAACAATACTGTAACCCACATATGCCACCACAATTATTGTTGCAATTATCATGATAATTCCAACGACGGAAATTAACATAGAAGTGGATTTAAATAAACTTAATCTAGATTTTCTCATATTAACCTCAATCATTAAATTTATTGAAACTATTTTTATTTATATTAGTATATAATTTTTACTTATCACACGCTCTCTACCCAATATTTTTTAAATATAAAAAATCTAATATTATGACAATGAACTCTACTAATAAAACACAAACATCAACTGCAAAATTTGAAGAATTTTTTGCAACATCATATAAGGATGACGTATTCGAGATACTTGAAAAATATCCCGATGAAAGGTCACTGACCGTAAACTACCAATCCTTGGAGATATTCGATCCTGACTTGGCGGATTTGTTAATCGACAAGCCTGAGGAAGTTATTGAAGCCGCTCAAATTGCCATCAAGAACATTGACCCATTGGTTAAGGATGCTGACATAAACATTCGTTTCGAGAATCTGAGCAATGTAATCCAGCTAAAGGATTTGCTAAGCAAATACATTGGAACATTCGTAGCTGCAGATGGTATTGTAAGGAAAACTGATGAGATTCGACCACGTATTGAAACAGGTGTTTTTGAATGTAGAGGTTGTATGAGACTGCACGAGGTCGAGCAAACTTCAGGAAACCACATCATCGAACCGTCATTATGTAGCGAATGCGGAGGAAGATCCTTCAGATTGCTTCAGGAAGAGTCAAAATACATCGATACACAAACCGCAAGGATGCAGGAACCGCTCGAGAACCTGTCCGGAGGAACAGAACCTAAACAGATGCTCATGATTCTTGAAGATGACCTGGTGGATGAGCTGAACCCGGGGGACAAGGTGAGAATCACAGGAACCCTGAAAACATTCCGTGAAGAGCGCAGCGGAAAGTTCAAGAACTACATTTATGTCAATCACATTGAGCCGTTGGAGCAGGAATTCGAGGAATTGAGCCTGTCCGAAGAGGATGAGGAGAAAATCATTGAACTATCACAGGACCCTCACATCCACGATAAGATTATCCGTTCAACCGCTCCTTCAATCAGAGGTTACCCTAACGTTAAGGAAGCCATTGCGCTTCAACTGTTCGGTGGGGCTTCAAAGCAACTTGAGGATGAAACCAAACTGAGGGGAGACATTCACATCCTGATTGTCGGGGACCCTGGTATCGGTAAGTCCCAGATATTGAAGTACGTTTCAAGATTAGCTCCGAGAAGTATCTATACAAGTGGTAAAGGTACAAGTGGTGCAGGTTTAACCGCAGCGGCAGTTCGTGACGAGCTTGGAGGATGGTCCCTGGAAGCCGGTGCATTGGTTCTTGGGGACCAGGGTAACGTGTGCGTTGACGAATTGGACAAGATGAGGTCAGAGGACCGTTCAGCGCTTCACGAGGCATTGGAACAGCAGACTGTAAGTATCGCTAAGGCGGGAATCATGGCAACCTTGAATTCAAGATGTTCAGTTCTTGCAGCGGCAAACCCTAAGTTCGGTAGGTTCGACCGTTATAAAGTGCTTGCAGAGCAGATTGACTTGCCTGCGCCGATCATTTCCCGTTTCGATTTGATTTTCGTTATCGAGGATAAGCCAAGCAAAGAAGGGGATGCAAAGCTAGCTGACCATATTCTTAAGATACACCAGGAAAACACTGTTGAATATGAAATCGAGCCAGAATTGCTCAGGAAATATATTGCTTATGCCCGTAAGAACGTGAATCCACATTTGACCGATGAGGCCATACAGGTTCTAAAAGAGTTTTACGTAAGCACAAGGAACAGCAACCCCGAAGAGCAAGGTCCAGTTCCGATTACTGCAAGGCAATTGGAGGCAATCATTCGTCTCTCAGAGGCAAGCGCTAAAATCAAGCTTAAGGAGACTGTTGACAAGGAAGATGCAGAGCGTGCGGTTAAGCTGCAGATGGCTTGTCTTAAGGAGATCGGTGTTGATCCGGAAACCGGTGAAATCGATGCAGATATCGTGAGTGGAGGAACACCTAAATCCGACAGGGATAAAATCCAAACCGTAACTGAAGAAATTAAACTCCTTGAAGAGGAATATGCTGGTAACGCCCCATTGAATGTTTTACTTTCAAACATGAGCGACAAGTATGGCGTCAGCGAGGATAAGACCGAGCAAATCGTCAGAAACCTTGTTCAGAAGGGAGTCATCTATCAGCCAACAACAGGATACTTTAGACGCGTAGTCTAAATATTCCCATTTTTTATTATTTTATTTGAAAATTTTTTAAAAACACCACCATTTAACAATACATTAATAAATGATTAAAACTAAATTTAATATATTATACTTATACTAATTTTATAAGGAGAGATAATTATGGATAAATACGAAGATTTATTAGAAAGAGCAATAGACCAATTACCTCCTGAAGTATTTGAACATAAAAGATTCAAAATCCCTAAAGCTTATTCAGACATTCAAGGTAATAGAACATTCATCAAGAACTTTAAAGATGTTGCAGAAGGTTTAAACAGGGATCCTCAACACTTATTGAAATTCCTGATGAGGGAATTAGGTACTGCAGGAAACATTGAAGGTCAAAGAGCAATCCTGCAAGGTAAATTCACACATTACCTAATCAATGAAAGAATCGAGGATTATGTGGACAAGTACGTTATTTGCCACGAATGCAACAGACCAGATACTAGAATTATCAGAGAAGGTAGAATATTCTTGCTTAAATGTGCTGCATGCGGTGCTACAGCACCTTTAAAATCATTATAAAATTCTACTTTTTTCACTTATTTTTTTTGATACCATGTTTTGTCCAGAGTGCGGAAGTACAGATAAGGAAATGGTTGGAGACATCTGCATAGACTGTTTTTTAAAAGAATTCCAGATGATTGAACTGCCGAAACGCATTGAAGTTCAAATATGCAGCCATTGCAACAGCAAACTTGAGGAAGGTAAATGGAGCGATGAGTTCATTCCCGAAGAAGAGATAATTTACCGCGCGCTTGAGAGAAACATAAAGATAGCTGATGAAGTTGAAAACGAAATCATCAACCTTGAAATCGACCAGATAAAAGGCACAATAGCAAGTTGCTATGTTGAGATTGTTGGCGAGGTTCATGGGGCACAGATTGAGGAAACCCATGACACTGAAGTCAAAATTCTTAAAACCGTTTGTCCAACATGCAGCAAGATACAATCAGGATACTATGAGTCAGTCATTCAGTTCAGGGCAGCCAATCGTGAAATCAAGCCTGAAGAATACAGTTTAGCTGATGAGATTGTTGAACGTACCCTGTTAAAACAATCCAAAAAGGACAAGCTAGCGTATTGTCCCCAGATTGCAAGGTTAAAGGAGGGTCATGATTACTACATTGGTTCTTTCAAATCAGGCAAAAAAGTGGCTGAAGCATTAACCGAGGAGTTCGGCGGAATAACCAAGGAATCCCCAAGACTCATCAGTGAAGACAAATCCACAGGCAAGGGATTGTACCGTGTTTGGATTTCAGTGAGAATCCCTGAGTTTGAAGTTAATGATTTCGTCAAGTATGAGGATAAGATTATTAGAATCAATAGTATCGGCAAAACTAGCGTGGTTGGAATGGATATCTCAACCGATAAAAAGCACAATATTCCAATGAAGAATATGGAAGACATTAAACTGGTTAAAAAATCATCAGAAATAGAAACCACTACAATCATATCAAAATCACCGAGCATGATACAAATCCTTGATCCAAGCGACTATTCCGCTGTGGATTTGGAGATGAAGGATGAATTCAAGGATTATAATATTGGTGATGAAATCAAACTTATTAAAATTGACAATTACATTTATTTACTAAATTAAGTGATAAGATGAATATTGAAGAAAAAATTCAATTAATCGAAAACGGAACATTAGAAATTATTGACACTGAAGAGTTGAAGGCAGTTCTTGAAAAGGACCAGCCAGTAGCTTATACCGGTTATGAACCTTCAGGCAAAATCCATTTAGGCCATGCCGTAACCGTGCAGAAATTAAAACAATTACAAAGTTTAGGTTTTAAAATTAAAATCCTTTTAGCAGATTATCATGCATTCTTGAATGGAAAGGGAACTGTTGAGGAAATAGCTGAAACTGCTGAGTACAATAAGAAATGTTTCCAGGCACTTGGCCTTGATGAAACTACCGAATATGTTTTAGGCTCATCATTCCAATTGGAAAGCGATTACACTGATAAGGTTTATCAATTGGCTACCATGACCACTTTGAAAAGAGCTAGAAGAAGTATGGATCAGGTCAGCCGTGCAGATGACAATCCAAAAGTGGCTAGTGTAATTTATCCAATTATGCAGACCGTTGATATGGCTGCTCTTGAAGTGGACATTGCACTTGGCGGAATGGAACAGAGGAAAATCCAGATGCTTGCACGTGAAAACCTTGAAAAAATCGGTGAAAATGTTCCTGTCTGCATCCACACCCCATTGCTTCATGGCCTTGACGGAGATGCCAAGATGTCTTCAAGCAAAGGAAACTACATTGCAGTGGATGACAGCGTTGAAGAAATCACTAAAAAAATCAACAAGAGCTACTGTCCACAGGGACAAGTTGAAGACAATCCTATGATTGAAATTGCAGAAACATTCGTTTATCCTAATCAGGAAAAGTTATTAATCAAAAGGCCTGAAAAGTTCGGCGGAGATATTGAATTGACTCATGATGAATTGATCAAGGATTTCAGCGAAGGCAACCTTCACCCAATGGACTTGAAAAATGGAATAAAAGATTTCCTAATTGAATTCTTTGAACCTGTTAGAAAATACATGGAGGAGAATTAAATGGTTGAAGAAAAGGAAGAGTTTGAAATGGGAATTCCTAATGGTGTCGGAGAACAGATGCTTGCCCATGCCTTTGAAAAGTTTGACATTAAATTGGAGCATGGCGAATTCGGCCCTAAACTCATCGGAGAATATGATGAGCTTGTTAAGGTAAGGGATTTTTTGGAAAACGCTATTCGTGAGAGATTGAAAGAACTTGAAGGAAACAAATAAATTTTCCTTTAACTTATTTTTTTATTAACCAGTAAACGCCATTGCCCACACATAATAATGTAACTTATTTTTTACTTTTAGAGCATGGAGCAAACCTTATGGAAATTGCTCGAACCTAAAGAAGTTTCAGGACATAATAATCATTCAATATTCATTGTTCACTTGAAACTGATTAAAATCTTAATTTAATTTAATAATCATGATTAAACATTACCATTTAATTATTTTATTGTTTTCACAATAGATTTCAAAGTTGACGAATGTGCACAACGGTTTTTATATACAAGCCACCTATGTTAAAAATATTTTATTATATGGAATGTGCAATTTTTATTTTAATATTTTAAACATCAATGCAATATTTATTAAAAAAATTTTAATATTTTTAGAAATATTTAAATATGATTAAATAAGAAAATCATATTAGACTTAACTTTAATTTTTATAAATTAAAAATGAAAAAGTTGAGTCTCAATTAAAAGAGGTTAGTATAAATGTTTAAATTCGATAAAGAACAAGAAGTTTTTGACTTCGGCGGAGTCAAAATGGGTGGACAACCTGGAGAATATCCAACCGTATTGGCAGGAACAATCTTCTATGGTGGACACAATATTATTAACGATGAATTAACCGGAGACTTTGATAAAGCCAGAGCTGAGCAGTTAGTTAACGACATGGCTTCCATCTCCGATGTTACTGGTAATCCTTATATTGTACAAGTATTCGGACAGACTGTCGAAGCATTGCCAAAATACATTGAATATATTGGTGAAATTTGTGATGCTCCTTTCCTTATAGATTCAACATCCGGTGAAGCAAGAGTTGCTGGTGCACAGTACGCTGACGAAACCGGATTGACCGAAAGGGCAATTTATAACTCAATCAACATGGCTGCTGACCAATCTGAATTGGATGCACTTGCTGAAACCAACATTTCCGCCTCCATCATCTTAGGATTCAACCCTATGAATGCTACAGTTGAAGGGAAAATGGCAATGTGGGAAGATGGGGATGACGGTGCTTACGAGAAAGGTTTGCTTGAAGTGGCTGCTGAATGCGGTATCGACAAGTTCATGATGGATACTGCAGTAACTCCTTTAGGACAGGGTGCAGGTATTGCTGCTAGAACTTCCTTCGCCGAAAAGGCAAAATGGGGATATCCTGTAGGATCAGGTATTCACAATGTGCCTTCCGCATGGGACTGGCTAAGGGAATACAAGAAGGCAGGAAACAAAACCGCATTCACCGTTTGCGACATTGGAGCAAATATCGTGCAGGTAATGTGCGCTGGAGACTTTGTTCTATTTGGACCTATTGAAAATGCAGGCATCGCATTTCCTGCAGTGGCTCAAACAGACATGTTCATATCCGAAGCTGCAAAACCATTAGGAACCGAACCAGTGGATTACCACCCAATGAACAAGTTAGTTTAAGACCCAATCTGTTAAAACATTTTACGGACTTCTACAGGGATTTGTTGTTTTGCAAATCTTAAACATTAATCCAAAAATACCGAATTAGCACTGGACACCACTAAACACGTCCAGTGCTTTAAAAGAAATAGCTAATTTTAAATATTAAAAAAAAGATTATAAAATGCAGTCTGGACAGATTCCCAGATAAGGTGCAACCGCTTTTTTTATATCTGAAGACACCTTGTTGACTCCCCTGTCCGCATCGATTATTTCATGAGTGTAATTTTCAGCCAGTTTCAGGTAATTGGCTTTAACCCTGGTCAAAAATTCCTCATTTTCAAAAGTGTCCTCTCCGGAGGCTCTTGCAACTGATGTTTTAACATCCAAATCCAAAAGAATCAATAAATCAGGTTTTTTTGCATACCTATTAATTTCATCGATCCATTCGGCAGGTTCCTGATAGGCAAGGCTTGAAATGAATGAGCGGTCGGAGATGAAGATTTTTGAGTCATCCTCCAACTTATCCATCAGGAGTAGCCTGTCGGCGGCAAAAAGCAAACCCAACATTCTTTGAACACTTTCTGTTGTTGCATCAGGCCTTTGCAGCATTTCCCTTATGAGTTTTCCAATCTTGGAATCTGTAGGTTCGACCAATGTTTCAACCCTGAACCCGTTTGCCTCAAGCCATTCCCTCAGCATTTGGATTTGGGTTGATTTTCCCGCACCGTCAATTCCTTCAAATACTATGTACATAAGATAGAATATGTTTTAATTTAATATATAATTAATTCCAAAGATATAAATGAATAATCTAAACAAGGTGTATATGAAAAATGGTTTTAGAAGAATTATTAGCCCCGGCAGGTTCATATGAAGTGTTGGTTATAGCAGTCAATGCAGGTGCTGATGCGGTTTACATTGCCGGCCAACAGTATGGTGCCCGGGCATATGCCAAGAATTTCACGATGGATGAGATTAAAAAGGCGGTCGAGTATGCTCATTTGAACGGCAGCAAAATCCATGTGACCGTGAATACCCTAATCAACAATTATGAGATAGTGGACGTGCTGAAATACCTGTTTGAATTGTATAAGATTGGCGTGGATGCGGTTATCGTACAGGATTTCGGTTTAATCTGGCTTTTGAAAACATTCATTCCTGATTTGGAGGTTCATGCCTCCACACAGATGGGATTGAACAACTACTCATCATTCAAATGGGCCAGCAAGAACAATATCAAGCGTGTGGTGCTGCCAAGGGAAGTGAACATCGAGCAAATCAGACAGATCCATGACCAGCTTGCAAAAGACAATATCAACATGGACATTGAAGTGTTCGGCCATGGGGCATTGTGCTATTGTGTCAGCGGAAAATGCTACATGTCATCTTATAACAGCGGCAGAAGCGGGAATCGTGGAGCCTGCGCCCAGCCGTGCAGAAGGGAGTATCGCTTGAAGTATCGCGGATACAATATAGGCAACGGCTACCTGTTGTCAACCCATGACCTTGCAACATACAATCACCTGCAGGAGATTTCAGATGCAGGGGTCAAGTCCCTGAAGCTGGAAGGCAGGATGAAATCCGGAGATTATATCGGAACCATCGTGAACAGTTACCGCAACCTCATTGACGGCAATGAGGGCGACTATAAGAAAGATTTGCACCTTGTTTTCAACAGACATTTCACTGACGGTTACATGATGGGGGATAAGCCGGGAGACGTTATGGGCAGAGGCCATTCAGGCCATGAGGGACTCTACATCGGAGACATCACAGACATTGACGGCACAAGGGTCACAATTGAAATCAAGAATAAGGAAATTCCGGTGATTCTTGAGCCTGGCGACGGTATTGCATTCAAGTATAACGGCAAGATCAAGGGGATTTATCTTGAAAACATCATCAAGCAGGATGCAAATGAAATCATAATCGACACCACACGCCTAGTCAAGGTCGGAACTGAAGTCTTCATCAGCTACTCCAAATCCACACACGAGTACCTGAAGCAGTTCGAGAAGGAAACAATCAAGAACAATGTGGGAATAAGCCTATCCTTAACATGGGATGAGAACCTGAACCTCTACACTAAAGTGGAGTTTTATCTTGATGATGAGCTAATCAATTTCCGCCATAAAACCTTGGATAAGTTTGAAAAGGCTAAAAACAAGCCGGTGACTGAGGAAATAATTGAAAAGCAGTTAGGAAAGACCGGAGGCACCCCATTCTATATTGAGAATATTCGCTTCAACAACATGCCAAATGACATTTTCATACCGATCGGTGAAATCAACCAGATCAGGCGTGAGATATTGGACAATGCCACAAGCCTGCTTATGAACCATTACACTCCAACCAAAAAGGCGGTCAAGGAGGTCAGGAAGAACCTGACCAAGTTCATTGAGGATTATGAGAATGACAAGGGCAAGGTGAAGAACAAGACTCCTAAACTATCCATTTTCATTGATGACATTGCACAGATTCGTGCCGCTTCAGGATTTGACTTGAAGAGAATCTATTTTGACGGCAATTGCCATTACAATAATCCTGAAGATTACTTCGCTAACATTAAGGAGACATTGAAGAAGGGCAGTCTGATGGCTTCCCCCACCGAGTTCGTTTGGGTTTTATCATCATTCATTTCTGAGGAGGATGCCCTCAGGTGCAATGAGATTGTTGAAGAGTTGGAAAACGAGGGAATCATCATTTCAGTGATGGGCGATTTTCCGGGAATGAGTGAAATATTCACCTGTCCCGTTTACGGCAACCATAACCTGAATGTCTGGAACAGTTTCTGCGTGCGGGACTTGAACGAGGCCGGTTTCAAGTCACTGATCCTATCATCCGAATTGTCCGGATCAGAGATTAAGGAGCTGCTTTTGAAAAACCATGACCGCAACATTGACCTGGAGATGATTGTCAACGGCAACCTTGAGGTCATTGTGAGCAAGGATGATTTCACTAACCTTAATGACGGCAAGGATTTCATAATATCAAATGATGCCGATTACGCCACACTGGAGGATAAGAAGCGTAAGAAGTTCAAGTATAAGGTGTTCTTTGACTATAACCGTCAAAGCCACATCATCAACAAGGATTGTCTCTGTTTGATTGAGGAAATCAATGAGATTAAGGGTTTCGGCATGGATTCGTTGATTCTTGACTGCAGATACTCTAATGAGAAGTACACTTCACAGATATTATCAATCTATAATGAAAGCCTCCAGAACAAGGATGATGAGGAACTGACCAAGTTCAAATACCAGATTATGGATTTCTCACAGTCATACATAAACAAAGGCAATTATATTGAGGGCAGATTGCATGAGAATTCCTGAATTGCTAGCGCCTGTCGGTTCAATGGAGCATCTGAAGGTGGCGATTAATGCGGGCGCCAGTTCGGTTTATCTTTCAGGCAAGAACTACGGTGCAAGGAAGTTTGCAGAGAACTTCACATTAGATGAAATCGAAAAGGCAGCAAACATTGCCCACCTGCACAACGTCAAGGTTTACGTTACCGTGAACACATTGATAAGGCAGGATGAGCTTGAAAGCGTGATGAATTACCTCTCAAAGCTATATTCAATCGGGGTTGACGCAGTCCTCATACAGGATTTGGGGCTGATTGAGCTTATCAATAAGCACTTGCCGGGCCTGAAGATTCATGCCTCAACACAGCTTACCTGTGAAAACCAGCTGAAGCTTGATTATCTTGAAAGCAAGAACGTCAAAAGAGTTGTTCTTCCGCGTGAGATGAGGCATGATGAAATTGCAAATCTTAAAACAGGCATGGAACTTGAAATATTCGCTCATGGAGCATTATGCTACTCTTACTCAGGACAATGCCTGATGAGCAGTTTTAAAGGCGGAAGAAGCGGGAACCGTGGAACCTGTGCCCAGCCATGCCGTCAGAAATATCGCATCGAAGGGATTAAAAAGCAGGACTATTACCTGTCCCCATGTGACTTGAGCCTATTCAATCAATTGAAAAGCATAGCGGAGTTGAACATCAAATGCATCAAGATTGAAGGAAGGATGCGCTCCAAGGAATACCTCGCCATTGTCGTGAGCAATTACCGCAAAGCATTGAACAAGCTGAAAAGCGGAAAAACAAGCAATAGCGAAGAGATAAATCTGGTTTTCAATCGTGGATTCACCGAAGGACAATTCATGAACACCTCAAGGCGAAGCATTCGCTCAGGCCATATCGGATTAAGGATAGGGCATGTGGTTAAGAGCAGCAAAAATCAGATAGCAATACGGTTAAACGACCACATCACCACCATTCCCGAGAAAGGCGACGGGTTGCTGATAGTTAAAAACGACAAGGATTACGGTTTTGAAATATCTCAAAATCCAATCATAACAACATTGAACCATTTCAACAAGGGTAAAAATAAGCAAGTTAAAGATTTGACCCGTAAGAACAAGGTGTTGATTGTTAAAAAGGTATGGCAGAACAAGAGGAGTGATTTCAACCTTAACGAATCAGAGGTTTATTTAACTAAGCGCAACAGCCTAACAAAGAAAGTTAGGGAAATTGAAAACAAGGGCGCAAGCTATGTCAAATCCAAGTTAATCCTCACATTTTCCCTTAAGAACAAGCATCCATTGCTGAAGGGCAGGCTGACACTAGCCAACCATAAGGTTGTTGAGGCTGAAGTTTTAAGCGACAAGGCATTTGAAAAGCCATTGAAGAAAAGCGTCAGTGCCGAAACCATTAAAAAGCAATTGTCTAAAACTGACAATTACCCATATGAGCTGACACAGACAAACATTAATTATGACGGTACATTATTCATCCCCATCAGCAAAATCAATGAGCTTAGAAGGAACCTGTTTGAAAGATTGGAAAATGAGGTCATTAACCTATACGCCCATAAGAACAAGAGGATTAGTTTGAAATACCTATTGAATGAATCTGAAGAAAGCGAGGTTAACTTATCCTATTATACTAATAATCTGGAACATCTGAAACATTTGGATAATGTTAAAAGAGTGTATTTGGAGATTCCCCCTCAGGATGACTCATTGGCTTACAGTGAAGAGGAATATAATCTCAACTACATGATCAGTTTCCTTAAGGAGGCATTTGAGATTTCCATGGGCAAGGAATATGAGTTGATTTGGAAATGGCCAGACATCACTCATGACAAGCTGATTAGAACATTGAACAAAGTGAGAGGGATTCTAAATAAGATGCATTATAATCTTCCAATAATGAGCAGCAATTTCAATGGGGAGTACGCCTTTTACTCAATGAACATCACCAATGCTGAAGCAATCAACAGCCTTGACAATTACAGGGTCATAACATTGTCTCCCGAGCTTAGGAAAAGCGATTATGAAGGCATCATCAAGCATTGCAATGCTCCTGAAAAGGTTGAAATGCTTGTCCAGGGGTCTGTCGAGCTGATGAAAACCAGGTATGACTTATTGTATGGCAATGAGAAAAAGCAGAATTATGGGAATTACCTGTTGGATAAAAACAGCAATAAGTATCCGATTCATAAAAGCATTTCAGGCGAGGAACTGATTGTTTTTGACAGCAATGAGCTTTCATTGATTGGGGAAATTGATTATCTGAAAAGTGTTGGATACCGCAATTTCTCAATTGACGGCAGGTATAAGGATAATGACTATTATAGAATAATCGATGTTTATAATGAAGCCTTGAACGGCAATTACAATAGAAAAGAGCTTGAAAAATACAGTCGAAAAAATACTGTTGCTAATTTTTAGGAATACTAATCACGCGCTCTCGGCAAAGTTAGAATATATTAAAATTATATAATTAATATTCATGAATAGGGTTTGGTAAAAATGAAAGGAGAAAGAATTACATTGCAGAATATCAAAGGAATAGGGGATAAAATCTCCGAGAAAATATTGAATAGCGTTGGAGGCGAAGAGGAACTTCAGAAAATTGTTGAAAATGTTGATGTTGAAAAGATTTCATCAATTGAAGGCATAAGCCAACGCAAGGCTATTGAAATAATGAATCAACTGTTGAACAATCCAGAATACGAGTTCATCAAAAGCGACCGTGCAATGGAACTTTACGAGGACATCATAAACAAGATCTTATCATATTCCAACACTTCCTATTCCAAAAACAGAATCCTGCTGCTTTCTCCATCAAAGGATATCGACAAGATTAATTCACAATTGGATTTTGTGATGAATGCCAAGGAGCATGTCTCCCAATTGCCAATCATTAAGCTGAGGGGACTTATGAAGAACCTGAAGGAGGTTGAAGAGGCAAAGCCAGAGTATGATCCAAGCAAGGTGATTCTTGTGGAAAGTGCAGAGGACAATTCCTACCTTACTGATTTGGGCTTGAATCAATATTACCCTATTCTTACAGCCAATGATTCCCCATTGCTTCAGGAGGAGATGAGGAATTATGATTTGGTATTCTATGTTTACTCCCAGGGGATTCTTGACTTTGAGGGAATGCCCAATGTGATTATGGTAAGCATTGATGACAATGACTATGAAATCGTTCCCGAAAAGATCATCAATTTCTTCATACAGAACAAGGACTTGTTCACTCGGGTTCATGAAATCCAAAAGATCAGAAATAAGGAAAGTGTCCTTGGAGACATCATTCCCATCATTGATGAAGTAAACATCATTGACAAGAGGGAAGTGGATATTGAGGAACTTGTCCTTTCACTTAAGGATGAGATGGATGATGAGTTGGAAAAATCCATCAAACAAGTTGACCTTGAGGGAGATGAAATACTCAACCTATTAAACAATAACTTCCCTGAAAAGATTAGCAAAATATTTGATGAAATTATAAGCAAACGTAAGGAAATCATCAGGGAAAAAACTGGGATGAGTTTTGACCCATACCTCAGGACATACCCCATTAAAATTGACGAATCCGAAATTCAAAGAGTAACCCTGGAACAATCCTCAAAAAAAGAAAACGACATTTTTGACATTAAAAAGACTGCTGCAATAGAATTGAACTCAATAAAAGAAAAAGCGATTGCAGAAGTTGAGGATGCAATAAGATTTGATTATGAATTCAGTTTAGGAAGCTTTGCATACGAATATGACCTATGCAGACCGGAATTCAGCGAAGACATAAAGCTAAACGGAGCACTTCACCTGGAACTGGCACTTGAAAAAGACAAGGACCATGTTCAGAAAGTTGATTACCAATTGACAAGAAATGAAAACATCGCATTGCTGACAGGAGCAAACAGCGGAGGTAAAACCACACTGCTGGAGACACTGACCCAAATATCAATCATGGCACAGATGGGTCTACCAGTAAGTGCGGACAGTGCCGAAATTAAGCTACTCGATGAAATCTACCATTTCTCAAAGAAAAGATCACTTGATGCAGGAGCATTCGAATCATTCTTAAACGTGTTCATACCAATCGTCACCACAGATAGTGAAAAGTTAGTATTGTTAGATGAACTTGAAGGAATAACTGAACTCGATGCAGCCGTTAAAATCATATCCACTTTCATCGATATGATTAAAGAATCCAATTCTTATGGTGTGATTGTCACTCATATGGCAAGGGAACTAATGAACTACACCGACATACGCGTTGACGGTATTGAAGCAAAAGGATTAGATGAAAACTATAATCTGATTGTGGATAGAACCCCTAAAATGAATTTCCTTGCAAAAAGTACACCGGAATTAATTCTTAAAAGAATATATGAAAAATCAGATGATGATTTGAAAGCGGTATATGCTAGGATTTTAGAGAAATTCTAAAAACTCATATACTACTTTTTACTATTTATTATATGATGAAAGTTATACCCAATGCCCGAAATGAGGAGATGAAACGGTTAAATGAAATTTACCAGGTTCTGAAAAAGAACGATTTTGGTTATTTAATCGAAGAAAATACTTTTTTTAAAAAATTCCCATTTCTCAGAAATCGTAAAGCTGAAAAGGAAGGATTATTCCCAGATAAATCAATTCCAATTAGGATAAGGAAGGTATTTGAAGAATTGGGTCCAGCTTATATCAAATTAGGCCAGATGTTAAGTACACGGCCGGACCTTGTTGGCATTGAGATTGCAGAGGAGCTTGAAAGTTTAAGGGACAATACTCCAACAACACCATTCAGTGAAATGAAAAAGGTAATTGAATCCGAGCTGCAAAAACCCATCGAGGAGGTCTACTCTGAAATTGAAGAAACACCAATTGGTTCCGCTTCAATAGGTCAGGTGTACAGGGCTAGGCTTAAAGATTCAAATGAGGAAGTGGCGATTAAAGTTCAAAAGCCCAATTCACGGGAAATTATCGAATCTGATGTAAAGATAATGAAATTTCTAGCGAACCGTATTGATAAATACCTATTGCAGATGAAATCATTTAACCTCCCGGCAATGGCATCGGAATTTGAAAGGTCCATATTTAAGGAAATCAATTACATGGACGAAGTGATGAACATGGAAAACCTTTCAAGAAACTTTAAAAACACATCCTA
Source organism: uncultured Methanobrevibacter sp. (assembly GCF_902774605.1). Taxonomy (GTDB): domain Archaea; phylum Methanobacteriota; class Methanobacteria; order Methanobacteriales; family Methanobacteriaceae; genus Methanocatella. Next base: position 45,760 of record NZ_CACYJE010000012.1, read on the forward strand.
CATCAAGATACCCAAGGCGTATACTGACTACTGTACAAGCAAGCTCATCACTATGGAACTTATAAAAGGAATGGAAGTTTCAGAATTGATTGTGGGAAATTATCCTGAAATCAACAAGAAAAAAATAGCGCAGTACGGCCTGAAATCCTATTTTAAACAGATTATGACTGATGGATTTTTCCATGCAGACCCCCATCCTGGAAACCTGATTGTAACCCCTGACCAGAAATTATGCTATATAGATATGGGGATGATGGGAATATTGAATGACGACTTTAAGGAGAATCTTGCAGAGCTCATACTTCTTTTGATTAGTGGAAACACCAATAACATCATCAAACAGCTGATTTATATGGACATAATCACTCAATCACAGAACACCGATGAGCTGAAGGCTGATGTTGATGATTTGTTGCACAGGTATTATGGTGCCGAATTGAAAAATATGGACGGTGCGCTGGAAGACCTGCTCAACACCATGATTAAAAATGGAGTGACACTTCCAAGGGAATTCATCATGATCGGTCGGGGAATCTCCCTGATTGAGGATGCAGGAAGGAAACTGGATCCTGAATTCAATGCCGCAACAGAATTGAAGAAGCTCTCACGTAAAATTGTGATAAACAAGTATAAGCCGGAAAGGCTAGCGAAAGTGGGCTTGAATTATCTGTTGCAGATAGAGCACTTGGCAAAGGATTTGCCGGATACAATCAATAGCACAATCTCCAAACTTGAAGAGGGAAACATTGAAGTCAACATAAAACTCCAGGACATCAGTGAGTTGACCAATCAGTTATCAGTTTCATTAATCGTGTCTGCATTGCTTGTTGGATCTTCACTGGCGATACTTTCAGAGAAAGGCCCTCAATTATGGGGCATGCCTGCACTTGGGTTGGTTGGATTCGTTTTCAGTGCAGTGCTTGGAGTGTATCTTGTTATTGAGTACATGATAGAAAGAGAATGAATTTTTTATTAAGAAATTAGATTTGAAATTGAAATATAAACACGATTAAATATTCGAAAATCATGGAATATATAGTTTTTCGAGCGTAAGTACTCGCTTGCATCTTTAAATAATGAAAAAGATAAAAAAAAGCATTTTTTTGAAAAAATAACAGTAAACCTTTCATTCAATTATACAATAGGCCAATAATGTGGATGTTTGATTCATCGCCACTTAAGCCTTGGGTTTAATTCCATCATACATCAAGTCTATCAAGTCATCAGCATAATGATTTGTTTTGAAATCCAAATCATGATTATACACTTTCCATAATATCACAGACTGGAACAGCATGCCGAAACACATTATAGCCACCGATTTAGGATTCACTTCCCTTATTATGCCTTTTTCCATTTTTATTTTGAAGAACTCCTCCAACTTGTTCAATACCACATCAGTTATGTTGGATATGAGAATCTTTTTCTCAGGATCTGCCCTGACTTCCTCCATGGCAATCCTCAATATGCTTAAATCTTCTTCTGAAAGATTCAAAATCCCGAAAAATGAAATTTTAAGGTACTCTTCAATTTCGTCATCCTCTTCAAACTCAAAGATTTCCTCCAACTTACTGATTAAGATCTGCCGATAATACTCCTTTGTAGCTTCAACCAGATTCTTCTTGTTGGTGAAGTTTCTGAAAATGGTTACTTCATTAACTCCTGCCTTGGCAGATATTTTCTTGGTTGTTGCTTTGGCAAAACCTTCCTCCTGAAGGATTTCAAAAGTTGCCTTTATGATTTTCTCGTCGGTGCTACTATATTCCTTCATAATCATAATTATATTTCTAATCCTATATATAATTCAACATATCCAACGGTTGATTAAACATTTTTTGAAAAATGCCTAAATTTGAATGTCATTTATGCCCAACAATCAAATTATTGAAATAACATGGTTCATAACCCATATTGTCAAGTTGATAATGAGTTGGTTTTAAGAACTCTTGCAGTTAATGTAATGCAAGTGCCACCTAATCATATATGAGTGCAACATGCCCATTCTAATCAAACGGAAAATTAATTATCCGATAGGTTTTGAACCCCGCCCATCATGTCGAATGCTTGAAAATATCTTCAGCCGATTTTGCAAAACCTCACCTAACCCTAACGGGCAAGACGCTAAAAAAAGAAAAAAAATGGGTTTAATGCTATGCGTCAGCATACAATAAACCGATAGCCCTGTGTAAAAACAATAGTATGAATGGGAATCCAATAAACATGCCTATGAAAACACCAATGTACGGGATCAGGCCAATCAAGCTTATGACCAGTGTAAAAGCGAATGAAATTATATAAATTACAATCAAAGTAACAATAATCTTTACAAATCCTATTTTTGACATGTCCTTTAGTATTTCCCTGAATCTCAGACCTTCAATGCCGCTTCCGGACTTTGCCAATCTGACCATTGCTGTAAAGGACATCAATGAAAATATGATAAATAGTATAATTCCAACAATTAAAGTAATGGTTAACGCATTAGTGAATGTGTTCATTGCAGATGGGGGAACTTTCGCCATTATCATTGTAAAATTGGTTGCGTTATTGCTTACTGCCTTAATGCTGGCATATACGATTTCAGTGAATGATGAAAACAGTCCTGTTGCGGAAGCAACAATCAGGACAATGACTGCTGGTATGATGAAATATATTATATCCAAAATCATTGCTTTAATACCAATGACAAATTGTTTCACATAATCAAAATCAGGAAGTGTAGCCTCACCCTCGGCTCCGCTTTTAATGACATCTACTGTGTACCCTAAAATTACAAATGAAACAATTAAAGTCACAAGGGTTAAAATGATGTCCAATGTTCCATTCTTAACACCATAAGACGGAAGAATTGTTGATAAACTCATTATAATAGTTAAAACACAGAATATTGCAAATTTTCGAGTATCGCTAATAGGATATTTAACAGCATCCATTATAATTTCACGTAAATTCATATTTATCACATAACCTTACTGCTTTACAGATATATATTTTTAGATAATAGTATTTAAAATTTAAAGTAGGTAACCATCAACTAACTAACCAACAGACTCAAATTTATATGCCATTGAGTGAAATATCAACAGAAAATGCAATAATATTAATATATGTGAATAATATAAAATATTAATACAGAGGCATAATATGAACAAAAAAATAATTACATTGATTCTGGTTATATTAGTTTCCTTTTGTTTTTTAAGCATTGTCGTAGCAGACAATGCAACAGATAATGATAACAATGAAACAGATCATAATCCAACCGATAAGGACAAGGTCGATGATAACTCGACTGATAAAAACAAAACGGATGATAAATCAAAGGATGATACATCAAAAACAGACGATAAATCCGAAACGGACGACAAAGCCAAAAAAGCCTACATTATAGCTAAAGGAAAGGGAAATAACATTAAATTTAGCGACGGTTATAAAGGATTTATTCTTGATTACTCAAAAAAACCTGCAAGTTCAGGCGATGAATTCAAACATGTCTCTACCTCAAAGGCCAGCAATGCAAATAAGCTTAAACTGGCAATCATCGAATGCTACAAGCAGGATTCAACAGGCCAGATGGAGAAAATAATAGCAGATATTGTTAAAACCGGATCATCCCATACCAAGGTCGGCGAAGCGGTTGCCAAGTCACACAAAAAAATAGGCGACCATGCTGTCGTTAAAATAGATAATCATACTGAAGCTGTTTTTGATTTTGAAGTTTTAAAATCAGTGTCAGGCAATGAATCAGATTATTTCGCATATAAAGTATCATTTAAAACCATTGACGATGATGAGTCAAAAAAAGTCATTCCAGTGAGTAATTTAACCAACATTACAAACGCAACAACCAACATGACCAATACCACCAACACAACCAATGCAACAAATGCCACTAATCCAACCAACATTACAAATTTAACTCAGCAAGTCACCAATGACACCAATGGGACATTCCTGGATGATTTGTATGCTTACTGGCTAGCATTTCTCAATGCACTCTATGACACCTGGAAACCTATTATCGACACATTAATAAATGACATACTAATGATTCTCAATGCCCTGAATGCGCTGGAGGCGTTGTTTGCAAACTTTATGAATGAACTTCAGTCCCTGATAGATGCCATTCAACAACTATTAAACATGCTCGAGTCGATATGGAAAGAACTGACGGGAATTTTCAAATTGTTTGCCATTCTGTTAAATGCAGTAGAACAGCTATTAAACCTGATCGGATCAGTGCTGAATTTCCTTGCAGGACTTATCTCCTCAATAATTTCACTTATCAATCAAATTATAGGATTAATATCTGGATTAATAAATTTCGTTATAGGACTTATCCAGCAACTCTTAGGATTCCTGTTTGGATTACTGGATTCAATCATAAGCTTCATTACTGGTTTAATCGACCAACTAATAGCATTAGTTCAAGCAATTATAGACTTCCTGAAATCAATCGGCAGTTCATTAGTTAACGTTATTGGAAATGGAGCAATCATAATAGTTGCATTCGTGATTGTTACAATTGGAGCTTTAGTTTATAATAGAATAAGATAATATCCATCTTATTCATTTCTTTTTTTTAAATTTTTCCAAACATCATTCCAGCTGCAGGCAGGATAAACCAATTTAAAAATGGAAAACAACTAACAATATTCTACCCGGTTGTTTCAATGAAATTGCCCAAAAATTGATTTAAATACCTATTATGCAATGTAATGTCCGGATGATATGATACGATCAAAGACGATAAAATAGCAATCAACAGAATCTGAATATGACTTATATTAAATTTTTTAAATATTCCAACCACGATAAATGTAATTCCTGCAAATTGCAATATGTCATTTGCCAAAAAGGACAGCAATGAGTATTCAAGCGGAACTCCAGCTGAATAATTTGACAAAAAATACATCGCATTACATGTCAAACCCAATAGCAATAACTTAATTCCCCTGATTACAAATTCCTTTGAGGAATCATGCCGGTATAAACCATTCCAATTCCCATTGCAAACATGAAAATTGGTGCAGAGGATTGGGTTAAAATAAACAGGTATTCTTCAAGATACCCATAATCTATTTTACCGAATGTGCAAAACGCCAGAAAATGAACAAAAATCATTGCTAAAATTGCAAAAACCTTTGCATAATCCCATTCGATTTGCTTCCATTGTTGACATCATTATTGCTGAAAAGCCTACTCATAATATCTAATTTTATTTCATCATTCTTAAAAATTATTTTTTAGAAATTTAAAATATCCCCACATATTTCAAAAAGAAGTATTTTTACCTAAAACAAGAATGATGATAAAAAAGCAAAAGTTGATTGAAGGGATTCAATCATCCGTCCCTATCAATCTTTTTAAAGGCCATAGGATATACTGCAAGCATTATGAATGTGCATAATGAATACTTGATGCAGTCAACTAAATCGGTTTTGCCTGCAAGTTTCGGAATCAGGACAAAAAGCAATACAAACAATACGATTGCCCCTAAAACCCTAACTATCGCATCACGTCTGCTTTTAGGGTTTTCGAAGTTAACGTATTTTTCCTCAACAAGAAAACCCAATGATATACCTGCAGCCAATGCCACATACTTGATATAGCTTATTGCAGGACAGAACACGATTCCCACTAAAGACAATGCGACAATGCCCAAATAAAGATACTGCCTATATTCAGTCCTGTCGAAAATGCGGGACAATAGCAATATTATCACCAGGGCAATGAGGAAACCTGCAATTGTGTCTGTGGGAAAGTGAACTCCCAAACCTACCCTTGAAAGCGCAACAATCAAAACTCCAATCAATCCAAGTGCAATATATAGATTATTCCTGATGTATACTGGAATGGCCAGAAACAGGTTGGTTGCCATCATCGAATGCCCACTTGGAAGAGAATACCCTTGTATTTTAAAGTCCAAAGGATTCTGGCCCGGAACATTGGGGTAAATACACTTGATTTTATCCACAACGGCATATGGCCTTAAACGTGCAACCGTCACCTTGACAAACTCGCAGCAAACGCCAGCCACACCCAACGAGAGCAATGTGAATTTGCCCCAATCCTTATTGTATGCCAAATAGACTAAAATGAATAATAATGCAAGAACATTCTTAGAAACTACATTCGCTATAATTTCAAAAAAACTAAATATGAAACCCGGAAGGATACTCTGCATGAATAGTATCAGATTAACCTCCCATGGAAAATAGAAAACTGTTTCAATCATATTGTTTAATTTATTTTATAATAAATAAAAAGATTACTGAAATATTATCTTGGCTCTTACAACATCCTAATGCCCGTGCCTGACAAATCTTCAATGACAGTTTCATTGCATGATTCCATTATGATTCCGCCATCGCAGTCATTTTGCATGATAAGAAGAACCCGTAGACCTGCAGACGATACAAATTCCAGTTTGGAGCAGTCAATGAACACACTGTCGATAGTGTTATTCTCCTTAATCTTTTCAAAATTGGCAAGAAGCTTAGGGGCGCTTAGCGTGTCCAAATTCCCTGACAAGACCAGGTTAAGCCTGTCACCATAAATTGACGCATCCGCATTAAAGGACTCGGCCTTGGCATCGGAAATGTCATCCTCCACTGATTCATCAATGCTGATTTTCCATATGCATACATTCTTAAATCCTTCCTTAATATGAGCCGCAATCTTAGGGTCGGCATTCTCCAGACTTCTAAACTCAGGCACATGGTCTGCATATGGAAGCCTCTCCAGTTTAAATCCCTTAGATTTAATATAATCAATTGCATTCCTCATATTCTCTTGAACATCCCCTCGAAGGCTAATGGTTATTGAATTCTCTACGGACTTTACATCTGATTTGTCATCTATCCTATACTTGGACCTCCACATGATCTCTCTTGTCCTGTCCCCATAGAACGCCTTAACTATCAAAACATACAGAAAAGATATCTCAGGGTCGAGGGTAATCCAGTATCCCCCATGCTCTGATAGAACCCTCTTAATATTCTCGCACATAGCATCCATTTCATTATCCGTAAGATACATCATGAGGCCCTCGGTTGTTATGCATACCTCCCCGTCAATCTTATCAAATGCGGATTTGAGCGACTGATAATTGGTTACATCGACACCCTCGAAATCAACAAGGTCCCTGTGTTTCTCATCAAGCAGTGCCATTATGGCCGGCTCAACCTCATTGATTGTTGCAGGAAGATCCAATCCAACATATTTCCTGCCCATTCTTGCAAATTCAAGGGCACGGGGCGTGAAGCCACATGGCAAGTCAGCCACTGTAAAGCCAGACTCCTCGGCGAGTTTTCCATTGGTAGAATATCTCACATCCATAACTATGCTGTTAACGAAAAGGTCATCCTCGTCGGCCTTGACTGTCTTGCTGTCTTGAGTATCTTCACGGGTGAGATTCAGCCACTCGACCAAATCCCTGGCATCATCATGACCTGTCTTGGCCAATTGAAAAAGAGTCATCCTTGCAGTGTTGAATATGGGATTGGTTCTCTCCAACAAGCCCTGGTCAATTTCAATTCCGTCAAAGTTGAAAATATTATTCATAATCTCTCCTATTACATACTTTAATCAAATTAATTAATAAAATAAACTATAATATTCCTAGGAACAAAAACACCCAAGCAGGTAATGAAACTGGATTTTCCCAAACTCTTTTCCAACAAATCAGTTGCCGAATTGGACTTTTAAAACTAAAAAATTAATATATGCCTCCTCAAAACTGGAAAAATGGAATGTTTTTTTTAACATGAAAAGTCAAATATAAAATTGATAATATGAATCCTATCCATTTTTTCACATTGGGCTATTACCCCAAGTACCTGTTAACAGGAATAATTATAGGAATTGTCATTGGAACATATGCATTTTTTAGAGTGAGACATGCTCTTAATGATTCCAAATTATCTAAAAACAAAGTAATGATAATCAGTGCCCTGATTTCAATATTTGCATTCATATGCTGTTTGAACATATGGTCAAATGCTGCAATATACACATTATACATCTTTTTATGCTCTTTATTTGCAGACATCATTAGACTAATCGTTAAATATGCACTTAAAGACAAATATTTAAAATTCATGCCAAAACTTCACAAAAAAGGCGGGCTGGCATTAATCCTTTTCATGATCATAATCATATCAGGAGTGTACGGCATGAACCATATTGATCAAACTGAATACAATATGACCACACAGAAAATAGGCAATGATTCCTATAAAATAATATTCATCAGCGACACACACTATGGAACCATCCAAAATCCCCAATTGCTTAAGGATTCAATTTCAAGAATCAATGATATAAAACCCAATATTATTATTTTAGGTGGAGATATTGTTGATGAGAGAACAAGCAATTCTGAAATGAAGGAAGTTTTTGAAGAGTTAAGCAAGATCAACTCAACATATGGTACATATTACGTATTTGGAAACCACGACACACAGCCTTCACAAACAGATTATGAAAATGGAAACAGAACATTTACTGACATTGAATTAAATCAAACAATAAAGAAAAATGGAATAAGGATACTGGATGATGAAAAAACAACAATCAATGGAGATATTGTTCTGGTTGGAAGAAGCGATGCTGAATGGGATGGAAATGCCGAAAGAGCAAATGTTAGTGAAATATTGAATGAAGACGATTTATCAAAATATGTGATAGTTATAGACCACCAACCTTTAGAGGCAATAGAAAATTCAAAATTAGGTGTTGATTTACAAGTTTCAGGCCATACCCATGCAGGACAGGTATTCCCATATAAGGAAATAATAGAATATGAAGGAGTAAATTCATATGGCAAATACACTACTGGAGATATGGAACAGATAGTGTCCTCAGGCCTTACAGGATGGGGATGGGGAATTAGAAATGAAGGAAAATGTGAATACGTGTTAATTAACATTAATTAACACCATTCCAAAAAAAAATGTAAAATAAAATATTGTTCCATTAATTTAAAAAACTTTTTAAAATGGATTTTGCCCGTATACTATACAAAATATTTATTACTTTTTTAATATTTGAATTGAAGATAACTTTAATGATAAAGAATTTTTTCTAAATATTCTTTAATTTCTGGAACATCATCATGCATAACTTCCCAAATTATATCATCAATTATATTTTCATAATTAGGGGCAGTGACATTTCTCAATCCAATTAATTGACCCCATTCAATTCCATCATATTCTTCAAGAAATTCATCTGAAAATCATTGGCAAATTCTCCCATTTGGATTATAACTAATGCACAAGCATCTTTATATAAACTGTCAGACATGTAAATTTCTTTATCATCATCAAATCGATTTAAATAATCAGCAATACGGTCACAATAGTCAATTATGGTTTCTGCACTTCTTTTATCTTTCTCGTTCATATAAAAGAACCCCCTCCTTGCTTATTGCTTCGAGAAATTTTTTATTTGAACTGCCTTTACTAACTACATCAACATGGCAATTAAATTCATCTTCCAAATCTTGGACTAAAGAAACATATTGCAGACCTTTCAAATCACCTTTATCCATTACAAAATCCAAATCACTATTTTCATTGGCCTCTTCCCGAGCGTAAGATCCGAAAAGACTAAAAGTACTTATACCATATTTAATTACAATTGGAATAACTCTTTTTCTAATATCATCAATAGTAAAAACCATGAAAAATCACCATAATGTAATGGTCGTTATTTAATCTTATAATTTTTATTAATAAAAAACATTTTAAAAGTGCGACTTTATGAAAAAACACATATTAATGAAATTCTAACTAAAACTCAAAATCAGTTGTAAGCTCCAAGATATCTACACTTTGCATCAGAATATTAACCAATCTTTCATCCAAATCTGCATGGTTATCATGATAGTCAATTTCACCAAGTTCACTTCGGATTGTATAAGCCAAGCGTTCCTCATTCAAACTGAAAAATGCATTAATATTTTTCTTATTTCCTCGAGCATCAAGTCTGATCCACTTATCTAAATCCTTTATATACACAGTGTTTAAAGCATGAATCATATAACCTTCACTTGCATCATCCGCTCTTGTAAGCAACTGATAACTGATGCCTGATGGAATCTGATTTGCTCTTAGAAGTGCTGCAAGAAGACAAGATTTTGTCCAGCAGATTCCAGTTTTATTTTCAAGCACCTCACTGGCAGTTCTTGAAACCACATCTGTTTTAATGTCCCATGAATGAGAAATTTCATCCCTAACAAAGATGTAACATCGTTTTATATAATCCAGATTATCTTCAGATTGATTCATCAATTCCCGAACATTATCCTGAAAAAGAGGATTCATGTAATCAATGCTTGGTGTTTCCATCAAATATTCTTCCATGCACTTCTCACCCATATTATAATAGATTAAAAGTAAAATTAAATAAAAATATTGTTTTATTAATTTAAAAAACTTTGTAAAATGGATTTTGCCCGTATACTAACTCTCTTGAATCATTGCTAGAATACCCTTCGCTCCTCGAGCAACCCTCGAAACGGGCAGCCTATCCAATGCTGGGTTTCTCCTAATCATCAACAGTATCAACTTCCCTCATAGAAGGACCGTAGGCATTGGTCAAAAAATGATACGACAATAATATAATATGTAAAAAATCATATTTAACTATTTTCAAAAAATAAAAAAAATAACCCCATCAAGAGTGACTCTCGATGCCGTGTTTCAGTGCCCCTGTGGTGTATTATATTATGTACAATTGCTCCATAAGCCCCCAGTGTTTTAAATGAATGTGAAACATTCAATTGTCTAGAACAATTCAAACAAAGGTAATGTGTAGATAAAATTTAAAAATACAAAATATAATATTAAAAATTGAAACTAAATAATAAAATACAAATCATAAACTACATAACAATACAAAGTCAAATAAATACAAATTTAAACAAATACAAACACAAACAAACTAATTAACAAATACAAAGTCAAATAAATACAAATTTAACAAATACAATAAAACAATAAATAAATTAAAATATATAAAACTAATTAAGTTCTATAGATTTTAATATATAAATATAACTACACATTACCAAGTTCCTCGGACAATTCCTTATACCTGTTTCTAATAGTGACCTCAGTGACACCGACAACTTCTGCAATGTCCTTTTGGGTTTTCCTTTCATTCAACAAGTAGGATGCAATATACAATGCAGCGGCCGCCAAACCGGTCGGTCCCTTGCCATTGTTCAAGCCCTGCTCAATGGACTTGTTGATGATTTCAATCGCCTTGACCTCAACCCTGGTGGAAACACCTAATCTGCTTGCAAACCTAGGGATAAAGTCAATAGGGGAAGTCGGATTCAATTTTATTTTCAATTCCCTTGATAAAAAGCGCTGATTCCTACCGATCTGCTTTTTAGAAATCTTGAATGATTCAGCCACCTCATCAAGGCTGCGAGGAATGCCATTGCGCCTGCAAGCCATATAAAGGGAAGCGGCAACCATGCTTTCAATGCTTCTGCCACGAATCAGCTTATTTCTGGCAGCATCCCTATAGATAAATGCTGCGTCCTCACGAACTGAACGGGGAATGCTTAACCTTGAAGAATTACGGTCAAGTTCGCTTAATGCATATGCCAAGTTCCTTTCACTGGCATTGGCAACCCTAATCCTCTTATTCCATTTCCTCAAACGATACAATTGAGCCCTGTTCCTTTCAGGGATATTTCGACCATTGATATCCTTGTTTCTGAAATCCATCATAGTGCTTAAACCCTTATCCGATATTGCAAAGGATAACGGAGCACCAGTACGGGTACGTCGGTTTCTCTGTTCATTATTAAAAGCCCTCCATTCAGGACCGTTGTCAATCAAGCTTTCTTCAAAAACAAGCCCGCAACGAGCACATGAAACTTCTGCCCTGGAACTGTCAACTTCTCTTTGAGTGGAACCGCAAACTGGGCAAGCCTCGACTTGATCATCGCGGAAAATATCACTTTGACTAAATTGTCTATTAAATGTGGTGGTTTCGGTTGATATAGTATCATCCTCCTTTAGGGATAAATGGAATAAATCCAAAATGTTGTTCAACAACTAAAACTAATTAATAAAGGATAAAAATAGTCTAATTAGTTTTTACAGGTAAATTTCAGTTCGATGGTTGTATAAATTCAAGGTTCAGTGATATTATAATATAATGAGCTTGCAGCGAAATGAAATTCCCATAGAAAACCATAGTACACAAACAAAACGCAAAAAGACTTCACTACTGGAATCGAAACGAGACCAGGTATAACCCTCATGCTATGGCCGCAATACTCATTATTTATGAAAATGATAAGTGATTAAAGTGAAAGATTTGTATATATAAAAGGCTTGCAGCGAAATGAAATTCCCATAGAAAACCATAGTACACAAACAAAACGCAAAAAGACTTCACTACTGGGATCGAAACGAGAC
>NZ_CACYJE010000013.1 GCF_902774605.1 uncultured Methanobrevibacter sp.
CAATGCAAAAAAATATAAATGAAATAGAAAATAGTATAGATAACATTTTAAAAGATTTGAAAAAGGATGATTTTGACGCTTACCTGCTCACACAATTCACCAACGTTGAGTATATTTCAAATTATAAGCCGACCAGTTTCGCATTCTGCATAATAAAGGAAAATCCAATAATATATGCTTCAGGAATGGATATAGAGTTGGCAAATCGTGATTCAACAATTGAAGTTAAGGAATATGAATCATATGATGTCATGATTGATGAACTTAAAAGGGAGGGTGTCAAAAACCTTGCAATCGAACCATCCCTGCCGTTCAGCACTTATGTTAGGTTTAGGGACGATTTCACAATAGATTCCAAAACATACATTGACAAGCAAAGGATGATCAAGACACCTGAGGAAATTGAAAAAATAACTCGGGCAACTGAAATTGCCCAGAAATCATTCCTTCAATTGGACATATTAAACAATACTGATACGGAAAAGGAAGTTGCATTTGACTTGGTGCGCTACATGATCGAGAATGGTGCTTCAAAGGAATCATTCGACACTATAGTTACAAGTGGAGCTAATTCCAGTCTTCCTCATGCAATACCTGAAGCTAAAAAACTGGAACGCCCTATACTTATTGATTGGGGTTGCATTTTTGAGGGATACTGCTCCGACAATACCCGAACAATGGTTTATGGTGAAAAGCAGCAGGAGATATGGGATATTGTGGCTGAAGCACATGACAAGGCAATCAAGGCAATTAAACCTGGAATGAAATGCTGCGAGGTTGATAAGGTTGCAAGGGATATCATTGCCGATTATGGTTATGGTGATAAGTTCATTCACTCAACTGGTCACAGTTTAGGATTGGACATTCATGAAACTCCCGGTTTTTCAATGCGCGACGAAACCATAATTGAAGAGGGCATGGTGATAACGGTTGAACCTGGAATATATCTTGAAGGGGAATTTGGAGTTCGTCTGGAGGATACGGTTGCAATTTCCAAAAAAGCCAATGTCATTGGAGATTTGCAGTTGGATATAGTGTAAGTTACTTTGTTAATGATGGAATATAGTTTGGGGGTTTATCGTGCCGCATGTTATATTGAAGAGAGTATGGGATTATTGCGCTTACAGCAAGAAATTTCTTGCATTTATCTTCTTGTTATTGTTCATATCCTCCATGTTGCAAAAATACATTCTAACCGTTGGTGACGTTTATGAGATTTATGTCCTTCAGGTTTTAGTCGCCATTTCAGTGGCGGGATATGGGATGGTAATTACTCGTGATAGGATTAATCATGGTAAAAGACTGCCGAAAATAGAGATAATGGACATTATTGTTTTAGGCATTAAATCAGTCATTGTCATAACTATTTATCTTGAAGTTCAAGGGCTGATATTGGATTTTGTTTGCTCCCCATTCAATTTTCCAGCTTTCGACTTGGAGGAAATGTTGCTGTTGTGGCCTGAGACAATTCATATGATATACACTCACAATCCTGTCAATACAATAATTTTCCTGGTGGTGGGTGCGGTTCTATTTTATGTGTTTTCGTTTTTCATGGAAATTGGATTGGCTAAACTTGCAGATACTAACAGTTTTTTGGAGGCATTTAATTTTCCATCGATTAAACGAAGCATTGATGTTATAGGTTGGAGGAATTATGCAAAGGAGTATACATTAATCATCTTGACTATTGTATTACTGTCATATTTGACGGCTTTTCAGACTTCTTTCACATTTGTAGACTCATTGATTGACATGACATTGTCGTTTTTCATATTTGCAACTCAGTTTTTAGGCATAGGTGCGGTTTACTGCAGGATTAAGGATTTGGAAAATGAGGAGAATATGCCTGCTGAGTAATATGTGGAGAATAATTTTGGAAGTTAGTCAATTTTCAGATATAATAATGTCATATCATCAAATTGCTCTTCATCTCTTGTAAAGTTATGGATATCATTTAATAATGGTCTTATAGGGTCTTTTTCACTTCCATATTCATTAAAGAAGTTCAATAATTTGTCCTCGCCATACATTTCCTCGTTTGAATTATTTGCATCGGTAATTCCATCAGTATATAAAACAATTTCCTCTGATAGGATAATTTCTTCTGTTTGGAACTTAAAGTCTTCCATGATTCCTAAAACGATTCCAGTGTCAATACTCTGATATTTGAACTTTTCATTTTCTTTAATTAATGGTGGATTATGACCTGCATTGGAGAAAATTAATTCATGAGTTGTTTTATTGTATATTCCAAGCCATAATGTGATAAACATTGATTCCTGATTATTTTCACATAACTGATTATTTAAAATGTATAAAATCTCTGAAGGATCCTGATTTTGCTTTAGAAGTTGTTTTATCATTACTTGGGTAATCATTGCAAGAATAGCTGCTGGAACGCCTTTTCCTGAAGCATCTCCGATCACAATGACTAAATGTTCATCATCTAATTCATAATAATCAAAAAAGTCCCCTCCAACTTCCTTGGCGGGTTTGGAATAACCATTGACTTTATAATATTCGCTGACAAGAGGTTCAGTAGGCAGGTTTGCCGCTTGGATTCTAGTTGCAATGTCAAGTTCAGCTTTAATGCGCTCTTTTTCCCCCTCAATTTCACGAATATTTTCAATGTATCTATTGTTAAAGTTAATCAGGTCAGTATATGAACGGGCAAGGGTTCCAATTTCGTTTTTTTCATTAATATACCTTGAGTAAATGTCTACTAATCCCTCGGATTCGATTTTTTCATGTTCATGGATAAATTCCTCAATTTTTGAGAATGATATGATAGGTTCAATCACTTTAATTTCCACGTGTCTTAAAACCGCCAGTGATGGGATTAAAAATATTATTAGCAACGCGTCCATTATTGCCATCATCGAAATCATGATTTCGGTTCTATTTATTGGAAGTAAAGAATCGATGGCAGTGATGAGGAGATGGTCATAAGATATTATTACTCCAAGAATCATGATGACTAATATTGTTAAATGGAAGATGTTCATTATCTCTTCTGGAATGGACCGGGTATTGGAAGTGACTATATTTGAAGTGATAGGCTTTGTCAAATAAATGAATAAAAGCAAACCAATGATTATTAACTCAATAATTATGATTGAATGATTCACATTAACGGCAAAATCAGTTATTAATATTAAGATTAATAATGTGATTAAAAGGATGCCTAAAGATTTGTAGAGTTTTTTATTGAATCCTTTTTTTGATGTTTTTGGAATGTGGGCGCAATCTAGCTTATTTGATAACCAAATTCCGATTATTCCAAAAATGAATGCGGAATTAATAAAGTTCAGGAAGTATCTAGTCTCAATAAGGCTAGTAATAGGGGATGTTTCAGGATTGATTAAGCAAAATAGCTTCCCATGCATTGATGAGTATAGCAGGCCGCAGAGAATAATGATTCCTATGAATAAAATCACATTGAATGTATTGTTTAATTTTGGTCTTGTAACTGCTGGTCTGTATTTAAAATCTGTATACCATAGTTTATATCCTAAATATGATATTCCAAGGCCAACTATTGCGGACAATGATGCTAAGGGCAGACCATATCCTCTAATAATGTCGCATAAGAGATTACCGGCAACTGCTCCTATTGTGCCGTAAGGTCCAAAGATCAGTCCGGAAATTAATAATATTCCTACATGGGGGCTTAATCCTTCTCCATAATTATGTCCATAAGTCAAATAGTATGTTCCTAGATTGAAAATTAGCATTAATGCAAATGGAATTACTATCTTTTTTATTTTATCATTCATCATTCCACATTTTTCATAATCTTTAAGTGATTTTCACCATTCACATGATTGTATGTTATTTCATCAGCAAATTCTTTTGTTAAAAAGATTCCAAGACCTCCGATTTGAGCATCCTCAATATTTTCAGGAAGTTCTGGTTTTTCTTTTAAAAGCGGATTGAATTCAACTCCATTGTCAATAAATTCAATTGTTAATAGGGCATTATCAAATTCAATATTGACTTTGATAAACTTGGTTTTAGAGTAATTAACAATATTGACAAATATTTCTTCAACAATAAAATTAACTTGAATGTTCTCTTCGCCAAGTTCACTTAAAACAAACTCGTTTAATGTATATAATTCATTTAATTCAGGTTCTAATGAAATAGATTTCATTCTATCTTTAATATTTTGTCAAAACCTGACATTCTGAATATTTCGCCAATGGTATCATTAACGTTTTTGATAGTCATTGGAATGTCTTCAGGTTTTAATTTCTTTTGGGTTGCAATTAAAACACGTAAACCTGCACTGGAAATGTATTCTAAATCTGAGAAATCTATGATTAATGAATCAAACTTGCCTATCTCGTCATTTATCTCATTTTCAAAATCCGGTGCGGTAACTGTGTCAATACGGTTTCCAACTTTAACAGTCAATTCTTTTTCATTATAATTTTTCACAATATCCATATTTAATCACTATTTTTATATTATGTAATGTTATTTAAAATATTTTGTTAAATATTGGCAAGAGTTTCTAAAAAAGACATATTGATGTCAAATTCATTAAAGAAATGGGACGGTTGTATGCCCATAATTCATAAATCAAAAAGGCATTTAAAAAAGATAATAATTTCATGTATGGGGATTTTAAAAATAACTCTAAACGCAATTGGTTCATCTTATCTAATATTTTTTCCATTTAATGAAAATCATTCTTTTTTAATTAATTTTTAAAAATATTTAAATATTTCTTATTACTTAAATTAAACATAACTCATTTATTGGAGTTTTAAAAAAATAAAGGTGAACAAAAATGGAATTAGGCGAAATCATAACTGATGCTTTAACTTATCCACTTCAAAATATTAAAGCATTAGTGATATATATTATTTTAGGTATTATTTTAGGACTTGCAGTCGGAGGAACTGTAGCAGGTGTTGTTGTAGGTTCTCAAGCTAACAACGCATTGGCAGTTATTGGATCAGGAATCCTCGGAATAATCGTTGCTCTTGTACTGGGATTTTTCATTTCTGGTTATCAATTAGACATTACTAAATATGGTATTGAAAGAAGCAGTGCCGGTCCTGAAATCGATTTTGTAAGGCAATTCATCAATGGGATTAAACTTTTTGTTGTAACCATTGTTTATATGATTGTACCAATCATTATTAGTGCAATATTGGCAGTTATCTTCCAGCACTGGTTATCTACTGTAATCACAGCAATCTTAACTATTATATTTGGTTTAGCATTAATAATGGGTCAATGCAGATTGGCTAAAACCGAAGATTTAGGATTTGCATTAGCTATTGGCGATGCTATTGGAGATATTTCAAGAATAGGAATTGTAAAACTCCTTGTTTTCATTATTCTCATATTCATAGTATACTTCATAATATTCTTTATTTTAGGTGCAATTTCCCAATGGAACGCTACTGTCGGCGGAATATTGATGGGTATCTTAGGAGTTTACCTTACATTCTTCACTGGTAGAGCAACTGGTTTATTATACTCTGATGTATAAATAAACCTTTATTTTTTTTCTTTTTTTTCTTTTTTTCTAGCAAGTGAATAATATTGCTTGCATTATATCAAAAATAAAATTAAATGTTTTTTACAGTAATTTAGTGAAATCGAAATAATTTCATTTTAAACATAAAATTAAAATACTTGTTTGGGAGAGATAATGTGAAGAAGACAAAAATTATCTGCAGCGTAGGTCCGGCATCCGATTCTGCTGAAGTCATGAGTGAAATGGTCAACAATGGAATGGATTGTGCCCGCATCAACCTCAGCCATGCTACATATGATGGAATATTGGAAACGATTGAGGTGGTCAGGCAGGTTCGAGAAGAATGCAATGCTCATATAGCAATCATGTATGACACTAAAGGGCCTGAATTCAGAACATTGGAATTCTCTGATGGAGGCGTAAGCCTTCAAAAGGGAGATACAATTAAAATGAGCAAAACATGCATACATGGCAATGAAAAGGAATTCGGAGTCAATCATAGCGAAGCAATAGACCTTATTCAAGTTGGAGACAAGGTGCTAGTGGATAATGCATTGCTTGAATTGGAAGTCATAGACAAGAATGACAATCATGTTGTCCTTAAAGCATTGGGCAATGGTGAAATCCAAAATCACAAAACAATCAATGTTCCAGGAGTGGACTTGAAGTTGGATTTCATGAGTGAAGTTGACAAAAAGGACATCACATTTGCGGCCAAGCATTCCTGCGATTATTTGGCGTTATCATTCGTAAACAGAAAGGAAGATGTGATCAGCGCCCGTGAAATAATAGATGAGGCTGGAGGCGACGCTTTAATCATTTCCAAAATAGAAAGTCGCATGGGCATTGAAAATATAGATGAAATCATCGATGAATCCGACGGCATCATGGTGGCTAGAGGGGACCTGGGAGTGGAGGTTCCTATGGAGAAGCTGCCAATGCTTCAAAAGGACATCATTAAAAAATGCCGTGAAAAGGGAAAGTTCGCAATTGTCGCTACAGAAATGCTTGCCTCAATGTATGAGAATCCTCGCCCTTCAAGAGCGGAAGTTTCAGATGTGGCCAATGCAGTATTGGACGGAACCGATTGCGTGATGCTTTCAGGTGAAACCACAGTTGGAAAGTATCCGATAGAATCAGTTGAGATAATGAGCAAAATATGCAAATATGTTGAATCAACCATTGATTATACAAAACACCCAGTTTACAAGGGGTCAATCGGAATCAGCGACACTATTGCAAAACTTGTTGTTGAAGCAGTTGAACATTCAGACATTAAGCTAATAGTCGCCCCTACCATGACTGGGTTCACCGCCCGTAAAATCAGTAATTTAAGGCCGAACTCCATAATTTTGGCTTGTTGTCCATCAAATCATCTTGCTCAGAAGGTTGCATTGAACTTTGGGGTCAAACCGGTCCGCACTGACATATATGAAAGCACTGACAATGTAATTGAAAATGCCAGAAAAATGGCTCAAAATGAATTCAATCTTAATGAAGGAGAATTAATAGTTATCACTGGAGGATTCCCGTTGGGTGAAGCGAAAAAAACAAACTATTTAAGAATATTAGCGATTTAATGGTAGATTGTATCGATAATTTCACTTAATCATTAGTAAGTGTATTTTCATGCCTACTAAAGTTTAAATTTAATTCAATCCTATGTAAAATATTCATATGGTTGGGACTTTTAAGGAAGTGGGAAGCGAAGTGACTTGTATGATATATGCCGATTTTTTTTTACATTTTACTGTTATTCATTGAAAATGCACTATTTAATAAAATAAAATATATTTAGTCTAAATGATAGACTTTTATTATATTTGTCAATTAGTAGGTGGGAATTATGCACAAGTTTAATCTATCATCATCTCAGAAGATGCTGTTGTTCTCTGAGGTAAACAATCCTAACAACGACTCGTTTTATCTCAAATTCAGAAAGGATTATGATTTGAAGAATTTTGATGACGTAAAACAAGCTATTGAATGTATTTCTAGAAATAATTTAAACTTAAAAATTAAATATGATGAAAATGGTGATTTCAAGCAATATTACGATGATTTTGATGTAAATGTAGAATCATTTGAAGTTGCTGATGAAAATTTGAATAAATTCATTGCAGATTACTTGGATGAACCTTTTGATGATGTTTTCGATTCTCCCTTGTATAAATGGGCAGTATTAAAAACAGAATCATCAGCTATCCTTATCGGGGTTGTACAGCATATCCTATTGGATGGAACTTCCTTATTTTCATTAATTCCTCAGGAAATTGAAAAGTATATCGGTGATGAGGAATATGTTCCAGAGGATTATTCTTACGAAACTTATGTTAATGATGAAATGGATTATTTGGAGTCACCTGAATCCAGTGAAGATAAAAAATATTGGTTAAACACTTTAAAGGATTATTCGCAGGATTGGTATTCATTCGTCAAGTCCGAACTTGGTTATTATGAAGTGCTTTTGGATCAAATCCCCAACTTTGAGTATTCTCCCTTTGTCACTGCACTTGCACTTGAGTTTTTATACTTTGCAAAATCCAAAATGAACAACAAATTGTTTAGGGACATTGTGATGAACACTTCCGTCCATGGAAGATACTTCGGGCAAGGTGATGCTCTTGGAATGTTTGTAAATACAATTCCATTAAGGCTTGCCTATAATGAGGATTTAACCTTTGATGAGTTGCTGGCGTATTCAAAATCAGTTCTAAAAGAGGGATTGGCACATGCCAAATTGCAGTTCAGTGAATACACAACTGATTTGAGAAATGTAGGCATTGACCCTGACTGCATTTCAATGTTTTCCATCGTGTCCAATTCCACAGACTATGATTCAAAATTCCTGACTTTGCAAAAGGATATCAAGTTCCCATTGCACTTCAGGATAAATAAGAACTATTCAGATAAAAATGGTCTGCAATCCATATTTGTGGAATATGACAAATCCTGCTTCAGCCATTATGAAATTGAATCAATTGCAAATGGTTTAAGGGATTTGCTAAGGCAGATAATAGATGATTCATCCAAAAAATGCAGGGATTATTCTGTTGAAGTGGTTGATTTCTTCAAGGCTGAAAACTACTACAATAACATGATAAATTCATTTGACAATCCGACAGCAATCTCTCCAGATATGAGTGGAGACAATGTAAAATTCTGCGAAATTTCCAAACCAATAGATGATGATAAATTAAAGAACTTGTCAAAACAATATAATCTGTCTAAGGAAAGAATTCTGTTGTCCGTGTTCATGTTTAACTTGACAAAATTCTCATTTTCAAAAGATATTCTTGTTGCCTACAATAAACAGGCTTGCGGATATCATTTCAACACAGATTTATCTGTTATGGAATACTTAGATGACTTTAAAAAGTATTTCAAGCATTACTCAAATTATCCTTTGTTAAACAATAAAAAACTCAATTTTAAAAGTGAAATATTGTTTTTCACTAATGAATACGATGCCCAGGACTATAAATTCGTATTAAATTATGAAAGTGGTAAAATCAACATCAGCTATGACGAGTCATTCTACTCAAAAGCACTAATTGAAACATTTCTGGAATCAATTGAAGTTTTATTGGATAGATTTGAATCAAGCGACAGTTTATTGAAAGACATTTCCATAAGAAGAGAACTTGAATATGATGAGGACTTTAAGATTGAACTTGCAAATGAAGGAGTTGTCAACAAGGTCTTTGACAGGGCTGTAGCTCAAAACCCTCAAAAAACAATACTCATTGCAGAAGACGGGGAATTAACATATGATGAGTTGAACAAAAAATCCAATAGGATAGCTAATGCATTAATCAAAAGAGGAGTGAACATTGAAGACAGAGTAATGTTCATGATGAGAAGAAACAGTGACTTGATAGCTGCAGTTTTAGGTATTGTCAAGGCGGGAGCCGCTTTCATACCAATTGATCCGAAGTATCCTATAAACAGAATCAATCAAATCCTGGAGGACAGTGATTCCAAATTCGTCATAACAAGTTCGGAAATAGGTTATGATGGAGAAAACAGAATAGATGTTGATGATTTGCTCGATGAAAGTGATGATTCCAATCCAGAAATTGAGTTAATTCCTGATAACTTGTGTTTCATGATTTATACCTCAGGTTCAACCGGAAAGCCTAAGGGTGTAATGATTACCCATAGGGGAATCACAAACTATGTTGCAAATGTTGAGGAGAATGTCCCGATTTATGAGTTGAATCACAAGTGTAACAAGTTCATTTCAATTTCAACAGTTTCCTTCATTGTATTTCTGAGAGAGGTGTTTGGTACAATACTCAATGGATTGCCGGTGGTGTTTGCAAACGATGAGGAATCAATAGATCCATTGAAATTGGTTGAATTGTTCAAAAAAACAGAAGCTCAAGGATTTGGTTCCACTCCGACAAGACTGCTTGAATACCTGCAGCTTGAAGAGATTCAGGATGTTGTTAAGGATTGTAATGTGATAATTGTGGGCGGGGAAGGATTCCCTCCTATATTATATGACAGACTGTCAAAATACACTGATGCAGACATCTACAATTCTTACGGTCCGACAGAGGTCACCATTGCATCACACTACAAGTTGATTGACTCACCTCAAGTCTCCGCAGGATGGAAAATGCTCAATGTGGTTGATAAGATAATGGATATCGATGGAAATCAACTGCCTCCATATGTTGCGGGTGAAATCTATGTTGGGGGTGCAGGAATTGCAAGAGGATATCTGAATAATAATGAGCAAACCCAAAAGGTCTTTTTAACAGTTAATGACATTCCATATTACAATACTGGAGATTTGGGTAAAAAAGATGCTAACGGCGAGCTATATGTTCATGGAAGAAATGATACTCAAATCAAACTTAGGGGCTTAAGAATAGAATTGTCTGAAATTGAAGGGGCAATTGCCAATTATGAAAATATTTCCCTTTCAAAGGTTGTTGTTAAAAAAATCAATTCAGTTGAGCATTTATGCGCTTACTTTACAGCAATAGCTGATATAGATATTGATGATTTAAGGCAACATTTAATAGATTCAATTCCTGAGTATATGGTTCCATCTTATTTCACACAACTTGACGAGTTTCCTAAAACTCCAAATGGAAAGACAGACTTCAAAAACTTGCCTGACCCGGAAATTGACGTTGATGATTTTATAAAACCAAGAACTGAAATCGAACAGGAGTTATTCAATATTGTATCTGAACTCCTGAACATTGAGGAATTTGGTGTGAACACTGATTTATTCAGCATAGGATTGACTTCATTGTCTGTAATCAAATTAACGTCTGCAATTTACAATAACTTGAATGCACAGTTAAACGTTACTGAAATACTTAATTATAAGACAATTGAAAGAATCGCTTCAGAAATTAAGATTGAAGACGCATCATCAAGTGATGTGCAGGAATTATATCCTTTAACCTCAAATCAACTTGGAGTTTACTTTGACTGCATTAAAGACCCTGAAAACACTGCATATAATCTTCCAAAGAAAATAGAATTTGATGAAGGCATTGATGCAGATAAACTCAAGTTATCAATTGTTAAAGCCATTGAAAATCATCCATATCTAAAAACAAGAATTATAATGGAAAACGGTGAGGTTTACCAAGAAAGAAGGGATGACCTTAAAGTTGAGGATTTAATAGAAATGGTTGATGATGCTAATGTGGACGAGTTTGTAAAGCCGTTCAAGCTTGATGAGGGGCCATTGTTCCGCTTCAAGATAGTTGGAAATTCAATGCTGCTTGCTGATTTCCACCATATCATCGTTGATGGAACTTCATTAAACATTCTATTTGATGAAATAGCTAAAATCTATGATGGGAAAGATTATGATCTTGAAGAGCTTGATGGATTCGAATACTCCTTGAATGAAAAGAAAACAGAGCAATCCCGCTTATATGAAGAGGCTAAACTATTTTTCTCCAATAAGATTAAGGAATTTGATGATGCCACATTGATTCCACAGGACATCAATGGTGATGAGTCACAAGGCAGTGCTGCAATGGATGATATCTTCTTGGATAAGGAATCCATTGATGGGTTCTGCGCCAAATCAGGCATATCTCAAAATAACTTATTCCTGGCTGCAACTTCATTTGTCATAAACAAGTTTGTTTACAATCGTGAAATATTGATTGCAACAATCACTAACGGCAGATTCAATCCAAACCAGCAAAAGACATTGGCAATGATGGTTAAGACATTGCCTTTAGCATTGAAATTGAATTCAGATTCAAATATCAAGGAATACTTTGACTACATTAATGGTGAATGGTTAAGCGTATTGGGTTACTCCTCATATCCTCTAACAGAAATTTCAAACGAGTTCGACATCACTCCTGAAATATTGTATGCATATCACGGAAAAATCATAGAGGACATTGAAATCGGGGGAATGAATGTCGAAAGGCAATCAATCGATTATGAAGGATTGAAATTCAAGATAAACATTAATGTTGTTGATATCGGAGACCAATACAGGATTTTCTGCGAATACAATGACCAATTATACTCTAAAACTTTAATTGATACATTCCTTAACTGTATTAGGGTTGTTCTGAATAAATTCCAAAAATTCGATGAAAAAACCTTGATGAAGGATATTTCAATAATCGAAAATGATGATTGGGGAGCTGACGATTTAGAATATGATGAAATTCCAGAGGAAAGATTAAACAAGATATTTGAAAATCAGGTGGAAATGCATCCGGACAAGGTTGTTTTATATGCCACCGATGGGGAATTCACATATGGGCAATTAAATGAAAAGGCCAACCGGATTGCACATAGTCTTATCAAAAAGGGCGTAGGTCCTGAAGACAGGATAATGTTCATTCTCAACAGGGACAGTAACACAATCGCATCAATTTTCGGTATCTTGAAATCAGGCGCTGCATTTATTCCGGTGGACTCAGAATATCCTTCTGAAAGAATTGAGCACGTATTGACCGACAGCAAGTCAAAATACATAATTGTGGATGATGTGATTGAGAAAAAATCCATAGACCTGTCCCAATATGGGGACAATCTATTGGATGTCCATGAACTTCTAAAAGAGGAGGACACTTCAAACCCTGACCCTGACGTTCATGGAAATAACATGGCTTATCTCATCTACACTTCAGGTTCCACGGGACTTCCGAAAGGAGTAATTCTCGAACATGGAAACATTGCAAACTTCGTTTATCCTGATCCTAGAAATGTCTGTACCTATGAACTGGTGCACAATCTTGAAAAAGAGGATTATAAGGTACTGTCCACCACAACAGTTGCTTTTGATGTATTCCAGCAAGAGATTATGGGATCCCTATTGAATGGGGTGCCGATGGTATTTGCTAATGACACCGAATACAAAGACCCAATCGAAATGATGAGCCTGATTCACAGGACAGGCGCCAATGTCTACATTGCAACTCCATCACGTTTGCTGCAATACCTGGAAATCGAAGCGATGCAGGAGACAATGTACGGATTCAAGGTATACATTCACGCTGGAGAACCATTCTCCGCCAGATTATATGAACTACTTTCACAAAACTCCAATGGAAAATTATTCAACATGTACGGACCAACCGAGACAACAGTCTACTGTAACGGTCAATTGCTTGAAAGTTCAGACATTCACATTGGAAAAGAGCTTTTCAACGTACATGAAATGGTTATGGATTTCGATTCAAACCCATTGCCTCCAAATGTCATTGGGGAATTGTACATTGCAGGGAAAGGTGTTTCAAGAGAATACCTGAACCGTCCTGAGAAAAATGAAGAGGCATATGAAACAATTAACGGAATCCGGTTCTACCGCTCAGGGGACTTTGTCAAAGTCACTGAAGATGGGGACTATTATGTGTTCGGAAGAATGGATAACCAAATCAAGCTCAGAGGATTAAGGATTGAAATAGGTGAGATTGAAGTTGGTCTTTCAAAATTCCCTGGAATCAAATCCGTTGCCGTTGTAGTTAAAAAGATTAAGGGCAATGATCACTTATGTGCATATTTCACTGTTCATGATGATTACAAGGATGAAAACCGTGAGGAGAACGGATATTCAATTGATATTGATGAGTTAAAGGCTTCACTTGCTGAAAAATTGGTATATTACATGGTTCCAACAGTCTACATGGAACTTGATGAAATGCCTCAAACTGCAAACGGTAAAACCGATTTGAGGAATTTGCCTGAACCAGTTCTAATCACTGAATATGTTGCTCCTGAAAATGACATTGAAGCATTCTTTGCAAGCCTGTTTGCAGAAATTTTAGGACTTGATGAAGTAAGCGCTACGGACAACTTCTTTGAAATCGGTGGAACTTCACTTCTAGTTACTAAAATTACCATGGAGGCTATTAACAGAAATTATAACCTTAATTACGGGGATGTATTCTCAAATCCGACTCCAAGGGCATTGTCAGACTTTATATTATCTGATGAGTCATTAGAGAAGAAATCAGAATTGGCTTATGACTATTCTGAAATCAACAGGCTGCTTGAGAAAAACAATATTGAAACAATCATTAATGGTGAAATCCAAGACAGCTTAGGTAATGTGCTATTGACCGGAGCCACAGGATTTTTAGGAATACATGTATTGCGAGAATTACTTGAAAATGAAGATGGTGAAATTTACTGTTTCATAAGATCCAATAAGGTTCTAAGCGGCGCTGAAAGATTGAAATCACTTCTATTCTATTATTTCTCAGATGAGTACAATGAGGCATTTGATGAAAGGCTGCACATTATCGAAGGGGACATCACAAACTTTGAGGACTTTGAAAAGCTTGTGCATGAGAAAATAGATACGGTATTCAACTGTGCTGCTAACGTAAAACACTTCTCTTCAGGAACAGACATTGAAGATATCAACCTTGGCGGTGTAGTCAATGGACTCAAGTTTGCTAAAATGAAGAATGCGAAATATGTTCAGATTTCAACTTACAGTATTGCGGGCGAAAGTATTGACAACTATCCTCCAGTTGACGTTAAATTCACAGAAAATGATCTTTTCATCGGTCAAGCAGTGGATAACCAATATTTAAACAGTAAATTCCTTGCGGAACGTGCTGTATTGGAAGCTGCCGTTAATGATGATTTGGATGTCAAGATTATGCGTGTAGGTAACCTGATGGCCAGAAGTTCGGACAGTGAATTCCAAATCAACTTCGTATCAAACGGTTTCATCAACCGTCTTAAGGCGTTCGTGACAATAGGTAAAATGCCATATTCCATGCTTATGAACCCTGTTGAATTTTCACCGATTGACATTACCGCCAAAGCTATTGTGGGGTTGTCTAAAACTCCTAAGGAATGTACTGTTTTCCATCCATATGATTATCACAATATCTATTTTGGAGATATAATTAATATAATTAGACCGTTAGGATTGACAATTGATCCTGCTGAAGAGGATGATTATCAAAAAGCATTGGATGAAGCTCTTGCAGACAAAACAAAACAAGAGGGAGTTTCCGGCTTAATCACATCTATTGGTTCAGGTAAGGTTAAAAAGATATGGCTTCCTGTAGACAATTCCTATACAATTCAGGCATTATATCGTTTAGGAATTACATGGCCATTCCTTTCAGAGGAATATGTTTATAATTTTGTAAAATACTTGGATGAACTTGATTTCTTTAGTGTTTAAGGGGTAAAACAATGTATGAACGTAATTATGAGTTATTAAGAAGTAAGTTTGCAGAGTTTTTTCTGCCTACATTATTCACTTCCATGGCAGGAAATATTTGTCTTTTTGTAGATGGTTTGATTGTGAGTTTTTTGCTCGGTGCAGCCAACCTGTCAGCAATTCAGATTGTTGCTCCCATAATCACTTTTGTAAATCTCATTTACTGGATGATTGGATTGGGAGGCAGTGTTCTCTGCTCTGTTGCAAAGGCGGAATTCGATGATGAAAAGAGCAATAGCTACTTTTCGGTGGCAATAATATCTCTTTTAACAATAGGGATAGTGATAGCAATTGTAGGTCTTATATTTTCAGGCTCAATTGCCCAGTTTTTATGTGCTTCACAGCCCGAATTGATTCCGGATGTCACTAGCTATTTCCGTTCATTGGTTATTGGAATGCCGTTTTTATGTTATATGATGAGTTTATCATACTTTATAAGGGCAGATGGAATTCCTACCTTGCCTTTCAGAGCAATATTGTTGGCTAACATTATCAACATCTGCTTTGATTTCATATATATTCAATTCTTTAATTTGGGAATAGGGGGTGCCGCATTGGCTACCTCAACAGGGTATTTGACAGGTTCAATATTCATTTCATATTATTTCTTCAAGTCAGAGCGTACATTACAATTCATAAAATTGAAATTAAGTTCGTTTTTATCTTTCCTTAAGGGGATTGTCACTTCAGGATTTTCATCTGCATCGACCCAATTGTACTTGACATTAAAGCTATTGATTATAAACTCCTTGATTGGAATATATGTTGGAAACGCAGGTCTTGTAGCATTTGGTATTTGTTATAACAGTTTGTTCATATTGTACATATTTTTAATTGGGACATCTCAGACAATGTCTCCAATTGTGTCAGTTTACTATAAGGAAGAGGATTATTCCGGTGTGAATTACATTATTCGCAGATCATTGAAAATAGTGTTTGTTTCAAGTCTTGCATTGGCGGTTTTATTCATCATTTGTCCTCAATCCTTGTTGATGTTGTACAGCGTTAAGGACCCGGCTTATGTTCCTGTTGTCTTAAATGCTGTAAGGATATTTGCAATAAGCTATGTGGGAACTGCAATAACATTCTTATATACGTTCTATTCTCAGGCAATACAGAAAAATCAATTGTCTACAATCATTTCATTGCTTGAAGGATTGATATTTCCGATTGGATTTGCAACAGTATTGTCCTTTGTGTTTGGAGGAAATGGAATCTGGATTTCATTTGCATTGGCAGAACTCTTTACAATACTGTTCATATTTGCATATTCAAGATACCTCAACAGGAAAACCAATGGGGAGTTCTCAGGATTTTTTATCAACAAGCATAATGACGATACAAAAGTATGCGAGTATACCATACATGGCAATATTGAAGAGGCTGTTGAATTGTCACAAGAGGTTCAAAATTATTTAGAAGGCAACAAATCCGCAATGGTGGTAAGTATGGCCATTGAGGAAATGATTGTGAATATTATCAACATTAATGATGAGGTCGACACAATTGATGTGATTGTCAGAAATAATGATGACAATATCACGATTTCAATCAAGGATACAGGAATCGATTTCAATCCTATGACTGAAAATGATAATTTGGAATTTGACAACATTAGTGTCCTAAACAGAATAGCCGATAAAATCGATTATTCCAGGGTTTTGGGATTGAACAGTACAGTTATCACAATCAAAAATTAATCTCTATTGCGGATAATGTTAATGCGTTATCTGCTCTATGTATCCTCCACACCTAAATCCAATAGACAAATATGTGATAAAATTTACAAAAAAATTATCACTTGAAATAAATAGTGTTTTCATATTGTAAAATTGATTTGGGCGATAACCAAGTCTTTATATTATTGGAAGAATAAGATTATTTTATGAATCTGAAAATAATTGATAATTTAGTAGTTGTCATTGACAATATTGTTCCTGCAAGATATTTGTCCAAGTTTCAGGAATTTTTGTTGAGTGGAGCCATTTTTACAGATGCGAGTAAAGTTTTAGCTATTCTTGTAATTTTTTTATTATTGTCAGAAACTGCTTTAGCATCATCATTGATGTTTCTAAACCTTCCTCTATCTGTGTTGATTATACCACTTTTTTCAATTCCTGGACTGTTCACATATGTCATTGTTCAGCAGGAAAGAAGGGCACAGGAAATAGAGCGGACGGCACCTGACTTTTTAAGGCAACTCTCCAGCATGCTCCAGGTAGGATTGAGCTTTGAAAACGCAATGGAGGACATGTCACAGTACGGCGAAGGTCCATTATACGATGAGATGCGAAGGACGATCATTGAGATTAGAATGGGTCGCAATTTCGATGAGGCATGGATTGCAATGAGCAAGCGACTGAAATCCCGTGAACTGGAGAGGATATTCGGAATAATACTTGACGGTCGTAAAAGCGGCTCAAGCATCTCAAAGGTGCTGTCTGATGTGTCAGATGACTTAAGGGATTTGATGGCATTGAAGCGTGAAAGAAGATCATCGGTGATGATGTCGGTGATGTTCCTTTTAATCGCAGCAGTCATAGCAACCCCGTTCGCCATAGGAATGGTCAGCGTCTATTCAAGCTTCATGCAGGGATTCGGCATGGAATCGGAAATCATCATGACCGCACCGATAGCGGGGGAAATATATTTAATCATCCATTCGATACTTGTCGGTTTCATAATCAGCATCATAATGGATGGTGAGGTTAAAAAGGGAGTGAAATACTCATTGCCGTTGGTTGTTGCTTCATTCGGAATATTCTATTTAATATCAACATTCGGCGGAACATTGCTAATGGGAGGTTTTTAAATGGATAATAAGGGACAGGCATCATCGGAATTCATATTGCTTTTCGGCGGAATTGTGGTTGTGGTGATTCTTGCAATCTACTTGTACAATAATTACATGAGTGATTTGAGTGGGGAGATATCCTCCAGGGAGGTGAGTGAATTCAACAATGAGTTGAAAGCATTGGGTAAGCTTTTTAAATGATGAAATTTTCCCATTCATCATCACCTTTTTAAATAATGTAAACAAATATTCACAATATGAAGAGAGTGTTCAAAGCGGTTGAAAAATATTATTTCATAATTATCATATTGTTCGTCATATCATCATTAATTTATCCGGTGGCTTTCAATTGGGTTTTAAGTGAAGTCAATGGGGTAAAGGTAATCAATCTGCTTTTAAGCTTGGTGATTTTTACAATGGGTACCACATTGGAATTTGATAATTTTGCCAATGTGTTCAGGCATCCCCGCGAGATAGCGGTTGGAATCTCTGCCCAATACATTATCATGCCCGTTTTGGCTTTTATTATTGCAAGCATTTTCTCCTTAGACACTGCCCTGACAGTAGGTTTGGTGCTGGTCGGCACTGTACCTGGAGGAACCGCTTCCGATGTCATAACCTTCCTGGCAGATGGTGATGTGGCATTGTCAGTTTCCCTGACTGCAATATCCACTATTTTATCCCCGCTTTTAACTCCAATAATCACATTGCTGTTAATAGGCAATCTGATACATTTCAATCCTGTGGACATGTTCATTTCAATTGTGCATATAGTGCTTATTCCAATTGCTTTAGGTTTGCTTTTAAACTATAAGTTCCCAAGCTTTTGTGAAAAGCTAAAGGATTACTTGCCGGGTTTGGCTTCCCTGGTTGTTTGTGTGATTGTTGCAGGAGTAATCGGAGCCAATAAGCAGGCAATCTTGACATCTTCCGTGATTGTGATTGTCGTGATTGTCTTATTGTATTTCTTAGGGATGCTGCTTGGATTTGTCGCAGGCTACCTGACCGGTATGAAAAGGAAACAAATCATTACCGTAGCCATCGAATTGGCATTCCAAAATTCAGGATTGTCCACCAGTCTTGCTAAAACTCATTTCCCAAACCTTGCTCAGGCAACAGTTCCAGGGGCATTATATTCAGTTTGGCAAAACCTGGCGGGGTCCATTCTGGCATATCTGTTTAAGAAGTATCATGACTGATTAATGTCTGATATATTTGCCAAAATTTTAATATTTTTAATGATAAACATTTGATCCAGCTGAGCATTTAATGAGAAAATCAATGGTGATAAGATGCAATCTGATGCAATAGTTAACGCAATACTATCCTTCATTATTCCAGGTGTGGGTCAAGCAATAAATGGATATAAGAAAAAAGGTATCATAATGTTTGTAATCGCACTAATTATGGGCATTTTGGTTTATTATTTCCATATTCGAATAATCGGAAACATAGTGACTATACTATATTCATTATATGCTGCGTATGATGCATATAGTACATACTAGACTGATTTTAGATTTTCTCACATGAGAAAATCTAAATGTGTCCTTTAAGCTTAGGAATAATCCACATTGTCACTATTGAAAGCAGGCAGCAAATGATGACTGCCGGAGGATATGCGAAATACCCGATAACCATCCCGATGATGACCAGAACAATGGTCATTAAGTAAATATAATCTTTTTGTAAAACCAGCTGCAATGCAATATTTGCCGGATCGGAATCCTTCAGGAACTTGGAAATCAGCTTTGAAAGCAATGCGGTTACAATGAAACTCAAACCATAGAGGAATTGCGGGAAGAACACATAGAAATTCTCCGCAACAAAAGTTGTAAGGTATGGCAGGAGTGAGAACACGAACAATGTGATTCCCATTGTCCAGATGACCTTTGAGTCAACCTTGTTCACGATGCTGAACAGGTTATTGTTGAAATTCCAGAAGTTGAAGCATACAATGAAACTGATTGCATAAATGATGAATTCATATTTCAATGCAAACAATGCTTCCCAGGAGCCGGATGATGCAAGAGGTATCTCCAGAACAATGATTGTTATGATGATCGCTAAAATGGCATCAATCAAGGCTTCAAATCTTTCAGTTTCCATTTTCACCCTCCCTTGTAAATCTGGCAATCAAAATCCATAAGACAATTGACAACAGGCAGGTAATGTAGATTCCCGGTATATAAACGGTATAGGTCAGGATAAAACCAATCGCCATCACTATTAACGGGATGTTATGCATTGGGTTTGTGATTTGAAGATCATGGATGTTGCTGTAGGGATTGCTCTTGACAATGGTCCAATTCGCAGCAGTGTTCAGGATATGTGTTGCAATGAATATCACTCCAAACATTGTCTCGGCAGGAATTGAATAAACATTATTCGCAATCCAAATGGTGAAATAAGGAAGCAAAGAAATGACAAATGTCATGACTCCATAAATCCACAATGTGATATTGTCGATATTGTCCACAGCCCGGAACAGGTTATGGTTGGCATACCAGATATTATACAATATCAAAAAGCTAATCAAATAGGCAATATAAATGTTCTGCAGCTCCAAAATTCCAGCCAAGGTAGGAGTTGTCGGCTGGGGGATTTTCAAAACCAGAACCGTTATTATGATTGCAATGATTGCATCAAAAAATGTTTCAAATCTATCGGTTTCCATAAGATAATATTTATAATTTTTTAATATAAAAATATTAATAACAGGTGATAAGATGGACATGCTAATAGGCGGAAAATATGTTACAAGCGAAGACAGGCAGGATGTGAAAAATCCTTTCAATGGTGAAGTAATCGACACAGTGCCGATAGCACACTTGCAAACAGCACAATTGGCAATTGATGCGGCTAATGATGCAAAGGAATCATTGACTGAAATGTCAGCATTCAAAGTATCAAACAAACTCTATAATGTTGTTGAAAAGCTAAAGGAACATAAGGAGGAATTTGCCGAACTGTTGACAAGGGAGGTTGGAAAACCAATAAATGAATCCCTGGTGGAATTGGACAGGTCAATAGAAACACTTAAACTGGCCGCTGAAGAGGCAAAAAGAATCTATGGTGAAAGCGTACCATTGGATGCAGGATTGAACGGAAAGGGATTTTTTGCATTCACACAACGCCTCCCATTAGGGGTGGTGGCTGCAATAACTCCATTCAACTATCCCCTAAACCTGACAATCCATAAAATAGCACCTGCAATATCATGCAAAAACACAGTGATAGTCAAACCACCAACAGAAGCGCCCCTGACAGTGATGATGTTCTGCGAACTGCTTAACGAGGAATTCCCCGACGGGGTGGTGAATACTGTGACAGGCTACGGTTCGGAAGTTGGAGACTACCTTGTAACCTCGCCGGAAGTTAATAAAATATCATTCACAGGAAGCGTAACAACCGGATTGATGATATCCCAAAAGGCAGGGATGAAAAAGGTGACACTTGAGCTTGGCGGAAACGACCCGATGATTGTTCTGAAGGATGCAGATATTGACAAGGCAGTCAAAGGAGTGATCAACGGAGCATTCCTAAATGCCGGCCAGGTCTGCATGGGCGTTAAGAGAATAATCATTGAAGAGGAAATCGCTGATGAATTTGCACAGAAGCTTGTTGGGGAAACCGAAAAGCTGGTGATGGGAAATCCTCTGGACTCAAAAACAACTCTTGGAACATTAATCTCTGAAAATGCCGCCAGACAAGTTGAGGAGACAGTTAACAATGCAGTTGAAGATGGTGCAGAAATATTGATTGGCGGAGCGCGTGAAGGAGCATTCTATCAGGCAACAGTAATTGATAAGGTAACTCCATGCATGGATCTTGTGGTCAATGAAACATTCGGTCCGGTGGCACCAATAATCCGCATAGATTCAGTGGAGGAAGCCATTGAAGTGGCAAACGATACTGAATATGGTCTTCAGGCAGGAGTATTCACTGAAAGCTATTCGAATGCAATGAAATGTGCACGGGAAGTCGAGGCAGGAACAGTATTCATAAATAAGCAGTCAACATTCAGAACAGACAACATGCCTTTCGGAGGATTTAAAAACAGTGGCGTTGGAAAAGAAGGAATTAAATACGCCGTTGAAGAAATGACAAAAACAAAATTAATAGGGTTAAATTTAAGATGAAATAGCTAAATTTTTAGCTATTTTAAATAATTTTCAACAAGGTTACGTGTTTCATTAAGGGATTCCATAGGTATTCCCTTTGGCATTTGGCCGAGTTCGCCTTCAACATCCTTTAGGATGCTGCCGTTCATACCAAGGAACATTCCTTCGCTCACAATGTCGCTGAATGACTGTGGGGGAAGCAGGGAAACTCCTACTCTATTGTCATCTTTAACGTTCAGGTCATTTGTGACAACGGTTATTGCACGCTTTCCAAGATTGACATTGCATAACATCAGCTTATCATTTTTAGGATGCTGTGTAACGCTCATCACTTCACCGACCTTGATGTCCACTCCCATAATCGGATCATTTATCGGGCCTAAGGCCAGACGGTCTTTTAAGCCGATTATAGTGTCTAGGAAGAATCTCACCTTTGCAATGTTTTCCTGGGTTTTCTCCTTGTCCTCTTTTGGAGTGTTGCTTAGGAACTTCTTGTTCCAATCGTCCCCTCCCAGGTATTCGATGATTTTTTCAGCCTTTTCTTTTAATGAAGCAACATCAGGAGAGTTCACCAATTCATCTCCTTCAAGGTAAGAGTAAGTTAATGATTGAAAATCACTGTTCATTTGTTTTCCTAAATCAATAGCTTGTTTCTTGTTCCAACTTCCTCTGAATGATGCTGTTGGAATGAGATTCAGGTAGTTTTCTCTTGCCTTGCTTGCTACTAGAATTCTATAATCTTTAGTTGTATCCCACATTTGAAGTCCTCTTTTTAGTCTAAATTATATTTTAAATTTATAATTTAATAAATTTTTTGTTAAATAAGCGATTTTAAAGTTTAAAAAACAAAAACTATTTATATTAACAATAAAATAAATTTATACATATTTATTTAATTATTATGTGGTGTAATCATGGTAGAAGTTTCAAAATTACGCAGTTTAGATATTTATACCAACACAGGACACTATGTTGGTCGTGTAGAAGACGTCATTCTTAATATTAGATTAGGAACTATTTCAAAATTACAAGTAAGGGCTATTGAACAACAACCAAAACCAGCAGGTCTTTCCAGGTCATTTATGGGTATGCTCCGTGGAGAAAGTCCTGAAGAAAATGAAATGAGGTCATTCCAAAGCGATTTATTGACCGTGGATTTTGATAAGGTTCAGGCTATTGGAGACATTATGTTAATTAACCCTAGGGATATGAAAAAAATCAATCCGGAACCTCAAATCCCTGAAGTTCAAGTTCCAAAACCAGAAAACCCAGAACCACAAGTTGAAACCCAAACCCAATTCGATGCTGAAAGATTATAATCAAAAAATCTTTCAATTAAATTCTTTTTTTTATAAAACTCTTTTTACGTGATAACTATGAAAGTAGGTATTATAGGCTGTGGAGCCATTGCTAACATTATAACAACCAGTATTGTTCAGGAAGAAAACAATATAGACATTGCATACTTCTTTGACAAGGATATTGAAAGAGCGGAAAACCTTGCAAGCTTGGCTGGAGGCGTGGCGGTTCTTGACTTTGATGACATGCTGAATGATGTTGATCTGATTTTGGAATGTGCAGCGCCGGTTTCAGTAAAGGAATATGCTCCAAAAGTGCTAGGTCATGGAATTGACATGATCGTGATGAGCATCGGCGCATTGATGGATTTTGATTTTTATCATGAGTTAGAATCCCTTGCAAAGGATAACGGTGCCAAGATACACCTTCCATCAGGAGCCATCGTCGGCTTGGATGGAATAAAGGCTGTTGCCAAATTCGGTCTTAAGGAAGTTAGTCTCGTTACTAGAAAATCACCAAAATCACTTGGCAAGAACATTGATACTGAAGAGGTGCTGTTTGAAGGAAAAGCATCCGATGCCGTAAAGGAATTCCCATTAAACATCAATGTTGCGGCAACCATCAGTATCGCATGCCAAAGAGACATTGACGTGAAAATCATTGTTGACCCGAAAGTTGACAGGAATGTGCATGAAATCACCGCCAAGGGGGATTTCGGTGAGTTCAAGACAACAACCATGAATTATCCATGTGCGGCCAATCCGAAAACAAGCATGCTGGCGGCACTTTCAGCAATTAGATTGCTTAAAAGTTTCAATGAAACCATTTGTGTGGGTATGTAATGAAGGATTATGAAGTTTATTCATCTCTAAAAGTTCCGAAAAACTCAAAGATTGTCATTCGTCTAGATGGCAGAAGTTTCCATAAGCTGGCTAGCGATTTAAAATTGGTCAAGCCATATGACGAGAATTTTTACAAGGTAATTTCAATGGTATGTAGGGATTTATTTGAGGAATTCTCTCCATTGTTCGTCTACACTTTTTCAGATGAGATAAGCTTGATACTTGATAATGTTCCTTTTGAAGGCCGTGTTGAAAAGATAGATTCCGTTGTTGCAAGTTTCACCGCAAGTTCATTTGTAATGCATTATGATGTTGATTTCACAAAGCCCCCTGCATTCGATTCAAGGATAATTCCGATTGCGGAGGGGGACATTCTTAAATATTTCAGGTGGAGGCAGGACGAATGCTGGAGGAATTGCGTCAACTCCCACGGCATCACTTACCTCAAATCAAAGTATTCAAATTCTGAAGCAAACGATAAAATAAATGGGTTGAAGTTAAATGAAATCCATGAATTATTGTTCCAAAATGGCATTAACTTAAACGATATCGAAACCTATAAAAAAAGAGGGATAGGAATATATAGGAAACATAAGGAAGTGGTCGGTTTCAACAAAAAGGAAAACAGGAACCAAACATCATACAGGAGTTATGTTCACACCGACTGGGAGCTTCCAAAATTCACTGAAGAATTCTTTAAGAAAATCGGAGTGATTAAATGAGCTTTATATCAAGACTGTTCGGAAACAAAAACGAGGATGAATTCAATGAAGTAAGGGTTGACCGTGAGGTTCTTGAATCCGTAATATATTATGCTAAAAAATCATACCCTAATGAATTTCTTGCATTCTTCGATGGGGAAATAAAGGATAAAATCCTATACATCACAGGATTAATATTCGTTCCGGGAGAAACATGCGAAACAGGGGCTGTGGTTCATACTGAAAGGCTTCCAATGAATACCAAGTACATGGGATCAGTCCACTCACACCCAGGGCCAAGCGCAATGCCCTCCGATGCGGATTTAAAGACATTTTCAAAAAACGGATTCTTCCACATGATTGTATGCCTTCCATACTCCCTTGAAACTTTCAGGTCATATGATAGGTACGGTCAGCATCTGGACTACACAATCGGGGACTATTCACACTTCAACGACAACAATCCCGATGACTTTTTCGATGAAAGCGACGTAATCACAGACGACGATGATTTCAAACCGGGATTTTTCGATGAGGAGGATGATGAATTCTTCAAGACCCTTGATGAAACCCGCAAAGACCATTATGCGGAATATGAAAAAAGACACCAGATAAACAACCGGCCGGATATACACATACCTCTTGATCCGATCAATATCATATCAAATACTCAATTGCCTCAAAACCATCAAGTAATCAGAATTGAGTTAAATTCGGATGGCAGTGTTAAAAAAATTAGTAAAAATAAAAAATAAAAAACAATTATGGTGAAAAATTGTTTTTTATAATTCTAATCCGTTAGCTTCATAAACATTGTCTAAAGCTTGGATTTCTTTAATTACATCTTTTGGAATTTCTTTATCTAAGGTTAAGACCATAATGGCTCTTCCGCCTTTTATGTCTCTTCCAACTTGCATGATTCCAATGTTTACTCCATGTTCGCCTAGTTTTGTTCCGATTTTACCAATGCTTCCTGGCACGTCTTCGTATTTGGCGATGAACATGTGTCCTTCAGGAATGACGTCCACCCAGTAACCGTTAACCTTCAGGATTCTTGCTTCGTGCAGGTGTGTTCCTTCAGCAGAGAAGGTGTCCTCATCACTTTTTGCAATAACTTTGATTAATGATTCGTAACCCTTAGCGTTATCTTTTCTTCCTTCAGTAATGCTGATTCCTCTTTCCTTAGCAACAAGGGAAGCGTTTACCGCATTGACCGGGGAGCTTAAGAATGGGTTTACTGCACCTTGGATAACTGTTCTGGTTAATATTTCAAGGTTGTCGATTTCTGCCAATTCTCCACTGTAGACGATTTCAATCTCTTTGATTTTGCCGTTGATTCCTTGTGAGATGAAACTTCCTAATTTTTCACATAATTCCATGTACGGTGCAACTTCCTGATAGGTGTTGTTGTCGATGCGTGGCATGTTTAAAACGTTTTTAGGATTGTTTCCTTTAATCAAGTCAATGATTTCATCAGCTACTATGATTGCAGCGTCTCTTTGTGCTTCTTTGGTTGAAGCCGCAATGTGTGGAGTTAAAACAATGTTGTCTAATTCGAATAATTTTGAGTCGCTTGCAGGTGGTTCTTCTTCATACACGTCCAATGCTGCACCGCCGATTTTATTGTTGACCAATGCGTCGTATAAAGCGTCTTCATCAATGATTCCACCACGGGCACAGTTCACGATGTATGCTGTGTCCTTCATCAAGTCAAACTGTTCAGCGGATATTGAATGTTTGGTTTCCGGGGTGAGAGGCACGTGGATTGTAATGAAATCGGAGTTCTTAAGAACTGTGTCTAGATCTGTT
The DNA here is from genome assembly GCF_902774605.1 of uncultured Methanobrevibacter sp. GTDB lineage: Archaea > Methanobacteriota > Methanobacteria > Methanobacteriales > Methanobacteriaceae > Methanocatella. The sequence continues at coordinate 26,758 of NZ_CACYJE010000013.1, forward strand.
AAGTCAACGCCCATCTGCTTAGCCACTTCTTCAGGCAGGTATGGGTCGTAAGCCATTGCATCCATTCCAAATGCCTTACATCTGTTGACCACTTGTGAACCGATTCTTCCCATACCGATTACACCGAGAGTTTTGTTTCTGAGTTCAACACCCATGAACTGTTTTTTCTCCCATTTGCCGTCTTTGACTGATTTGTCTGCAATTGCGATTTTACGGGCCATGCTTAAGATCAATCCCATTGTGTGTTCCGCTACGGTCACGGAAGTTGATTCCGGTGAGTTGACAACCATGATACCCTTTTCGGTTGCAGCGTCGAGGTCGATGTTGTCCACTCCGACACCTGCTCTTGCGATGATTTGCAAATTGTCAGCTTTTTTAATGATGTCTGCGGTTAATTTTGTCCGGCTTCTTACAATGATTCCATTGTATTCATGTATGGTATCTGCTAATTCTTCAGGAGTAATGCTAGTATCTACAACGACTTCTGCTACTTCCTTTAAATTTTCAATACCTTTTTCGTTAATAGCATCAGCAATAAGTACTTTCATATTTTCACCATAATTTTTCTTGAATATTTAATAATAAATATTAGTTAAATGTATGTTTTTTATTATATTTAAAAGATGTTCATATACTTAAATTTTAACATATTCATTAATTTCATTTCCAAATATTTTCCTGTGAAACAATTAAATAACATTTAAATTAATAACTATTAATTGGTGATATAATGGTATCAGTAGATGAATATGTAATTTCAACCGCAAATGATGTGCCAGGATATAGAATCGTTGAAACAAAAGGCTTCATATATGGATTGACCGTTAGAAGCAGAGGTGCCGGGGGCCAAATCGGCGCAGGCATCAAATCTCTCTTCGGAGGCGAAATCAAGCAATATGTGACCATGATGGAAGAGTCCCGTGACGAAGCATTGTCAAGGGCAATTGAACATGCCAAGGAATTGGGCGCCAACGGAATCATTGCAATCAGATTCGATTCAAATGAAATATCAGATGTCATGCAGGAAATCCTGGTATATGGAACCGCAGTGGTTGTTGAAAAGGAATAGGTATCCATGTTTTTTGAGGATTTAAACTATAAAGGCAAGACAATACCTCAAACCATACTGGGCTACGGGCCGTTCATGGCCGAGCTATATTACGGCCATAGGTCCAGACTGTATCTGGATGATTTATACAATAATCCCCAATACGCTTGCGAAGTCATCATGGAATCCTATGACCAGGGCGTGCGTGCAATCAACCTCGTCAACGATGACAACCTGCTTAAGGCATATGATTTGGCGGCTGATGCGGGCTGTGTGATGAAAGTCATTGCGACAATAGGCAAGAGTGACGTTGATTATCTAAACCCTAACTATGAGGTCGCAAAGGAAGTTGACTGGGATGAGGATATAGAGCTGTTCTCAACATATGACTGTCCGCTGATGCTTGTTGATGAGTTCATCACAGATGCTTACGACTGGAGATTGACAACCAAGATGCTGAACAGGATAAACGACACTGGGGCACTGTCAGGCCTTGTCACAGCATTCCCATCAAGAACAACAGACCTGCTTGGGGATAACATTGATCTGGATTTGTTTGACTTTTACATGATGCCTTTGAACAGCTTATCCTACATGATGGACATCAATGCATTCAATGCTTCTCAAAGACAGGAATTCGTTGACAGGGTGTTGAAATTAAACAAAAAAATAATAGCCACCAGGACATTGGCGGCAGGGGTATTGAAACCAAGGGAAGCATTCACCTTTTTTAAAAGTGTTGATTATGTGGATGCAATATCAATTGGTGTTGCAAAAATAGAAGAGGCTCGTGAAGACTTTGAATTGTTGAAGCAATTCTAAAGTTTCACAATTTCATATTCTTCAAATGGAACATGCCCGTCCTCTTCAAGGGATTGGTTCAAGTCAGCCAGTCCATTGATCAGGTCCTTGATGTTCTTGTTGGATGGTTTCTTGCCGGTTATCTGCAGGTATTGTCTTGGTGAGATTTCGCACAGGTCGCATTCGAAATTGCAGCACCTGTCCTTTTCTTCGCATCCGTATCCTTCCTGAGCCTCATCGGTTCCGATTACAATATCGTCAAGGATTCTGGATACTCTTTCATCTGATGCAAACATTGCTATTTTTTGAGTTTTGCCACATATTCCAATGGCTTTCTGGCCTTTGAAATTGCAAACCCATTTTATCGGATAGTTTTCCATTCCAGTTATCTGTAAGTTCTCCATATTACCACACTAGTTTTCCTTTCTCTCTTTTATCATCTTCAATAGTTCTTTTGAATTTTCAAATTCCTTAAGCTCCCAAGACTTAATCACTGGCACCGTGCCGATCGATTCCTTGATCTTGTCATTGTTGATGATGAAAACAGGCTCGGAGGTTGTCACCATTGATAAGTCCTTAAGAGGTATTGCCATTCTTTTAAGTGTTTTCTCACTTCTGTTCTTTTCAACATTAGCCATTAATGGGGAATGCTTGTCTGAACTTTTCATTTTAGCCACTGCATCAAATGGACTTTTATTGGTGGATATGACTCCATATCCTAGTTTTGATAAGTCATTAACATCATCAGTGTATTTGATGGCATCGTTTTGAGGCTGCTTTAACAGGTCAATGTCAAGGGTCACCTTGGTATTCAGTATTTCCTCCAGAATCATTGCTGTTTCGGTGTTGGCCCTCACAATGCCGTTTTCATACTTGTACATTGTTGCACGTGAAACATGGGCCAGGTTGGCCAGGTCCTTAAGTGACATTGAATACTCTTCACGGTATTGCTTTATGACATTGCCGTCGATTTTAACGAAGTATCCTCCACGGTCAGCCAGGATTTCAGGGTATTCGTTATACACAATCATGTTTTTCAATGTATCGAAGCCAATGGCGGGAATGTCATATCTCTCATAAATCACGCCTTCCTCCAATGCTCCGTTTCGGGATTTTTCACCTATTATTATCGGGGAGGCTAGAAATATGTTCGCCAATTGTTTCATTTCATGGGCGTTCTGCTCATTGATGCTGTCAATATTCAAAAACGTTTTCAGAAGTAGTATTAATAGGTTTTTTCTCGCCACAATATCGAATGAGCCCTGGTCGTAAATGTCAGAGGTTTTATAGCCCTGTGATGTTAGGAGATTCTCGATATTGTGCAGCATTTGGCTTCTTGTCAACATGTTCGGTTACCTCTATTAAACTATATATTCTTTTAACTTTAATATATTTTAAGTAGGTGATTGAGATTAATTATTTGCATATTGGAATAGATGACACTGACTCTCCCGATGGGATGTGCACCACATTTCTCGCCAGCCAAATCATTAACCTATTTGAGGATAATGGCATTGAACTGGTGGATTATCCGAAATTGATTCGCTTAAACCCTTTTGCTCGCTTTAAGACAAGGGGCAACGGCGGTGTTGCATTGAAAATATTGAATGACGATAAGGCGGAGTTGGCCCGCAGTATTGTTCTTGAGGAAGTTGAAAAGCTGTCCATGTTTGACTGCGACAATACCAATCCAGGGGTAATCTTCTATGAGGGTGAAATCACCCGTGAAATGCAGGATTATGCATTCAGGGCAATCTATGAATTCATAACCATTGAGGAGGCTGAAGAGTTTGGAGAGTCCATAGGATGTGAAATCCATAAGTTCAAAAAGGGAAGGGGAATAATAGGATCCATTGCGGCCATCAGTTTGCCCCTGGCGGATTACACCTTTGAATTGCTGGCATACAGGGATTCTGAAAATTATGGTACTGAAAGGCAGATTGACCATGCATCAGTCTACAGGATGGATAAGGAAACCTATCCCGACACCTTTGAAAATATTGACTATTCCGAGGATTACATTGCAATAGAGCCGAAAACCCCATGTCCGGTATTGTACGGCATCAGGTCCAACATTCCCGAAGCATTGCAAAGGGCCAAGGATATAGTTCAGGTTAATGAGCCGATTGTTGACTGGTGCATATTCAAGACAAATCAGCACACTGACATGCACATTCAAAAGGCTTCAAGAATTTCCGACATGAAACAATTCGGATGCTATGAAGTGGTTGGAACCGTCAAGAATAAGCCCACAATCATTGATGGGGGCCACATGTTCTTTTATATATCTGACGGGTCCGGCGAGATTGAGTGCGGGGCGTATGAGCCAACCAAGAACTTCAGAAAAACAGTTTCACATTTGCGCCCAGGTGATGTTATCAGGGTTTACGGCGGGATTGGCGAGCAGAAGACTTTCAATATCGAGAAGTTCCAGGTCATTGAACTTAATGATGTTGAGTATAAAAATCCTGTTTGTGAATGCGGCAAGAGAATGACTTCGGCGGGTAGGAACAAGGGTTTCAAATGCAAGAAGTGCGGCAGAAGAATCGAGTCTGGCAAAAAAGTTCCTATTAAAATTTCTCGTTCTTTAAAAAATCATTGGTTTTATGAAACACCGGTTTCTGCTAGGCGTCACTTGTCAAAACCCCTTTGTAGGATGTTTTAAGATTTTTTAAATTATTTTATTCCTTATTTTTTAATTTTAATAATTTTCATATAAAATAATTAGTTCACTTTTTAGGAAATAAATTAATGTTTTTAATAATTTTTATTCATATTATTAGAACTTTTGAGAACTAAGTCATACTAATTTATATACTAAAAATTTGAAAGTATAAAATAATTAGCATGATAAATTTATAGTGAGTGGGAGAGGATATTATAACTGATAAAAATAATCCTACGAATGAAATTCAACATATTTACCGTGAAAAAACTGATAAGCGTATCTTAAAGAAAAATCCGTGGAAGGACTATGGATTGCACTTTACTGTACTCGTTTTAGTGATAATTGCCGAATTAATCGGTCCGATTAAAATCCCAATTACCAGTGGGGTAGAAGTATCCATAATGCCTCTACTATACACAATGGTTTTAGGACTGGTATTTTACCTAGCAAAGCCGATCAAATGGATTCAAAGAAAACAATCCAGGGTTGCAGAAGGGGCAATGATGCTGTTTATCGGCATATTGATTGCTAAACTCGCTGTGTCCAGCGGACAATCAATGCACCTATTGTTTGAAATGGGTCCTGCATTGCTGTTGCAGGAATTAGGACACTTGGCAACAATTTTAATCGCTCTTCCGGTAGCATTGCTTTTAGGATTTAAACGAGAAGCCATCGGTATGACCAATTCAATCGGTCGTGAACCGGAAGTGGCAGTAGTTGTTGATAAATATGGATTCAATTCCCCGGAATCCCGTGGAATATTTGCATTATTCATTGTCGGAACAATAATCGGTACTGTATTCATCAGTTTCCTAACCAGTATCAGTGTTTCACTAATTCCGTTCCACCCATATGCATTCGCTATGGCAAGTGGAGTGGGCAGTGCAAGTATGAATGCGGCTTCCTTAGGACCTACTCTTGCGGCATTTCCAGGATTGGAAACCCAAATCGAGGCGTTTGCAGGATTCAGTAATCTATTGTCATTCTCCATAGGAATATATATTGTAATATTCCTTGCATTGCCATTGACTGAAAAGTTATATTACTTTTTGGAGCCAAAAATTGGAAGAAAGGCAATTGTTGAAGAAAAGGAGGGTGAATAATTATGCCTGATTTGATCGATGGGTCTGAAAACATTACCGTGCATGGAATTTTCAATTGGATATTGCTTCTTGCAATCTTTTCAATAATTACTGTAATAGGTAACTATATCGGCTACAAGCATCCCATTACAGATTCCCTAATTGGAATGTTCATATTGTCCCTGCTCACGCTTGCGGGCGTGTGGATGGAAAGGTATCTGCCTTTCAACATTTCTTCAATTATCTATATCAGTGTAATGGGTATAATATTGGCTTTCCCAGGAATGCCGACATCCGAATTCGTTTCATATTATGTTTCAAAGATTGAACTTCTCTCAATCGTTACCGTATTCCTTGCCTATGTGGGTATTGGAATGGGTAAGAGTTGGAATGAGTTCAAGGCACTTGGTCTGCGCGCAATAATCGTTACTGTCCTGGTTATTGCTTCAACTTATCTTGGTGCGGCCGTTGTGGCACATATTGTTTTAGTTATGACTGGTGTTCCAGTATAACTTTTTTTCTTATTTTGTGAAAATCAACACCACTTTCTATTTCCTATTTAGTGAATTTCATCGTGCCAAATGTATATACTTTAAATAATCCATCATACGAAATATTAAATTGTATACTAACTTTTGATATATTAAATTTTAATATACATCAAAATATTTCTTGGAGTGGATTACAATTCCGGATAAAGATCCAAACGCTCAGCTTGAACATATCTATAGGGAAAAAACGGATAAGCGTATTTTAAAAAGAAATCCATGGAGAGATTACAGATTACACATTACAGTACTAATTTTAGTTGTCATCGCTGAGTTGATAGGCACTATCACCATTCCAATCGCAAAGGACGTGGAAATCACGATAATGCCATTGATATACACCATCATCCTGGGACTTGTTTTTTACCTGGCAAAGCCAATCAAATGGATTCAAAGAAAACAGGCACGTATTGCTGAAGGGGCAATGATGCTTTTCATAGGAGTGTTGATTGCAAAATTAGCTGTGTCCAGCGGACAATCCATAAGCCTCATCTTTGACATGGGTCCGGCATTAATCCTGCAGGAACTGGGACACCTTGCAACCATTCTGGTGCTTCCGATAGCATTGTTATTGGGATTCAAGAAAGAGGCAATCGGAATGACAAACTCAATCGGAAGGGAGCCCAACGTTGCGGTAGTGGTTGACAAGTACGGTTTCAACTCTCCTGAATCAAGAGGAGTGTTTGCAATATTCATCATAGGTACCGTAATAGGCACAATATTCATAAGCTTCCTTGTGACATTCTCACTGTCATTCCTGCCGCTGCACCCATATGCGTTCGCAATGGCTAGTGGAGTGGGCAGCGCAAGCATGAATGCAGCTGCCATAGGACCTACCTTGGCGGCATTTCCGGGAATGGAGACTCAAATCGAGGCGTTTGCAGGATTCAGCAATCTATTGTCATTCTGTGTGGGAATATATATTGTGATATTCGTAGCACTCCCATTGACTGAGAAAGTGTATGATTTGTTGGAGCCTAAAATCGGAAGAAAATCCATAATGCCCAAAAAGGAGGATGAATAGTCATGCCTGATTTGATTGACGGGTCTGAAAACGTTACCGTTCACGGTATTTTCAATTGGATATT